>JAGXSJ010000120.1 GCA_018333895.1 Truepera sp.
GCCTTGGCATAGTGCTTAAGCCACCCCTCGGCCATCTGGCTGCGGGCGGAGTTGTGGGTGCAAAGTACCAAGAGGCGCATCAGTCGTCTCCTTTGGCTGCCAGCGGTGGCAACCTTATCGTTGGACATGCTGCTTACCAGACCCCGGATCATCGGCAGCACCCCATAGTACCCGAGTTATTGTTGGGTCGGCACGCCCTGTCGCCGTCGCGGTGGATAGAATGGAGTATGAAGACCGAAAAGCAATATGTCATCGATGTGCTAGCCGAGGAGTCTTGGCGGCTGTTTCGCATCATGGGCGAGTTCGTCCAGGGGTTTGAGGAGATGAGCGATGTCGGGCGGGCGGTGACTATCTTCGGCTCGGCCCGCTTTAAGCCCGATAACCCTTACTACGGCCAGGCCGAGGCGCTAGCCAAGTCGCTGGCGCGTTCAGGCTACGCGGTGCTGACCGGCGGTGGCCCCGGCATCATGGAGGCGGCCAACAAGGGGGCCTTCGACATCGGGGGGCGGAGCATCGGGCTTAATATCGACCTCCCGCACGAACAGTCGCCCAACCCGTATCAGACCGACGAGCTAAAGTTCCGCTACTTCTTTGTCCGCAAGGTGATGCTGGTCAAGTACTCGACTGCCTTTGTGGTCTTCCCTGGTGGCTTCGGCACCATCGATGAGCTGTTTGAGTCGCTGACCTTGATTCAAACTAAGAAGATCAAGCCCTTCCCGGTCTACCTGGTGGGGGTAGAGTTTTGGCAAGGGCTAGTGCAGTGGATGCGCGAGACGCTGGTGCGACAGGGCGCCATTCACGAACAGGACATGTACCTGTTTAAGGTGGTTGATGATATCGACAGTATCCCCCATGAGATTGAGCTGTACTACCAGAGCAACCATCACGGCGGTTTCCAACTGCCCTGGTAGTGCTAACTCGGCGCCTGAAAAGGGACTTATGCCTCTGGAAGCGAGCTACGCCGCGACTGATGCTTTAAGGTGATGTTCAAGGCACCACTGCTGATGTGGCCAGCGCCGCTCTACTCGCCGGGTGATGCCTGAAGAGTTGGCGTTAGAATGGACACTGGTGATTAGAGGCACGGTAGCTGGATTAAATACACCCTGATCTAGTGCGGCGCCACTAGGCTAACACTGGTCTGCATCTGCTTGGCGCGGCCTTGAAGCTGGAGCGCAGTTCAAAACGGCGAGGAGCCTAAACGTATCGGAGGCCAAGGCCATGGAAGTGATAGGCGTAATACTAGGACAGATCTCATCGCTGCCAATATTGTTCTTTGCCTTGGGTGTGTTTGCCGGGCTAGTCAAGTCTGACCTAAAGATTCCCGCGGATATGAGCACCGCCATGCTGCTCTTCTTGTTAGCCGCCATCGGCCTAGAGGGCGGAGTGGGGATTGCCAAAGCGGGCATCGCAGCGGTATGGGCGCCAGCGCTGGCGGCCGTTATTTTAGGTGTAAGTATCGTCTCGCTGGGATTTGTCATTTTAACTAGGTTGAAATTCGATGTTGCCAATGCCGGAGCCATCGCCGGACACTATGGAGCCGTGAGCGCGGCAACGATGGTCGCCGGGTTTGCCTTTTTGGAGAAGCGCGGAACATCTTTTGAGGCCTTTGTGCCCGCGCTCTATCCTTTGATGGACAGTCCGGCTATCATTACCGCCATCTTCTTGGCGCGCTTCGCGTTGGCTAAAGCAAAAGTGGGCGCCGACGTGAGATTGAATAAACTGGAGCTTCTCAAGGAGGCCGTTCTCGGCAAGGCTATTCTGCTGTTGGGAGGCAGTCTGATCATCGGCTACATTGCAGGCTACACCGGGACAAGAACGGTCATGCCCTTCTTTGACGGCATGTTTGCGGGGGTATTGTGCCTGTTCCTGCTGGACATGGGGATTGTCGCCGCTGCGAGACTAAATGAGTGGAAAACGGTCGGCGCTCGCCTACTGGCCTTCGCGCTCATCATGCCACCGATTCATGGCCTACTCGGAGTGTTTGTTGGCTCTTTGGTCGGGCTGAGTGTGGGTGGGGCGACGATGCTCGGTGTTATGGCCGGTAGCGCTTCGTATATCTCAGCGCCGGCGGCGATGAGAGCCGCCATCCCCGAGGCGAATCCATCGCTCGCACTTACTGCGGCGCTGGCACTGACCTTCCCGTTTAATGTCACCGTAGGTATACCGCTTTACTATACGGTCGCCCAGATGGTGGTAACTACACTCCGGTAGTACCGGCCAATTCCAGCTTTTCCCTAGCCCTATCAAATCAGTCCCTGCTTGGTAGGGCCACGGCTGGCTCTGGCCACGCGAGGCCGGCGTTCGACACGCTACTCGTCGTCGTCATTCACCACCGCCCCCACCACCGCCTGCCGCGCTCCCTGCAAAATCAGCCGCACCTCCGGGATGCTGTCCAGGCAGAGCACCAGCTTCCGCGCCGGATGCTGCGGGTCGTAGAGCCGCGTATAGAGCGCCCGCAAACCCTCCACTCCGGGTGATTCCGGCCAGGCGACCGCCGAGAGCGTCTCGAAGGGCCGCCGCCCCGCACCGTGTAATACGTCCGGCAGGTAAAGCTCAAAGACGAGCGCATCCAGCAGTTGCTCAAAAAAGGGCACCATGAGCGCGGCTTGGGAACCGGCGGGGGGCTGCGCCGAGAGCAGCAGGTAGTCCACCAGGCGGGTGACGAGGGCTTGGGTGGGAGGTGGGGCGTTGGGGATGGGGAATTTAGTGAGATAGATGGCGCTAGGCTCGAAGTAACCGTTTTGAAGCTTGGGAAGAAGTTGCTGAAAGAGCCAGTTGACAACTTGAGAGTTTAGGATGCCGATAAGGTACTTTGGCGCTCTCGGAATGATGAAAGTTTTCTGGTTTGAGAAGTACGCTTGGTCGTCCCATGCAAACTCATTTCGTAAGCATATGTTCGGATAGACAATCTTCGGCTGCTCGAACTCCTGCCAATAATCGCAAGAGCGCAACTCCCAGAAGTATTTCCCCTGGTCGTAGCGCTTGATGAGCTGCTCTCGGTATTGCTGCATGAAGGCGTGGATGGCGGGGTAGGTGTCTCGGAAAATCCGCTCGGCTTCCGCGTCTGGTTTGTTGCTCCAGGGGTGCGTCTTGTTCTCCGAGGACTCGATCTTGATAAGATACTGCTCGGCAAAGTCCACCCGCCAGCGCTTCACGTCCCGCCCGCGCAAGAAGGGCTTCAAGACCTCGGCGCTTTTGGGGTCTTGCTGGATGAGCGCGTCGCGCACGGCCCGCCCCACCACGAACGCCTCGTTGAAGCCGGTCTTTATCCCGTAGTAAAACCGCCCGTTCACGTACTCGCCCAGCGGCGTCCCGGCTTGCCGCAGCGTTTCCAGCAGCTTTAGCACGGCCGGTCTCTCGATGCGCCAGCCGTCCGGCGTCAGGACGCGCTGGGGCATCGCGAAGCTCTCGGCCTCGAAGGTGTCGCGGAAGGTCTCGATGTCGGCTTTGGGGTTCCAGGACAGCACGCGCATGGCGTTACCGTTGGGTAGCGCCTTCTGCGTCAGCAGGATGCTCGGGTAAGCAATCGCGGTAAAGACGGGCGCGTCGCCGAAGTCGATCAAGAGCCGGATGCGGGTCTGCCGGGCGAGGTAGTCGCGCAGGAGTTTGCCGTAACCGCTGCGGAAGTACTTGTTGGAGCAGATATAAGCGAGTACGCCACCGAATTTGAGCAGGTCCACGCCGCGCCGGAAGAAGTAGACGAAGAGGTCGGCGGTGCCGGTGTACACGCCGGTGTTTGGGCCGTCGTAGTGGCGCTTGAGGGCGGGTTTGTCGTCCTTGAACTTTTCCTGGCGGATGTAGGGCGGGTTGCCGATGACGACCCCAAAGCCCCCCGTGAGGCCGAACATCCAGGCGGGATCGAAGAAGGGGGCGCTGGCATTCTGGTTATAGGGGTCAAAGTTCGCCATCTCGTCGGCGACTTTGGTGTCGAAGCCGTGCTCCTTAAGGATGGCGGCAATCTCGCGGCGGGTGTCGGCGTCCCGCTTGCGTAGCCGCTTCTTGTCGCTGAACTTGCGCGCCTTGAAGTGCTGGTGGCGGATGCGCTCCAGCTCCTGTTCCTTGGCGTAGACCTCCAGCGGCTTGATGCCTTGCGCCTCCGGCAAGGGGTAGAGGGCGTTCGCCGCGACGAACTTGGTCTCGAGGTTGGGCAAGGGCAAAATGCCCCGGTTGGGGCGGCTGTCGTTCACCTTCTGGTCCACGATCAGTGAGATGAAGCAGCGCAGCTTGGCGATTTGCACGGCGATCGGCTGGATGTCCACGCCGAAGATGCAGTTCTCGATGAGGTAGAGCTTGCGGGCGTAGTCGGGTTCGGTGAGGTAGGGGTCGAAGGCGTCCTGGAGGGTCTGGACGCGCTCCTTGAGGCGCTCTAAGACTTCGGCTTCGGCCTTATTGCGGGCTTCGGCGAGCTGGATGCCCCGGATGGTCTCGAGGTCTAGTTTAAGCGCCCTAACCTCGGGGTCGGCCCGGACTTCGGCCTCTAAGCGCGCTTCCTGCTGCTCTTTCCACTGTGCGCCGCCGGGGTCGAGCTGTGAAAGGACGTGGACGAGCTTTTGCAGGACGCCCAGGGGGAACGCACCGGAGCCGCAGGCGGGGTCGAGGGTGGTGCAGCCGTCAAGGGCGGCGATGAGCCGGGCGCGCTCGTCATCGGTGAAAGCGGGTGCCGTGCTCTGGTACTCCAGCAGCGCCCGCAGGCGGCTCGATAGGTCGTCACCCGCGCCCAGCTTCTCGGTGAGGTAGGCCAGGAGGCTCTCGTCCACCATGAAGTCCACCACGTCCCTGGGGGTGTAGAAGGAGCCAGTCTCCTTGCGGGCGCTCTCTTCGGTCTCGGGGTTGTGGGCGGCCAGCAGGTTCTCGAAGACCTTGCCCAGAAGCTCGGGGTCGAGCGCGACCTCCTCCTCGATGGGCGTGTTTTCGGTGATGGTGAACTTGTAGGAGCTGAGGATGGAGAGCAGCCCGCGCACCTCGTAGCGCTTGCCCTTGGTGCCGTAGGCGGCGTTCAGGTCGGCGCGGGTGGGGCGGGCAAAGAAGAGCGCGTTGGGGACGTTAGCGCGGTGATTGGGGCGGTCGGAAAAGCCGTCAATCCGCACTTCGGGGGTGTTCTGGGCTTCGTCCCGTTCACGGTCGAGGCATTCGAAGAGTCCGCCGTTCAAAAAGGGCACCGATGCGAAGAGCTTCAGCGCCGCGTCCGGATCCGTGAACATGGACTTGTAGCGGTAGAGGGTGTGGACCATGTAGCCCGCGTTGTAGCGACTCGGGGCGTCGTCTTTGAAGCGGCGGCCGTCGCCCATGTCGGTGTTGAGGGTGGCGAAAAAGAGGTTTTGCAGGATGGCCTGGTAGTAGCTGCTGCCCTCCCCCTGCGGGTCGAAGTCCTTGAGGAGCGCTTTCAGCCGGGCTTCCTCGAAGAGCTTGTCCGGCACGAGCTGCTTTTCCCGCAGGAACCACACGAAAATCAGGCGCGTCAGCAGCCGGATGAGCTGGAGGTGCTGCTTGCGGCGCTTCTCGGCGGGTTTTGGCTCGTCGCGCACGTCGGGGAAACTCACACCGCTGTGCTCGGCGGCCCAGTAGAACCAGTTGGCTAGCTCGCGGAAAAAGCGCTTGTTCAGCTCGTTGCTGTCCAGGACCCGGCGCCAGGCACGGTCGAGTTCGGCAAAGTGGGTAAGAGGTTTTTTCTCGGCGAGGCGCGCCAAGGCGAGGTCGGCCAGGATGTCCAGGTGTGCGCGGTGCGGGCTTTGGAAGCGGATGTCGCGGATGAGCGTGACTTTTTCCAGCACGTCTTTGGCGTCGTCCCGCCGGTTAACGCGGCGCTGGACGGCTGCGACCGTGAGCAAGTCGCCGTGCTTGAAGGTCACCATCACCGGCATGGGGAAGGCCCGGTTGAGGGCGCGCGCAAAGGTGGCAAGCTCGGTGCGGGTGTAGGGTTTAGCCTCAAGCTCCACTGCCGCGAAGACGTAGGACTCGAGGATTTGATTCTCGTAGCGTCCGACACCGAGACTCGTCTGCCCGGCAAGCGGCAGCTCGCCGGTGGTGAGCTGAAAGAGGAGGTCGAAGCGCCTAACGTGCGGGGCGAGGGGCGCAAGGGGCGCCGGCGGAAGCTCACTGAAGGCCATGTCGAGCGTGCGGTCGCTCCGGTAGCCGAGTGCGCTCCAGAGGGAGAGCGCCGCGTCCTTGAGGGGCCGCCTTCCGAAGTCCTCCAGGGCGACGCGGAGGCTCTCTCTCAGGTCACTCATGTATAGGCTCCGTGACGATGAGCCAGGTCACGAGGTCGAACTCGGTCTCCTCGGTCACCTGCGCTTCGCGCTTGGGCAGGGTTGCGCCGCGCCCGGACAACAAGCTCTGCGAAGCCTTGCGTTGGAAAGCGCCGCGAATACTTGCCAGGGCGGCCTTTAGCAACGCGGTTTCGACCTCCAGATGTTCCAGGTTGTTGGTTCGCCGGTCGAAATAGTCGTGAAGCGCCTGGTCGGCCTGTGGTTCAGCGGCGCAGAGCGCGCGGAAGAGCTCCAGGGTTTGACGGGCCTGCGCGTAGGTGTAGCGCACCTCGCCGCCCTCTTGCACGTAGACCAGGAAGTAAGGGGTGAGCGGGTTGAGGCTGCCGTCAGGCGCGAGGCCGCGCTGCCGCAAGCAGAAGATGATGCCCGGCTCCGCTGCACCACGTGCCCGCACCAGGGCGAATAGGCCCAGCGCGGCAGCCTCGAGGGCGTCTTGGTGCGCGTCCAGATAGCCGCGCAAGTCTGCGCGGAAGTCGTCCAAACTAAAGTCCGCCAGGGTCACGCCGCCCTCCAAGTCCTCAAGGTCGAGCACCTCGTCTTTGAGGCGCATAAGCTGCTGGTCACGGTAGGACAGCTCCGTGCGCACCTGCTCGGGGGTGAGCGGGTTGTCCTGGGCGGTCGCGGTCAGGTCGACTAGGGCCATGCGCGCCTCCACGCGGTTCTTAAGGTTCAGGTAGTCGTTCAGGTCGTCGGTGGGCCAGAAGTTGACCATCTGGATGCGCTCGTTTTGACTGCCGATGCGGTCAACGCGTCCGAAGCGCTGGATGAGGCGCACCGGGTTCCAGTGGATGTCGTAATTGACCACCTGGTCGCAGTCCTGAAGGTTTTGCCCTTCGGAGATGCAGTCGGTGGCGATGAGCACGTCTATCTCCGCGTCCTGTGGGAAACCTGGAAGCTGAGCGCGGCGCTTGGCGCGCGGCGCGAAGTTGGTGAGGATGGCGCTAAAGTCGCTGCGGCCCAGCGTGGTGGCATTCTCGCCGGTACCGACCACCAGCCCAAGGTGGACGCCCTCAGCCCTGGCCCACGGCAAAAGCTGCTCATACAGGTATTTGGCGGTATCGGCGAAGGCGGTAAAGACCAGGGTCTTGCGGTTGGCTTCCCTCTGTCTGGTCACGGTCGGCGCGCTTAACTTATCCGTCAGGATGCCCCGCAGCTCCTGGAGCTTGGCGTCGCGCTCGGCCGTGACCATGCGGGCCACTTCCAGAATGGACGCAAGTTGCTGCTCGTCGGCGTACAGGTCGCGGAGCCAGCGCGCGGTGTCGAGGTGCCGAAGGTCATAGCGGACGTTCCTGCCGATTTGCAGGGCTAGCTGCAGCTCCTCGTCGTCCAGGCTGAGATCATTTGGGGCGTCGGCGTCGAGCGCCGCCAAGTCGCCCGCATCGCGGCGGGTCTCGAAGGTCTCGAGCTTAGTGATGAGAGCGCGTATCTTGCCGATGGTACGCTCCAGTGTCACCGCAAAGGAGTATACGCTGCTCTCGAGGCGCTTTAAGAAGTTCACCCTCATCATGCCGATGAGGTAGCGCTCGCGGTTGGCCTGCGAGAAGTTGCTGACGGCGTCCTGCTCGTAGCGTGCGCGGTGGGGCGGCAGCACGTAGCTGAAGGGGTTGAAGAGGGCGAGCCGGTACTTGTCGATTTCGTCATGGACGGCTTTGAAACTCGGGAAAAAGCGCTTGGTATCTATGTCGGCAAAGACAGCGACGGGCTTTTGGCGCTCCGGGAAGCCGCCTAAGCGCGCCAGTTCGTGACCGTAGTACGTGCGGATGTGCTGGCGCGAACGGGCCAGCGTCAGGCCGTCGAGCAGCGTGAAAAAGCTGGCGCTGAGGCGCGTCAACAGGGCGTCGGGCGTGCGGGCCGGGCCATCGGCCCACTGATTGAAGTTGCGTTGGGCGACCGCCAGCACGTCTTTGACGCTGGCCGCCCCGAGCGACTCGGCGAAGGCGCGGTCATCGCCACCCGATATCAACAGGAGCTGATTGCGGAGGTCGCTCAAGTCGGTGTTGACGGGCGTCGCCGAGAGGAGCAGCACCTTGGTCGGCACGCCCGAGGCGATGATGTCTTCTAGGAGGCGCTCGTAGCGGCTCTTGCGAATGACGTTGCCATCTTCGCCCCGCTTGCCTCGCGTGTTGTTGCGGAAGTTGTGGCTCTCGTCGATCACCACCAGGTCATAGTTGCCCCAGTTGAGCGTCTCTAGGTTGATGGGGCCGACGGTGCCCGAATCCCTCGAGAGGTCGGTGTGCGAGAGCACCGTGTAGGCGAAGCGGTCACGCAGGAAGGGGTTGAGCGCGCTGTTGTTCTGGGCTTGGTAGAGCGTCCAGTTCTCCCGGAGCTTCTTGGGGGTGAGGACGAGCACGCGGTCGTTCAAACTTTCGAAGTACTTGATGACGGCCAGCGCCGTGTAAGTCTTGCCCAGTCCTACGCTGTCGGCCAGGATGCAGCCTCGGTACTTGAGCAGTTTGCGAATAACCGCCTCGGCGCCGTGCCGCTGGAACTCGAAGAGCGTCTGCCAGATGTCGCTTTCCTGAAGGCGCTGAGGCTGCTTAAGCTCCCCCGGCCCGTCCCGGTCAGGGGGGAACAGATGGTGGAGGGTTTGGTAGTAGATGAATTGCGGGGCTTTGGGGAGGTAGAGGCGCTCGAGGTGCCGCAGCACCTGCGCCTTGACGTCCTCGACGAGAGCGGGGTGGTCCCAGAGGGCGTCGAACCAGTTGCGCAAGTCTTCCTGGTCACGCGAATCGGTGACCTCGAGGTTTAGCTCGATGTTGCTCCGACCGCCGAGGCCAAGGCCTCGCACTGTGAAGTTGGAGCTGCCCAGCACCGCCCGCTCGTAGTCACCTTGCTTGATGTGATAGAGCTTGCCGTGTACGAAGTCGGGCTTGCGCACCGATCGCACCTCGGCTTTCTCCGTGAGCCAGCGGGCGCAGTCCCTGGCGACACGGCTCTGGCGGAGTTGCGCGGACAGCTCGAGCCGATCTTCGGCGATGTGAGCGTGCGGGGCTGGGGCTTTAGCCGGGTCGAGGGTCGCGATGAAGTTCGGTTCGCCGAAGAGGAAACGGAGCTTGTGAACGCCCTCGAGCGTGGGTTTAAGAGCGTCGTAGGCGTGAATGGTGAAAAAAGCTGAGACAACCGACAGTTCTGCGCCCGGGCGCACTTTGTCTTGCAAGAAAGCGCCGACGGAGCCCCGAGCGTGATTGTCTAGCAGCCGTGAGGGCAAGAGCTGACGGGTCATCATGATCTGCTAGCATTTTAACCGGGTATAGCTATTTTTACGAACGGGTTGGCAGTGTGACAAAACCGGCATTCAAGACTCGGATACCGGCGCCGGTGCGAGAATATGGCTCTCAAGTTAGCCTTAATTAACCCGACCGACCGGCATCACATATAACGGCTCGTGTCTTGGGGGGAGCTGTAACACCTCGGCCACTTCTGCATCGCTAAAGGCGCCGATCACTACCGTCCCCAACCCAAGGGCTTCTGCTTGCAGGTGAAGGTTTTGCCCCACATGGCCGACCTCCATGTGGGCGTATCTGATGCCCCGCTCCCCGTACCGGCCGGTGATACGGCCATATTCGGCGGTGATAACGATTAAAACTGGTGCCGGCGCCATAAACATCTGGCCCAAGCAGGCTCTGGCCAAGGGCCGGCGCAGATCTCCCGTTAGGTGCAACCCAACCTCGTGCTCCTGGGGGCGGTAATGATAAACCCCTGCTTCCAGCCCTTCGACTAACCCTGCTACCACGTAAAGATCGAGGGGATACTGGGCGCCGGCACTCGGCGCAGCCCGGAGAAATCTGTGGACCGGGTCAGGATGGGGATCGGTGATGCCCTGAGCTGCCCACAGCAGTTGGGACAGTTGCCCCATAGTCAGAGGGGCCGGCACAAAGCCTCTTTCGGATCTGCGCCCCTGGATCGCCGCCTCTACGGACATGGCGCTGGCTAGTGCGGGTGCTAACAGGGGGATACCCAGCTCTCGGCCCCTTTGTTCGGCATTACCGCTAGTGGCCGACAGGCCGGCCAGGCCCAGTCCAGCCCCGGCCGCTGCATAGATAAAGCTCCGCCTCGATAACTTCCTACCTAATGGCATCATCGGTGAGCCTCCTCTGGCTTTTTGCGGTAACCAACTACCGGTAGCTGGATGCTACCAAAATCTCAGGACCTGAAAGGTTAGCGGTTTGTTTTGCGGAGCAGGTCTAGGGGGTATGCTAGACTACCTCAGATGGCGGATTTCAACCTTGAGAGCTTGGCGCCCTATCTGGGACAACTGACTTTTGGCGGCCTGGCGGGCTTTGCTTCAGGCTACGCCTTAAAAAAGGTCGGCAAGCTCTTAGCTATCGCTCTGGGGCTGTTGTTTGTAGCAATTCAACTGCTGGCTTATGCCGGCTACTTAACGGTCGACTGGTTAAGGATTCAGGAGTCCGTCAACCCGCTGCTCGAGTCTGAGCAGCTCAACCAGGGCTGGCAGGCGCTAGTAGCCGTGCTCACCAACAACTTCCCCTTCGCAGCGGCTTTTATCCCCGGTCTTATCCTGGGCCTCAGGCGTGGCTAAGCGGTCCATAAATCCGTTTTCTAATAGAATCTTAGCCGATTTGACTCAAGGCACTTGACAGCGTGGGTTAAACATAGAATAATCGGAAGTGGTTAGCACTCTCGACTCGAGAGTGCTAAGACAGTCACGCTAAACCATACTGGAGGTCTACATGACGCTAAAACCGCTAGGGGATAAGGTCGTCGTTGAAGTGATCGATGAGCCGACCACCACAGCCAGCGGCATCGTTCTGCCTGATACTGCCAAGGAGAAGAGCCAGCGCGGCAAGGTGCTGGCAGTTGGCTCAGGCAAGCTGCTTGATAACGGCCAGCGGGTCGAACTCGAAGTCAAGGTCGGCGACACGGTGGTCTTTGCCAAGTACGGCGGCACCGAGGTCACTCTTGGCGGCCGCGAGCTGATGATCCTGTCCGAACGCGATATTCACGCGGTAGTCGCTTAACGCAAAGGTGAGGTAACGATATGGCTAAAGAGCTAGTTTTCAAAGAAGATGCGCGCCGTGGCCTAGAGCGCGGCGTCAATGCTGTCGCTAACGCGGTCAAGGTCACGCTGGGCCCCAAGGGCCGCAATGTGGTCTTGGAGAAGAAATTCGGCAGCCCCACTATCACCAAGGACGGCGTGACGGTGGCCAAAGAGATTGAACTGCCTGACCCCCTGGAGAATATCGGCGCCAAGTTGCTGATCGAGATCGCCAGCAAGACCAACGACATCACCGGCGACGGCACCACCACCGCCACGGTGCTTGGCCAATCGATCGTGCGCGAAGGTCTGCGTAATGTGGCAGCGGGCGCCAATCCGCTGGCGCTTAAGCGCGGCATCGACAAGGCGGTCGAGGTAGCTGTCAAAGAGATCAACAAGATGGCCAAGGCCGTCGAAGACAGCAAGTCGATCGCCGAAGTGGCCTCCATTTCGGCCAACGAGCGGGCTGTTGGCGATATGATCGCCCAGGCCATGGA
Source organism: Truepera sp. (assembly GCA_018333895.1). GTDB lineage: Bacteria > Deinococcota > Deinococci > Deinococcales > Trueperaceae > JAGXSJ01. The sequence continues at coordinate 11,760 of JAGXSJ010000120.1, forward strand.
CAAGGTCGGCAAAGACGGGGTAATCACCGTCGAAGAGTCAAAGTCGCTCGATACCGAACTCGATGTGGTCGAGGGGATGCAGTTTGACAAGGGTTACATCAGCCCTTACTTCATCACCGATAGCGAAGCTATGGAGGCCGTCCTTGAGGACGCTTACCTCCTCATCCACGAGAAGAAAATTGCGGCGTTAAAAGACTTCTTGCCGGTCTTAGAGCAGGTGGTGCAGACCGGTAAGCCGCTGCTGATTATCGCCGAAGATGTCGAGGGCGAAGCGCTAGCTACGCTGGTAGTTAACAAGCTGCGCGGCACCCTGAACATCTGTGCGGTTAAGGCGCCGGGGTTTGGTGACCGCCGCAAGGAGATGCTCAAGGACATCGCTGCGGTTACGGGCGGCACCTTCATCTCCGAAGAGCTCGGCTTCAAGCTGGAGAACGTCAAGCTCAATATGCTGGGCCGTGCCAAGCGCGTCCGCATCGGCAAAGAAGAGACCACCATTATTGAGGGCCAAGGGAACAAGGCCGAAATTGAGGCGCGCATCAAGGCCATCAAGGCTGAAGTCGAAAATACCGATTCCGACTATGCCCGCGAGAAACTCCAGGAGCGTCTGGCCAAGCTAGCCGGCGGTGTGGCGGTAATCCGCGTCGGTGCGGCCACCGAAACCGAGCTTAAGGAGAGGAAGCACCGCTTCGAAGATGCCCTTTCAACCGCCCGTTCGGCAGTTGAAGAAGGGATCGTAGCAGGTGGCGGCGTAACCCTGATCCATGCTGTTAAGGCGGTAGCCGCACTGACCAGCCAACTCGAAGGTGACGAGCGCACCGGCGCTGCCATCCTGATGCGTGCGCTCGAAGAGCCCGCCCGGCAGATCGCCGCTAACGCCGGCGCAGAGGGTAGCGTGATCGTCAACGCCATCAAGCAAAAAGATGACGGCCGCTACGGCTTTAACGCCGAGACGGGTGCTTTTGTGGACGACATGATCAAGGCTGGTATCGTCGATCCCGCCAAGGTGACCCGTGTCGCGCTGCAGAACGCGGCCTCGATCGCTAGCCTGATGCTCACGACCGAAGCCGTCATTGCCGAGAAGCCCGAAAAGGACAAGGCTCCCGCCGGACCGGGCACACCTCCCGGCGGCATGGGCGACATGGACTTCTAAACGGAGTTTGACTTATGAGACAGGGACGGGAAAACCCGTCCCTGCGCTTTTTGGAGCGGCTAGAAGTAGTCGTGGCCGGCCATAAAGGGGCGGTTGCCAGCTGAAAGCTCGGCTAGCTGCCTAGCGACACCGATATCGCCCTGTAGCAGCCCGGCGTTAGCCGCTGTGGCGGCGCTCAGGTCGCCAAACAGCAAGGCCGCCAGCGTGCGCACGTCGAGGCTTAAGTCTGGGGCCTGATCCCGAGCCGTAACCGCAATGCCTTGAGGGCTTAGTGAGACCACAAACACACCGTCGTTCCAGGGGCAGAAGTCGTCGCTGACTGCCAGGGCCAAGCTGGCCGCGACCGGGCTGGTAAAGGCTGCCAGCGCCGCCTTGATATCCACGATCCGCACCTGAAAGTAAGAGGTGGGCTTGATAAACTCATCCAGCTCTCTGGTTAGCGGCTCGTCGCCGGGGAGGGTAACGCGGACCCGCTCGTACTGGCCAAAGAGGTTCCCCCAGAAAGCCAGCAGATTAAGGCGGCCCTGCGGCGAGGTAAAGGCGTAGTCATAAATAATCGCCTCCTGCCGATCCGCCGCTTCGTCCGAGTGCGGTTGCAGCACGCAGTAGGCATCGGCGGCCAGGTAGAGGTGGCGCTCGCGCGTATCCCAAGGGGCTCGGATCAGATTAGACCAGTCGGGGCGCACGGCTTCGTCGCGGCTCAGCGTGCCGTTATAGCGCCGTGCCCAGGCGTGATAGATGGCCTGGACCTGGGTTAGCGTTGGCTCGAGCGCCACCCGCTTAAGCTGGGGACGGAGCCGAACGGTAAAGGCCTGGTAAAGGAGCTGGCTGGGGAGACTAAAGGCCATCCCGTTAATAACGCTCTGCCAGCCGTACTTGGCGTAATAGAAGGGATCGAAGGGGTACTCCAGGCACCAGCCCACCCCTCGCTGGTGGAGCCGCTGGAGGCCGTCAAGCAGCAGCGCCTTGACATGTCCGCGGCGCCGGTATTCGGGGGCAGTTAGCACCCCGGCCAACCCGACCATCTCGACCAATCGTCCGGCCAGATACATCGGCAGAGGATAAAAGAACGCTGCGCTGGCCAGCTCCGTACCCTCAAACGCGCCGTAACCATAAGGGAGCCGCGACAAGAGCCGCGCCCGGTGGCCGGGCTCACGGTAATCGGTAAAGTCCTGGTAGGCGGCCTGGCGGATGTAGATCCAGCGCTCCAGGTCGGCTTCGCTTAGTGGGCGGATCATGCTGTGCCTCCAAAGGGGAGATGAATGGGTCGCTCCACGCTGGTGCGCAACACCATGGTGGTCTGGGTGCGCTCCACCCCCTTAAGCATCCACAGCCGGTCTAAGAAGGCATCGAGCTCTTGCGTGCTGGCCACACGCACCTTAGCGATATAGCTGTAGTTGCCGGCTACCGCGTGCAGCTCCTCGATCTCAGGCAGCGCCATGAGGCTCTCAACCAAATTGGCCGCCGGATTGCGCGGCTGGGGGATGATAGCGACAAAGGCGCAGATCGGTAAGCCTAAGGCCGTAGGGTTCAAGACAGCCCGGTAGCCGAGGATCACTCCCTGCTCGAGCTTGCGGATGCGCTCGCCCACTGCAGGCGCCGAAAGCCCTACCGCTTTGGCGATAGTAGCGTGACTGGCCCGGCCATTCTCGCGCAGGATGGCCAGGATCTGCTGATCGACAGCATCGAAGGTCATGGTGGCTAAGAGCCTATCATGCGCATTAACGCTACAATCACACCCATGGTCCAGATCTTCGGTACAGCCAAATCGCCAGGCACCATGAAGGCGCTGCGGTTTTTCAAGGAGCGCGGCATTAAGCCGCAGTTTGTGGACCTGCAACGGCGTGCCATGGCGCCGGGCGAGATCGCCCGCTTCGTGCAAAAGTTCGGTCTCAGTGCGCTAATAGACACCGGCAGCAAGAGCTACGAGCGATTAGCCTACCTGCGCCTCTCCGATGAGGCGCTGATCCAGCGGCTGCTTGACGAGCCCCAGCTCATGGTGCAGCCGCTGCTGCGCCTGGGCGCCACCCTCACCATCGGCTGGGACGAGGCGGTGTGGCGGAACTGGTACCAGCACCAGCGTAGGGTAGGCTGAAGCGTGCGCATTCTCTTCATCGGTGACATCTTTGCCAAACCGGGCCTGCTGGTCATGCAGCGCTTCTTGCAGCAGCACGGCCACTCCTATGACTTCATCATCGCCAACGGTGAGAACGCCGCTGATGGCTTCGGCATCACCCGCAAGCACTTTACCGCCATGCGCGAGGCCGGAGTAGATGTGGTCACGCTCGGTAACCACACCTTCGACAACCGCGAGGTGTTTACGGTGATCAACGAGACGCCGCGCCTATTGCGACCCATTAACTATCCACCCGGCGTTCCAGGGCTGGGCGCGGCTAGCTTTACCACCCGCAGCGGCGAGCGGATCACCGTGATGCAGGCTATGGGGAGGATCTTTATGGATACCTTAGATTGCCCCTTTCGGGCACTAGACGAGGCGCTCAACACCCTGTCGGTCGGCGAGCCGGTGGTGGTGGAGTTCCATGCCGAAGCCACCAGCGAGAAAAAAGTGATGCTTTATCACCTGCAAGGGCGGGTAGCGGCACTGATCGGCACGCATACCCATGTGCAGACCGCCGACGAGCAGATCGTTAAGGGGACGGCCTACATCACCGACGCCGGTATGACCGGTGCCCAGGACTCGGCCATCGGACTGGCCTTCGAGGAGGTGCATAAGCGCTTCACCACCCAGCTCAAGCAGCGCTATAAACCGGCGGAGCGCCTCGGCACCCTGTGCGGCGTGGCGCTGACTATTCAGGGCAGCAAGGCGCGGCAGATCGAGCGTATTCAGTGGCGGGAGGGTGCATGAAACGGCTAGACTTACCCTTAGCTGGCAGGGATGAGGGCTTTGCGCACCTCAAGGCCGATGTCGACTTCTTGGGCCGGGCGCTCGGCACTATTCTCAAAGAGCTCGAGGGTGAGCGCTTCTTCGACCTAGTTGAGCAGGTGCGTTCCCTGACCAAGCGCCTCCGGGGCGAGCCGGACAACACCACCCTGCAAGATGAGATCAAGGCGCTGCTAAGCGGGCTCAGCCTCGGCGAAGCCGAGCGGCTGCTGCGGGCTTTTACTGTCTACTTCCAGCTCATCAACCTGGCTGAGGAGATCCACCGGGTGCGCGTCAACCGGCTGCGCGAGAGCCGAGCCACCCTGGAGGCGCCGCGGCGCGAATCGGTAGAGGCGGCTATTAAGGCGCTGCGCGACCAGGGTCTTAGTTACCATCAAGCGCGGCGCTTTATCGAAGGGCTCGATATCCAGTTGACCATGACCGCTCACCCGACCGAGGTCAAGCGCTATACCGTTCGGCTTAAGCTCGAGCGCATCGCGGCAACCTTGCGCCAACTGGGCGAGCATGAGCTGTCACCACAACTGCACCAGAGCTTAGAACTAGAGATCCTAGCCGAAATCGCCACTTTGTGGCAGACCCGCGAGCTTTTCCACCATAAGCCCACCGTGCTTGACGAGGTCAAGGCGGCGCTGTACTACTACCGGCGCTCGCTCCTCGACGCGGTGCCCCGCTTGATGCTCGATCTGGAGCGGGCGCTGGCCATGTACTACCCCGAAGCGGAACATGCGGCCCTGCCGCCGGTAGTAAAGTTCCGCTCCTGGATCGGGGGCGACCGCGACGGCAACCCTTATGTCAGCCCTGAGGTGACGCAAGCAGCCTATGAGCACCAATCACGGCTGGCGCTAACCCGGCACTTGGCCGATCTCGACAGTCTGGCACAACGTCTCTCGCAGTGGGAAGAGCGGATTACACTGCCCCAGACATTCCTTAATGAGCTGGCCCACCACGAACTATCGCATAGCAGCCCCCAGCGCTTTGCCCACGAGCCGTACCGGCGCTTCTTATCAACACTGCAACAGGCGCTCAGCCAAGAGTTGACTACTAATGCCGGACAGCGCGCCGAGGGCTACTGCCGTGACCTGGCCCTCTTGGAGGAGGCGCTGGTGCAGGGTCAAGGGCGCCGCGCTGCTGAAGCGTTCGTGCGGCCGGTACGCTACCGTGCTGAAGCGTTCGGCTTCCATCTGGCGGCCCTTGATCTGCGCGAACACTCACGTGTTCATGAGCGCGTCACCGCCGACCTGCTGAGCTATGCCGAGGTCTGTCCTGACTACGCTGCGCTAGACGAAGAGGCGCGCATCGCCGTGCTGAGCTTAGAGCTGGCCTCACCCCGCCCGCTGGCCCATCCCGACGCCCCGCTTAAACCTGAGACGCAACAGGCGCTGGCCTTCCTGGCAGTCTTTAAACAGGTGCAGCAGCGCTACGGCAAAGACGCCACCGGCGCCTACGTGGTGTCGATGACCGAGGGGGTCTCCGACGTTCTGGAAGTGCTGCTGCTCGCCAAGCAGGCCGGGCTCTATGAGCTTGACGCTACGCCGCTGTTTGAGACGGTGGCCGACTTAGAGCGCGCACCCAACGTCATGGCGCGCCTCTTGAGCCTAGCGCCCTACCGCGAGCATGTGCGCCGTCGCGGGGTGCAAGAGGTGATGATCGGCTACTCCGACTCCAACAAGGACGCCGGTTTTCTGGCAGCCAACTGGGCGCTCTACCAAGCCCAGGAGGGGGTAGCGGCGGTATGCCGCCAGGCCGGGGTGCCACTGCGGCTGTTCCATGGCCGCGGCACCAGCATCGGGCGGGGCGGCGGCCCGGCCGGCCAGGCCATTTTGGCGCAACCGCCGGGCTCTTTGGGCGGCCGGATGCGCATGACCGAGCAGGGCGAGGCGCTCTCCGAGCGCTACAGCGATCCCGATCTGGCGCACCGCCACCTCGAGCAGGTCGCTCATGCCTTCATCATCTCCTCGGCCCGCGACGCCCAGGCACCGCCAACTCTCCCCGAAAAACACCGTGAGGCCCTTAACCGCGCCGCCACAGTAGGCCGTCAGCACTACCGGGCGCTGCTCGAGACACCCGGCTTTCTCGACTTCTATCACACGGTAACGCCGATTGAGGAGATCAGCCGCCTCAATATCGGCTCGCGCCCGGCCCGGCGCCAAGGGGAACGGTCGCTGGCTAATCTGCGCGCCATCCCCTGGGTCTTCTCCTGGACCCAGTGCCGCGCCAACCTCCCCGGCTGGTATGGACTGGGTAGCGGCCTGATGGTGTTGGAGCCGGAGCTGCTGCAAGAGCTGTACCGCGGCTGGCCGTTCTTTAAGACCCTCATCGACCTAGCCCAGGCGAGCCTAGCCAAGTCGGATCTGGGCATCATGGCGAGCTACCTCGAGCTGGTACCGCAGCCGCTCGGCGAGCGCTTCTGGCCCTTGATTACCGCTGAGTATGCCCGGAGCGTAGAACTGGTCACGCAAGCTACGGGCCGGGCGCTGCTCGACCACGATCCGACCCTGGCCCGCGCTATTGAGCTGCGCAATCCCTACGTCGATCCGATCTCGTACTTGCAGGTCGAACTGCTGCGCCGCCGCCGCGCACTGACTACCGAGAGCCCGGAGCGCCAAGCGCTAGACGAGGCGGTGATGGTTAGTCTGATCGGGATCGCTTCCGGGGTACGTACCACGGGCTAGGCAAGCACGGTCTGAGGTTACCCAGGGCTTGGTATACAGCATATTCGGTGCTGCTGGGACTACTGGAGCAAGGTAGAGTGCTTACTTGAGATGAACACTCTGGTAGACGTCAACATCATCGGTGCGGGACCGGTCGGCCTGTTTGCCGGCTTTTATACTGGGCAGCGCGGGCTCAGCGTGCGCTTGATCGATCCGCTACCCGAGCCGGGCGGCCAGCTCATTGCGCTCTACCCGGAAAAATACGTCTACGATGTGGCCGGGTTTCCCAAGGTGATGGCTAAGGAGCTAGTGCATAGCCTGCGCCAGCAGACCAGCCAGTTCCATCCTGAGTACGTGCTGGAGGCCACGGCGGTGTCGCTTAAACACCAAGACGGGCACTTTGAGGTCACGACCGACACCGGCCAGACCTATCCCTCACGCGCCATCATCATCGCCACCGGCATCGGCGCCTTTACTCCGCGCAAACTGAACGCGCCTGGTGTCGCTAAGTTCGAGGGGCGCGGTGTGGCTTACAGCATTAAGAACCTCTCGCACTACCGCGGCAAACGCGTGCTGATCATGGGCGGGGGCGATAGCGCCGCCGACTGGTTCATGATGCTCAAGGATGTCGCTGCCTCGGTCACCCTAATCCACCGCCGTGAGGCGTTCCGGGCCCACCCCGCTACCGTGGAGCTGATGAAAAAAGCAGTGGCTAAGGGCGAGGGGCGCATCCTCACCCCGTATGAGCTCAAGGAGCTGCGCGGTGACAGTTGGGTGCGTGAGGCGGTGATCTTTCAGAATCAGACCAAGACCGAAGTGCCGCTAGTTGTTGACGAGGTGGTGTCGATGCTCGGCTATATCTCTAGGCTCGGCCCTATTGCCGAGTGGGGGCTGGCCCTGCACAACAAGCAGATTCGAGTAGGGACGGACATGCAGACCAGCACGCCGGGCATCTTCGCCTGCGGCGACGTAGCCTACTACGAAGGGAAGGTTAAACTCATCGCCACCGGCTTTGGCGAGGCGGCGATTGCAGCCAACTATGCCGCTCATTATGTGAACCCGGAGCTAAGCGTAACTCCAGGGCACTCGTCAGACCTGCAGCGACCGCTCTGACTCTGGTAATCGGGCGCTGAACCTGCTATATATCCTTGGGTGCGGGTGCTGTTTGGGTATCCGTAAATGTGTTGTGAACGGAGGGTAGGCGCACGGTTCTAAGCGCTGATGGCTATGTCCCAGATCGTGGTGCAAAAGTACGGCGGCACCAGTGTCGGCGACCTCGAGCGGATTCAGAAGGTCGCCGCGCGCATCGCCCGCTATGTGCAAGAGGGCGATAAGGTAGCGGTTACGGTGTCGGCTATGGGGCGCACCACCGACCGGCTGATCGGCTTAGCCAAAGAGGTCAGCCCTCGCCCGAGCAAGCGTGAGCTAGACGTGCTGATGGCGACCGGCGAGCAGCAGTCGATCGCGCTGGTAGCTTTAGCGCTCCAGCAGCTAGGCGTGCGGGCCCGCTCCTTTACCGGCCAGCAGGCGGGGTTCTTGACCGATAGCTTAAACGGCAGCGCCAGCATCATCGAAGTCAATCCCGCCGGGATGTTGCGGGCGTTTGAAGATCACCAGGTGATCGTGATTGCGGGCTTTCAGGGAGTCGACGCGGAAGGGAATATCACCACGCTGGGGCGCGGCGGCTCGGATACCACGGCGGTAGCGGCAGCGGCGGCGTTGGGCGCCCGCGAGTGCGAGATCTACACCGATACCGAAGGGATCTATACCACCGACCCGCACCTGATCCCCGAGGCCACCAAGCTTGACCGCATCGACTACGACGAGATGCTCGAGCTAGCCAGTTTAGGCGCCAAGGTGCTGCACCCGCGCAGCGTCTGGTACGGGCGCCGCTACGGCGTAACCATTCATGTGCGCTCGTCGTTCAGCTATAATCCTGGCACCATTGTCACCAGACTCGCCGCTACGGAGCACGCTATGAAGACAGACCGTCCGGTAACGGGTGTAGCCCTAGACCGCAACCATGTCCGCATCAACCTGCTCGGTGTCCCTGATGTCCCCGGCGTGGCGGCCAAAGTTTTCACCGCCCTCGGTAACGCCGGGGTAAGCGTGGACATGATCATTCAAGGGGTGCCGGGGAACGACTCGAGCCGCCAGCAGATGGCCTTTACCGTCAACCGCGATACGGTTGATGACGCGCTCGAGGCTGTAGCGCCGGTCTTGGCCGAGATCGGCGGTCGCGCCGAGGCCGATCCGACCATTGCCAAAGTGTCGATTGTGGGGATCGCCATCGGCTCAACGCCGGGCATCGCCGGGCGGATGTTTGCAGCGATAGCTTCGGTTGGCGCCAACATCGAGATGATCGCTACTAGCGAGGTGCGCATCTCGGCGGTAATCCCCGCCGACAAGGCCGAAGAAGCCGTGCGGGCCGTGCATCAGGCGTTTGAACTAGACAAGCCTGCCGCACCGCTGGGCTGACGCACGCTCAGCCGGTCGGAGCAACCTGAAGCGAAAGTGTACAGGTTGCCCTTGTTGCCCTTTGCACCCGGCAACCTTGCGGCAACCTTGCGCACCTTAGTGTAAATGACAATGGAAGTGTACACCGCCGGTTACTTGGAAAACGGCCTAGGCTTTCTCATCGCTCCCCGGCCTGGTGCTCATCTCGTTCACCTGGCAGCTTATCTCGATCATGGCGTTAAGGACGAAACGCCTGAGGAGAACGGCATCAGTCATCTCATTGAACACCTTCTTTTCAATGTTCACCGCTTTCCTAAGCACTTAGCTTCGGCCTGGCAGGAGTTGGCACAGAAAGGAGTCTACCTTGAGGCGTGGACGGGTAAGGAGCATACACGCCTGTCGCTCTCGTGCAATGCCGAACAGCTGAGGCAAGCTTTGCGTTTCGTGCGCCAACTTCTCAAACCTCTTCCCATACGACAAGAGGCTTTCGACCATGAACGAAGTATTGTTATGGACGAAATCGCTCGCAAGCGCTCAAGTCCCGAGTACCTTTGGAACTTGATCGAGGAAGCCTTATATGCCCCACCATACGGTCTGCCAGTTTTGGGTACACCTGAAACGGTGGCTTCGATAAAATTGGAAGATCTGCGCCGGAAGCTACATCAAGTGCTCGCGCCGGTTAATCTTCGTCTAGTGTTAGTGGGCCGCTGTAGCGCCGGCGTAGCCGATGCTGTTTATGAGATGTTTTCGACCTGGACGGCCGGGAAGGCAAGCAGTGCTTCACCGCCAATCGAGCTAGCCCAACGTGTGATGGCGATTCGTGGTCCAGGTTCAAGAGTCAAACTTTATCTGGCTTTTCCTGTTCCTGGCCTTGCCGATAAAGAACGTTATGCAGTAGAAATCCTGGCCCATATTTTGGGTCGTGGCATGGCCTCCCGGGTTTTCCGAAGCTTAAGAGAGGAGGTTGAATTGGCTTACGCCGTAGGAGGTGGTTCGGTTCATTGGAGGCAGAGCGGCTATCTCTTTCTGGCCGCAGACCTGGCGCGGGAGCGACTGGATGAGGGGTTCCGCAACTTGCTTAAGGCTGCTACAAGTCTGCAGACAACACCCCTGCTCGAAGAAGAGGTTGTCTCGGCGCGGGAGGCTCTGGCCCTCCAGGCTCTTCACGAGGCCGAGGGGCCAGGTCTGGCCTATCGTTTAGGCGTTCACTGGTTGGCTGGTGAGATCTATTATCCTACTCAGGCCGCCAGCGTTTATCGGCAGGTTTCGCTCTCAGAGGTTCATGCCGCCGCACGTTATCTGGACCCTAGGCACATGGCGTTATTGGGTATTGGAATTCATGAAGACGAACTCGCCCGTCTTTTGGAGGTATCATGGTGACCAAAAGCAGCCCCGAACTAAACCTCAGCGATACCCTTTTGGGCGTCTTTGTTGCACTCCTTGACGGGCCTGCAACGGCACGTGCGCTTGCCAACCGCTTGCAGCGCCCGATAGCAGCGGTGATGCGCGATCTTGACAGCTTGTTGTCGAAAAATCTTATCGTTTTAGACGGCGCCGAGCGCCTGGGCAGTATGACCGAGAGATGCTACCGTTTGCCTGCCGGCGAGCTACACATCAACCTTGGCGAGGGCTTGCCCGTCCTATTAAGAGAGGCACAACGCGGGATTGTGCAGGCGGACCTGTTGGGTCTTCCGATCACGGCAAGCCTGGTAGCCCTACGCCTAACTCCCGAGAGCGTTGATAAGCTCTTAAAAAAGCTGGAACAGCTTAGAAACGACGCGGAACGTGATAATCTTGCAGAGGGCGAAGGTCAGCGCTTTAACCGGTTCATTGCTGCTTGGAGCGAGGAGTAATGCACCCAATTCGTAACCCCCAGTATCGCCTGCTCTTATTTACCCGCCTCGCGGCCAATCTCAGTTCCGGGTTCTTTGAAATTGCTATCTTCTGGTGGGTTTTGGAGACGACCGGCTCCGGCGCGTTGATCGCTATAGTAGCGTTGGTAGGGTCGCTCTCTTATATCGTGGTTGCTCCCTGGGGCGGGGTTCTGGCCGACCGATACAGCAAAAAGGCCCTCGGCTCCTGGATGTACGCGATTGACGGGGCGTTAACGGCTGCGGCTGGGGTGCTGCTCATGCTGGGCCATCTGAACTTGGCGCTGGCACTCGTGCTGCTGGCGGTTACCAACACTGCTACCGCGTTACGGGGTCCGGCGCTATCCGCACTCCTCCCCCTGATCCTTCCCAAAGAGAGCTATCAGCAGGGCAACGCTACCATGGGGCTGGCAGTCTCGCTGGCTGGCCTCTCCTCGTTTGCGCTGGCAGGCGTCGCTACGGCCGCATTCGGTCCCGGAGGTGCGCTGCTAATCGGCGCAGGACTGATTTTGCTCGCCGCCCTGTTCCTAGTGTTTTTGCGCGAACCGCAAGTTGCCGCTGTCAAAGCTGAAACCAAAGACGATAGTGAAGCCAGCGAGGAAGCCAAACCCGCTCAGACCGGCGGGTTTCGGGAGGGTTTGCGGGTCGTTTGGCAAAGTCCCTTGCTACTCTCGGTGGTCTTGACGGTAACGGTGCTCAACTTCATCGTCGCCCCGCTCACCGTATTGCTTGCCCCTTATGCCGATCTGCTCACCGCAGGCGCCGCCGGCTTCGGCTTGCTAGCGGCCGCACCCCTGGTCGGTCAACTGCTAGGTTTAGCATTGATGAACTTGATACGTGTTACCAAGCCGCTCGCCATTCTCATCATGGGAACGGTGGGCGTGGCGGTATCGCTGTTCGGACTTGCCGGTGCACCCACGCTGGCTTTTGCCATGGCGGCGATGGCCCTGGGAGGGTTTTGCGCGGCGCTCATGAACGTTCAGCTCGAGGTCATCGTGCAGACCAACGTGCAGCCAGCACTGATGGGCCGGGCGTACGGCCTGCTTTCCGCCCTGTCTATGGGTGCCCAACCAGGCGGCTATGCGGTTGCAGGCGTGCTCATGGCCGTCTGGCCTATCCGGATGATCTTTGCGGTGATGGCGGCGCCGGTGTTGGTCATGAGTCTCGCTTGGCTGCGCCCGACGATCCGGCGGCAACTTGCCGTGAAGGTTGAGGCTACCGCTTCAGAGATAGCTTGAAGTACATTGAGCACTTCACCCAAGATCCCCCAAGACATCAAGACATGATGAAGGGATCGGTCGCAGCCGATCCCTTCAGGCGACTATTCAACCCGTGACGTTGCACTTGAAGTTAAACGAGATGCCTTCTTCGTCGGTCGGAGTGGCCTGGACTTGTCGTAAAGCCTCGTAGATCTCAGGATCGTCGATCACAACTTTGCCATCATTAGTTAGATGAAGCCGCTCTTCCCTCAGGTCGAGTTTTTTCGTTTCTTGCTGATTCATGTTCCGTTCTCCTCGTCGGTAGACAGGCTGGCGAACATCCTTACGCTTTACACCTTCTGTTCTGTTGATTCTGGCCGATCCGTTTCTCACCTCCTTTGTCCCTCCATGCCTATTAGTTGAGCACAATGGAGGTTGCTTACAGGTTGCCTTGCGCAGGTAACCTTTCGGCAACCTTTAAGGCTCTAATACTGAAATATGTACAAGCGGTCTCGCTACACATTGCAAAAGCAAAGCGCGAACCACGTCCACCTTTACAACACTCTGACGGGCAAAGGTGGGCGCCATCCTCTGGAAGCCATTCGGTCGTTACGTGCGGGTCAGGGTGCAGGGGCCGAATTTGACCGCTTGGTCGCTGACGGTCACCTGGTACGCCAAGAGGTGGATGAGTTTGCGGTGGCTAAGGCACAGCAGGCAGCCGTATTCTTTCGCAATGATGTTTTGCATCTCATCCTTTTTCCCACAGAACAGTGCAACTTTCGTTGCGTCTACTGCTACGAGAAGTTTGAGCACGGCGTCATGCGGCCTGAAGTAATTGAAGGTGTTAAGAATCTCGTGACGCGCCGGGCTGCTGGCCTCAAAGAGCTCTACGTGGGCTGGTTCGGAGGAGAGCCTTTGTTGGCTCAGGGCGTGGTTATCGAGCTATCGAGGGCCTTCATTAATCTTGCCCGAGCACACGGCTTTGGTTACCGAGCCCATGCCACAACCAACGGATATTTCCTCACTCCCGAGCTGGCTCCCGAGCTATTGGACGTAGGATTGCTCGACTTTCAGGTCACCCTCGACGGCTTTCCTCGGGTTCACGATGCGAAACGTAAGCTGGTAGAAGGCGGGCCGACCTTCGGGCGCATTTGGGAAAACCTGATCTTTCTCAAGGGGTTGAAAACTGAGTTTCGGATCACGTTGCGAATCAATCTGGACGAAGAAAACTGCCCTCAGACGCCTGCGTTTATTCGGCAACTGGGCGATAGCTTTGGCAGTGACCCTCGCTTTGAGCTGCATCTTCATCCAGTGGGTCGCTGGGGTGGCGAAAACGATAACGAACTTAAGATCATCGACCATGCCCAAGGTTTGCTGCCCGAGCTGTATCGAGTTGGCAGGGCTTGCGGGCTTAACACTTCCTTAGGCGCTGGTCTGAATCCCTTTGGCTCGGTTTGCTATGCTGCCAAGCCCTATTCCTTTGCAATTCGTGCTGACGGCCGGGTAAACAAATGTACGGTCGCACTCGAGGACCAGCAGAATCAACTGGGACGGATATTGTCGGATGGTACGCTGCTACTCGATCAAGGAAAATTCAACTCCTGGGTGCTAGACAACGCGCTGAGCGACACAGGCTGCCAAAAGTGTTCGCTTCGTCCAGCTTGTCAGGGTGCCGCGTGTCCCTTAGAACGCATGAACACCGGCGAGCGACCCTGCCCGGAGGTAAAAAACCACTTCAAAGCCTATCTGCCGTTACTCCTGGACGAAGCGAAGGTATTGGAGGTGGTGTAATGAAACGGTTTCTATGGTTACTATTCACCCTATCGCTGCTTGGGTTGGCCTTGGCTGAAAAAAGCCACCCACCAGGGAAGCGAGTAGATACCGCTATTATCCCCATGACCGTCTGCCAACTTACATCCCACTAGCCCACGCCTCGTGAATCCTCGCTACCCGCGCCCGCACCAGCGGCGCGCGCGGGTCTTCTTTTGACAGGGCAGCCAGCGCCGCTTCCCACAGTTGCAAGTCCCCGCCCAGCCGTTGCGCTAGCTCCAGCAGCGACTCGGCGTCGCCAGCGGCAAGCACGGCCTGCCGCAGTTGCTCTTCGAGCAGCTCGCGCGCCTCGCTGATGCCGGGCAGGTCGGAGCGGGGCAGCAGCGGTCCTTGGTAGAGTGAGACCGCCTCGCGCACGCGCCCTTCGTGCAAGAGGCGCGTGAGTTCCAGAAAGTCCGCCCGCAAGGGCACCTCGAGGCGATACGGCTTGGCAGCGATGGGCAGGAGGCGCCGCAGCTTCGAGATGGAGGGTTTGAGGTTGTCGGGGCTCCCCTCGTCGCCATAGATAAGGAGCAGCAGCTGCTCGCCGCTCAAACCTTCAGGATGTAGCGCCAACAGTGCCAGAATTTCGTGCCCCCGCTGCTGGAGCCCCAACGGCTTGCCTGCTAGACGAACCTCGCTGCCGCCTAAGAAGCGCAGCGCTAAAGGGGGATCGTCACGATTCAGCAGGCTAAACACGCCGCCCAAAGCCTCTCTCGGACCCGCCCGAAAGTGAAGCCCAACCTCGGCCAGTTCACTTAAGCCCGCTTTGGCACCGCGAAGCGCCTCTTTCGCTTCGTCTGGGCTGCCCAATAATAGCTGGACGCGCGCTAGATATAGCCCTGCTTGGGCCAATAAATCGGCGTCGAGGGGCGTTTGAAATGCCCTGTACGCTCCCTGCAAAGGCGTGAGCGCTTTTCCCGGCTCCACCAATGACAGCGCCATGCCGTAAGCCAACAGACCGCGGTGGGCGTTGCGGGAGGTCTCTCCTTGGGTAAGGCTGTAGGCACGCTCGGCAACCTTTAGCGCCTCGTCGGTCTCGCCTAGCTCCAACAGCGCCCGCACCAGGTTGTTAGCTTCGGCACCGCCCATATCGCGCTTGGCCCCTTCCCAATTCTGCCGGTAGTAGCCTAGAGCCTGCTCCGGCTTGCCGACGGCAAGGTAATAATCGCCCAGGGTCGAACGAAACAGGCGCGCCAGATCACGGTTGACCTCCGATAGGCGGGCTTCGCTTTCTGTCAAGATACCCTCTAGTCCTGCCGTCTCCCCGATCAAAATGCGCGCGTAGGCCCAATCGTTGATGAGGTAGAGGCGCTGATGGAGGTCGGCCAGCCCGGCCCGATCGAACTGCTCCAGCGCCCACTCGGCCCAGTGCGCGGCCTCGCGATAGCGACCCAGTGAGATCAGTGAACTCGCTAGAACACCGGTGTTCCGAGCGATCTGATACGGTCGGCCCTCTGCCTCAGCCAGCTTGACCGATGCTCGTAGCACCTCATAGCCGTGATGCAGATCTGAGGTGCAGAGTTGCCAGCCGTAGGCGTAGAGCGTCAGCGGTGTTTGCGCCGCTTCATAGGCGCGCTTAGCCTCGCCCAAGGCCCATTCCGGTGGGGCCAGCACCAGGGCGTAGAGGGCGCGCAGCTCGGGGGCTTCGTGCTCCTGCAAGCGACCTTCGACCTCCTCGCGCACTTGGTCGGTCAGGCTGAGGCGAGCGGCAGCGGAAAGGCGCCAGTACAGCACCGCTTCGGTGCCGGCGACCTCCGGCGGTAGTCCGGCAAGCAAGTTCCACAGTTGGCGGTGCAACCCGCGCTCGCGGTAGGCGGGTCCAGCCTCGGCGAGCACCTCCGGGACGCGCTCCGGCAAGAGCGTGGTAGCAAGCTCCAGGGCTTCGAGCCAGCGCTGGCGTTTGCCCAACAGATCCAGCAACGTGTCCGGTTCTACCACCACCTCATGCCCCGGCGGCAGCCTGGGGCCTTCGGGGTTGGGTCGCAAGGGGAGCGGTAGCGATAGGCGCTCGTGCAGTGCGACCAGAAAGGGCTCGTAAGCGCCGCCGGCGTCCTGCCACAGCGCCATAACCTCCTCGTCAGCTAGCTGCCCCTCGGCCAGCGCCAGGGCCTCAGCCTGGCCTAAACGCAGCTCGGCTGGCCCTAGCAGCAGCGAAGCAGCCGGGAGGGGGAGGTCGTCGGGCAGCGCGCTGAAGTGTAAGACCACCAGGTTGCCCTGCCCTGACAAGGAGAGCAGGTCTTGGGCGAAGGCGGGGCCGTGCTCGGCCTGGGAGAGGGCAAAGGTAAAGGGGCCTAGTAGCTCCAGGTGCTGCCGCAGCACGCTCAGGCCGTAGCGATACGGCATGCCGTAGCCAAAGAGCGGGCTCCCTAAAGCCCGCTTGACGGCCTCGGCCAGCTTGTTCCCCTGCGCGACTGGGTCATCCGCTTCAAACGGGGAAAGCTCGCACCAGACCAGCGGCTGCTGCGGTTTATGGAGCGCCGCGATCAGGTGAGGCGCGCCCCAGCGAGGATCTGCTGTCAGCAAGACCGGGCCCTGATGCTCTTGCAACCTCGCGAGTAGCTGGTTTAACCAGCCCATGTCCCTCCCTTAGCAAAAAGTATGCACCCTCCGGTTGCTGCACAGAGTGAGTAAATCGACACCAGTAAACAACGATTATCCCTGCCCCCCTCACGGCGATCTTCATCTGGGCCGACAGTAAACCGCACCACAGCCGCCCGCTCAGCCGGGCGGTAAGCTAAGGTATGCGCTTTGGCTACGCCGTCGAACAGGTCTTTGTGAGGCCGCGCGGTGGCGGGCTCGAGCTCTTCGTGGTGCTAGTAGCGCTCTCGGGAGCCATTAAGCACGAGACGCTGCGTTTCTTGACCACTAACGCGCGCGAGGCCGTTACGCGGGCCGCCCGGCAACTCGCCGCCAGAGGAGATATTGAGAGCGCCGAAGGGGTGCGCCTGCGCGTCGAAGTGCGCGGAGCGCTCCGCGACGATGCCGCCTTGCGCCGCTTATTCGTGCAAACCTTTGAGAGCAGCCAATGAAACTGGCTACGCTCTGTTACCTGCGCCGGGATGGCCACACCTTGATGCTTTATCGCAACAAGAAGCCCGGCGATTATCACCAGGGCAAGTGGAACGGCCTTGGCGGCAAGCTCAGGCCCGGCGAATCGCCTGAGGAGTGCCTGCGCCGCGAGGTGTTCGAGGAGTCAGGGCTAACGGTTGAAGCTGCCACGCTCAGGGGTTTGATTACCTTCCCGAACTTCGACGGGATCGACGACTGGTACTGCTTCGTTTACACCGTTGAGCAATTTTCAGGCGAGCTTGGCGAGTCGCCTGAAGGTGATCCTGCGGTTTACTCGCAGGACGCTGGATCCCCGACCGCGAGCTGCTGAGCCTCAACCTCTGGCAGGGCGACCGCGTCTTTATCCCCTGGCTCTTTCAGGACCGGTTCTTCTCGGCTAAGTTCAGTTATGAGCAGGGGGAGTTCAAGGGCCACGAGGTGACCTTCTATTAAATCCCTGGCGAAATGGCTTTGGCACACCCCAGCCGGGGAGATTAATCATCAGGCTCAGTCTTACTAGCAGTCGCCGTGAAGCATCGGCGATCGGGTATACTTTGGCATGACCAAGCGCCGGAGCTGGGCCGAGCCTTGGAAGATCAAGGTCGTCGAGCCGCTCAAGATGACGACCCGCGCGGAGCGCGAAGCCGCCATCCGCGAGGCCGGGTATAACACCTTTTTGCTCAGGTCAGCAGACTGCTACATCGACCTGCTAACCGACTCGGGCACTAGTGCCATGTCGGACCACCAGTGGGCCGGGATGATGCTGGGTGACGAGGCGTACGCAGGCTCGCGGAACTTCTATGCGCTCGAGCAGGCGGTACGTGACCACTACGGCTACGAGCATCTTATCCCTACGCACCAGGGGCGGGGCGCGGAGCATATCCTCTCGCAGCTTCTGATCAAGCCTGGCGATTACGTGCCCGGCAATATGTATTTCACCACCACGCGCCTGCACCAGGAGTTGGCGGGGGGCACCTTCCGCGATGTCATCCTCGCTGAGGCGCACGATCCGGCCTCCGAGCACCCCTTCAAGGGAGATGTAGACCTGGCCAAGCTCGAGGCGCTCGTGGCGGAGGTGGGGGCCGAGCGCATCCCTTATATCACCATCGGCGTCACGGTGAACATGGCCGGAGGTCAGCCGGTCAGCATGGCCAACCTGCATGAGGTCTCGGCGTACTGCCGAACGCAAGGCATCCGCGTTATCCTAGACGCGACTAGGGCGGTTGAGAACGCCTACTTCATTCAGCAGCGCGAACCGGGCTACCGTGACCAACCGGTGGCCCAGATCCTGCGGCAGCTGTGCGATCTTTCGGACGGCGCCACTATGTCCGGCAAAAAAGACAGCCTGGTCAACATCGGCGGGTGGCTGGCCGTGCGCGACCCCCAGCTCGCCGAGCAGGCGCGAAACCTGGTGGTGGTCTATGAGGGCCTGCATACCTACGGCGGGATGGCTGGCCGCGATATGGAGGCGATGGCGCGCGGCATCGTCGAATCGGTGCAGGACGACCATATCCGGGCTCGCATCGGCCAGGTGCAGTACCTGGGCTACAAGCTGATCGATGCCGGCATCGCAGTGGTGCGCCCGATTGGTGGCCATGCGGTGTTCCTTGATGCCACTGCGATTCTGCCCCACCTCCCGCGGGAGCAGTTCCCGGCCCAAGCGCTCGCCGCGGCGCTCTACGTGGAGTCCGGCATTCGCGCTATGGAGCGCGGCGCGGTCTCGGCCGGGCGCGACCCCAAGACGGGCGAGAGCCGTTATCCGAGGCTCGAGCTAGTCCGCCTCACCATCCCGCGCCGCGTCTACACCCAGGCGCATATGGACGTAACCGCCGAGAGCGTCATGGAGATCTTTGACCAGCGCGAGCGGGTGCGGGGTCTGGGGTTTGTCTATGAACCCGAGTACCTGCGCTTCTTCCAGGCGCGCTTCGCTACGGTTGGCGGCGACGGCATCTTCGCCTAAGTGCCAGGTTTTATTACGCGGCCAAAATTAGTATTGCCGGTAACAGGTTGTGGGTAGTAGGTGGTAGGAAAAGCCCTGGCGACCTACTACCCGCTGCTAATTTTTCTGACCAACTTGCCGGTACGAAGTCAAGGGTGGCTCCTCCTAACCGTTATCGCCGTGCGTGGCCCATAACCGGCGCATCTCGGCGCTGCTAGCTAGCAACTCTGAGAGCGTGCCGTGCGCGGCGATCCGCCCGTCGGCAAGCACGATGATCTGGTCGGCGCGGGTCAGCGCCGCGCGGCGGCTGCTGATTACCAGGCAGGTCACGTCGCTCTGCGCCAACTGCTCCCAAAGGAGCCGCTCGGTCTCGACATCAAGGGCGCTGGAGAGGTCGTCAACCACTAGCAGCTCGGCCTGGCGCATGAACATCCGGGCGGCGGCGCTACGCTGCACCTGCCCGCCGGAGAGCTTGACGCCGCGGGTGCCGACCAGGGTCTCAAGGCCGTTTTCTAGGAGCCGCACATCGGGCGTCATAACCGCTAGCTCGAGCGCTCGCCACAGCGCCGCCTCGCCCTGCTCGTGGCCAAGACTGACGTTATGGCGCAGCGTCTCGGAGAACAGGCGCGGCACCTGGGCGGTGTAGGCGCTACGCGGCGGCACCAAGAATGAGGCCGGGTCGTCTACAAGCACCCCATTCCAGCGGATCTCGCCGCTATCTTTGGGCAGCAGCCCGAGCAGGGTCCGCACCAGGGTGGTCTTCCCCACCCCGATGCGCCCGGTCACCACGGTAAACGAGCCGCGCGGCAGGGTCAGGGAGATATCAGCGATCCCCTTGTCGCTGTCGGGATAGCGGTAGCTGAGCCCGGTCACGCGCAGTTCAAGCAGCGGCTCAGGAGCTGAGGTGGGCTGCGCCAGGGTGGGCAGGTTGGCATCATGGAGGTGTAGCGGGGCATGATCGACAAAGGTCTCGAGTGGGGCATCGGTAAGCAGGCGCTGCATCCGCTCGAAGGCTACTCCGGTACGGCGAATCTGCGCCAACATGTCGCCCACAAAGGCCATGGTGCCGGTCAGGCGCGGCAAGAAGGTCAAGAACAGCGCAAAGTCGCCTACCGTGAAGCTGCCGGTGCGCATCTGCTCGGCGACCAGCAGCAGGATCAGACCGGCGGCGATGTTGACCATGTTGGTGTTGACCCCGCGCAGCAGTTCAGTCAGCAGGCTGTCCTTGAGCGCCGCCTGGCGCCGCGTATCGTTGAGCCCGGCGAAGTGCGCTACTACCGGCTCCTCCTTATGGGCGATCTTGACCGCCTGCACGGCGGTGAACATCTCGCCGATAAAGCTGGTGACGCGGCCGGTCGCCTCGCGGCTGCGGCGGCGGAACTGGCGGATCTGGGGGGTCAGGGCGCGGGTTAAGATGACCATCCCCAGCAGCGGCACGGTGATAACCATTGTCACTAGCGGGTTAATCAGCGCCATAATGATAATGGCGACCAGCGCGAAGAGGAGCAGGCCGCCTGCATCCACCAGCGTATCGATCAGCGCCATGACATCATCGACATCATCGCGGAAGCGGGTCACGGCCTCGCCGGGAGAGTCGGGCAGCCGCCGCGAGCCGCGCGCATTCATCAGCCAGTTAAGCAGGTTACGCCGGATAAGCAGCGTCAGCTCGTGCCAGAGCGTGGCGTAGACCCAGATCCCCCACCCGAAAAAGCCGAGGCGCGAGAGGTTTACGCTCAGCAGCAAGGCCACCAACGTCCAGGCATTGAGCCCCGCCGGCGCTGCCCCGGAGAGCGCGTCAAAGAGCGCTCTGATAATCAGCCCAAAGAGCAGCGGCAGGGTGTGGATCACCCCCCAAGCCACCACGTTGATGATGAACAGGCCAAAGCGGTAGTGAATGAGCCTGTTGATCAGGCGTAGCGTTCCCAAAGCATGTTCTCGCTGCGCTCGGACCGCCTGCGGCTCGGAATCGGTAGGGATAGCGGTCATGGCGTCCTTAGGCCGTCACTACGGCTTGATCACGAAGCTGATAAAAGTGTGAGGTGGGCCGGGCGGCCAGCTCGGCGCGGGAGCCGCGCTCGAGCATCCGCCCCTCCGCGAGAATGATGATCTCATCGACGCGCTCGACTGTACTTAGCCGGTGGGCGATGATAATGGCGGTGCGCCCGCGCAGCAGCTTACTCACGACCTGCTCCAGCCGTGCTTCGGTGGCCGGGTCGAGCCGTGAGGAGGGCTCATCGAGGATAACCAAACCGGGGTCTTTGAGGAACACCCGGGCAAAGGCCAGCAGTTGCGCCTCACCGGCGCTAATGCCGCTTCCACCGGCGGCCAGCGGTGTGTCAAGGCCCTGGGGCAGCGCCGCCAGCCAGGCGCCCAGGCCGAGTTCGTGCAGCACCGCCAGGATGCGCTCGTCAGGGACGGACTGGTCGAAGAAGGTGAGGTTGTCGCGCAGCGAGGCGTGAAAGAGCTGCACCTCCTGGGTCACCAGGCCGACCTGCCGGTGCAGGTCGCTCAGCGCCAGCTCGCGGATGGGAATACCACCCAGACGGATCTCGCCGCTGGATGCCTCATACAGGCGGAACAGCAGCCGGGTCAGGGTGGTCTTGCCGCTACCGGTGCGCCCCAGCAGGCCGAGCGTGGTGCCCGGCGCCAGGTGGAAGCTGATGTCGCGCAGCACCGGCTGCTCCTGGTAGCTAAACCCTACCCGGTCGAAGGTGACCGGCAGCGCCCCAGACGGCAAGCGGCTTGTCCCGCCGTCGGCGAGCTGGCTGCGCAGGCTCAACAGCTCGTCGATCCGGCCGATCCCGGCGCCGGCCTTTTGCAGCTCCTGCATCTGCTGGGTGATCTGTTCGATGGGGGCTTCGAGCATCGCCATGTACTGAAAGAACAGATAGGCGGTGCCCAAGGTAATCGCCCCAGCCTGGAAGAAGTAGACCCCTAGCCCCAGGGTGAGCACATAGCCTACCGCAAAGAGGCCCATGCTAAGCAGCCAGATCGAGGAGCGCTTGAGCCAGGCGCGGCGGCCCTTAAAGAAGACCTCGCGCATCGCCGTTACCAAGCGCTGCATAACGTACGGCCCGGCCCCGTTGGCGCGGATGTCGTCGATGCCGGCTAAGCGCTCTTCGATGAAACCGAACAGCTTGGCGTGGGCCTCGCGCTCCTCGGTGGTGGCGGGCACAGCAACGTCGCGCAGCCGCCCGAGGGTGAGCAAGACCAGGGCGGTAAATATGGTCAGCGCCAGGCCGACCCAGGGCTGCTCGAGCCACAGCATTACCAGGATACCCACCAGCAGCAAGGCGCTCCCGAGCACCTGGACCGAGAACTGCGAAAAGAAGTTTGACAGCGCCGTCACATCGCCGTCGATCCGCTCGATCAGCTCGCCAGGGGTGCGAGCGGTGTGAAAGCTCATGTCGAGCTTAAGGCAGTGCAGCGCCAGGTCGCGGCGCATGGCGTTAGTGGCGGTCCAGCCTACGTCGGCGCCGGTATAGGTAGCGGCGGCGCCGAGCAGCTGGTTAACTAGCGCTACGCCCAAAAACAGCAGCGCAGTGCGAAGCAGCACCTCCAGTGCCCCATTGGCCACCGCAGTGTCGATAAAAAAGCGCAGGATCTGCGGCACCAGCAACTGCAAGCCGATGCTGCTGATAATCAGTACCGTCATCAGCGCGGCTTTTTGCCATTGTGGCCTGAGATAGCGCAGCAACAGGGCGCTGTAGCGCCTAAGGGGTGTAGCGGCAGGTCGGCTCATCATCGTCCTCATAGTCACAGCATTCTGGAGTCTCGGCTTGCCCCAGCGGTCCAAGAAAAAGACCGTGGGGTTTGGGATCGCCCACGGTCGCACAGTATTCAGAAGCTAGCTACCAGCAGGCAGACCTCTCCCATAGAGCAGCGGGGGTGTCTTGTATGATGTAGTGGCTTACCATCTACCTGCTCCTTTCGCCAGGCCAAATCTACTCCCAGGCGTTGGTGCCTGTCAAGTGCTGTGACTGGCGAGCCCTTCCGCATGGCCTGCTCTATACTGACAGCGATGAGCATCACTACAAACCGCTGGATGGAAGGAGTAAACCTCTTTAACCGCGGGGCCTACTGGGACTGTCACGAAGTGCTCGAGCCCCTGTGGCTGGCTGCGGACGGACTCGACCGGAGCTTCTACAAGGGAGTGATTTTGCTCGCCGCCGCGCTGCACAAAGCGCGGGTGATGGGCAGCATACGGGGCGGCAGGCGCAACTACGCCAAGGCTCTGGCACACTTGGCGCTCGTTCCAGACAGCTATCATGGCGTAAACGTGCGCGAGCTCGAGGCGCGTTGCCATGTGGCACTAAGAGAGGCTACCAATCCCACCATCCCCCTGGAGACCCTATGAACTACGACCCTGATCCCCTACCCCACCAGCAGCGCCGCGCCAGACGTCCTGCTTCGCCGCAAAGCTTGCGCCGCGTAAGCCATGGACGTTGGCTAGGCGGTGTACTAGGCGGCATTGCCACCTTTGTAGGAGCCGATCCGCGCTGGCTGCGCGGGGCCTTTATCGTCGCCCTCATCGCGACCCTGGGTCTGATTGCCCTCCCCTACTTGGCGCTGTGGTGGTTGTTGCCTGGTACCGAGTAGGGTTGGGGAGCTGCCGATCAAGCTGCTTGGATACAACGCCGAAAAGGCAGTCCAAGGTAGCACCTCTAGCCGAATCTCTCCCAAAGGAGTAGCGCATGGACGCATTAGAAGCCATCCACACTCGCCGCAGCATTAGGGAGTTCGAGCCGGGACGCGAAGTCTCTGACGAGCAGCTACAAACCGTCCTGGCCGCAGCTATGGCCGCCCCTAGCGCCGGCAACTCCCAGCCCTGGCACTTCGTGGTGGTTCGCAACGCAACCATACGAGAACGGCTCTCCACTGTCCACCCCTATGTGCCCATGGCGGCCACGGCGCCCGTAGTGATCGTCGTTTGCGCCGAGCCAGCGTTGGAGGTATACCCCGGCTTTTGGCCTCAGGACTGCTCGGCTGCCATCCAGAACCTACTTCTGGCCGCACGCAGTCTGGGCTTAGGCACAGTTTGGACCGGACTCTATCCCAACCAACAGCACTGCGATACGGTAGCCGCCATCCTTAACCTGCCCCCAGGAGTCATTCCCATGGCCATCGTGCCCATGGGGTATCCGGCCCAAGAGTTCAGGCGCCAGGAGCGCTACAAACCAGAACGGGTCCACCTCGAGTCTTGGTAGGCCGACCCAGCTTGATGGCTACCGGACCACTCCGCGAGGGTCATGAAGTTGGCTAGAGGGCGTTCAGAAAACGGCTGCCCTGCTGACAGGGGCAAGATACATGTCGCGCTCACCGCAAGCCAGCTACTCGCTACTGGTCGTTGCGAGCCGGGCTTGCGAGGCGAAGCAACCTCGGGAACCGTGCGTTCGCAAATCGTGCCCCCACCAGCGCAGCCAAGGTCCTGGCGGCTCAACCTGCCGGGGCGGGACTTCCGCTTCGAAATCGAGGATCTTGGACCGGCCCTGGCGGGAACCATCGGAAAAGTTGTGCTGACGACTGCGATAGTCGCTACTTTTGCCATCGGTTTTGGCCTTTCCCCACAGTTCGTGGCCGAAAACGTGCGCTATGAGATGCTCATCGCCGCGTTGCTCTTCGTGATTCCAGTTAGCGGGTTCTTCAACCCCAGGGCCAACTTACCAGGGTGTCACGGCCCCATGATTCCCCTGATCGGGCTCATCGTCGCGGCCGGGGGTCACCCACTGGCCCTGGGGATCTTGGTGGCAGTCTTTGGGCTGACTGTGGCCCTCTTCAAGGGCGCCTCGAGGCTAATTAGCCTGACCGGAACTAGAGTAAGCCAGCCTCGCCTCACGGCTAGTAACCTACCGCAGTGCGGCGTGGCCCGGGTGTGCCGGTTGGCTGGCGTCTTCAAGCCCAAGCCCTTACCTCCGGCGCTCCTTTGTTATATAGTTCACCTTGTGTCAGACAGATTTATCTGCTTCTCTCTAGCCCCTTGGCTCCGGCGCGGCCCCGGTCCGCTAATAACCGAGAGGGCTCTCACCCCACACAGGCACTAAGGAGGAGTTATGCCCGAGCTAGCCACAGCGATCCCCTATCAGCACCTCTTTAATCAGTTTTGGCTGTCGCTGCTGTTTATTATCCCCATTGTCTTGGTGGCTCGAGCGGTAGTGGCGGGGACGCGCTATTCGGCCATCCTGATCATCGTCGTCTTCGGCTTAGTGATGGGCTACCTACTGGTCGCTACGGGGGTGTCCACGCCGGGGCTAGCCGACTTCCCGATGCTGGGGATGATCGCGCAAGCCACCATCATCGCCTTAGCAGCTTCGTTCTTCGTGGGGGGGCAGGAGCTGCGGCGCATCCTCACCGGGACCCGCATATCACCTGACGACAGCGTTGTTTACGCCACCGAGCAGATGTTCTTTGGCACCGGACGAACTCAGGTGTTCTTCATCCTGCGCTCCTTTTTCATGCTGCTGGGAATCGCCGCGCTGACCCCGATGATCCTAGGGACGGTGCCAGATAACGCACTGGGACGCTACTACCCGCTGATCGCCTACATGGGGTTGGTGATCGCCGTTATCCTGATCGACCACAAAGCCACGATTAGCGACAAGAAGCTCTACCTGCGCAAGGGACTGGTAGAGATACTAGCGATTATTGTCGTATTGCTCTTAGGATTCCAGCTTGTACTGTGGGTTCGGCCCACCATCGCCTTGCCGCAGATCTTCTTCGTGATGCTGCTGGCCTCAAGCCTAGGGGCGCTCCTTTACCGCTGGGTACATGGCCCGGCGGTGCGCTGTTTATTGTTCGCAGGCATTCCGGTAGTGTTGGCAGCCAACTTTGTCATGGGCGGCTCGCGCATCCTGGAAGCTCTGGCGCTACCTGGCATGAACGCAGTGCTGTTGTACGGCTTTTTTGGGCAGCTATGGTGGATGTTCGGCGGGATCGCGCTGCTGATGCTCTTCGGCCAGACGGCGGCGGTGCGCAACCTGGGGCCGGGCATGGCCGGGTCGCTATCGCACGCCGGGCTGACCGGCGCCTGCACCGCCGGAGACCTCGGCAACACCGCTGCCAAACGCGCTCCGATCATGATCAATATCCCGTTTTTTGGCCACATCTTTGTCTTCTCGATCCTGGCGATTAGCGTAGAGCAAGGCGGGTTGCTGCTACTGCCAGCGTTGCTAATAGTTGCCGTCGGTGTAGCGCTCACAGCGCTGTCGCTGCGCAACTTGAGCCGCGCGGATGGCCAAGACGAACCCGAGGTCAAGGCGCTGATGCAGTTCTCCTTTGGCTGGCAGCTCTCGGCGGTCTTCGGCGGACTGCTCTTGTTGGCTCTCTCACCGATGTCGATTGAGCACGCTCTAATGGCCAAGAGCTCGTCGATTTCCCACTTCGGCCTGTTTGCGGCCCTCCAGGGCGGTATGGCCGGGGCGGCGGCGGCGGAGATGATCGCCTTTGTCTTTGCCATGCCCTTTTTGGTTCACCCGCTGGTCTTTTTCATGTTCGGCAGGGCTATGGAAAGCGGGGAGAACATGCCGCGAATCCCGGTGTACGCGCTGGCCCTGATCGGGATAATCGGGGTGATCGTCTCGCTGCTGGTGGCTGGGAACTCGTGAACATTCCCCGGCATTGCGTTGTCTGCTGTTGCCGGCATTCCGGAAGCGTTGGCGGCCAACTTTATGATCGGCGAGACTCGTCGGGACTATCCTCTCTAGCTTAAGCTGACCGTCTTTCTGGATACTTGGAATCGAGCGGCCTATCTCCCTTCATCCCTCAAACTGCGAGTAAACCGCAGCTCTAGGCTAAAGTTCATAACACCTTCCAGGACTCGACTTTGGCCATTATGAAGATGCTGTAAATGAAAGACAGGCTGGCATGAGCAACCTGTGACAAGATGGTTTTTCGCAAATCACTTGTCCAGGAGGGATCATGCCCAGCCCATCACCAGAGATTATACGATTGCTGTCCAGTTTCTGGGGTCCACTATACAAAGCAGATACGCCACTGGTCACTGATGCGGGTGCTGATTGTGCCCTCACGGATTATAAAAGTTATAGACTAGTGCCCATGATTACCGAGGAGACTGTCACCGCTAGTGCCGCCATTTTGGCTAGAGCCGCCCAGCATGACGCCGGGCTGTGGTCGCCCGAGGTCGTCTTTGTCAGCGGCCAGGGGGTCAAGCTCTTTGACGCCGACGGCCGGGAGTACCTGGACTGCTTGGCGGGAATCGCGGTAGCCAGCCTCGGCCATGCCCACCCCCGGTTGGCGAAGGCCATTAGCGAACAAGCCGCCAAACTTATCGTCTGCCCGCAGAACCTCGGCAACGACATCCGCACCGCCTTTTTGGAAAAGCTCTTCACCTTTGTGCCGAGGCCCTTAAACCGCGCCTTTTTGGCCAACTCCGGCGCCGAGGCCAACGAGGCGGCCATAAAGTGGGCGTTAGTAGCGACCGGGCGGCGGCGCTTCGTGGCGGCCAAGCGCGGCTTTTCGGGGCGCACGCTAGGGGTGCTGGCGCTGACCTGGGAGGCTAAATACCGCGAGCCGTTCGCGCCTTATGCTCTCGAGGTCGACTTTATCCCCTATAACGACTTGGCTGCTCTCCAAGCAGCGGTGTCCGAGCAGACGGCAGCGGTCTTCTTAGAGCCGATTCAGGGCGAAGGCGGCGTTAACCCGGCTACGCCCGAGTTCTTACAGGCGGCGCGCGAGTTAACCCATGAGCGCGGCGCGCTGTTCATCATGGACGAGATTCAGACCGGTGTGGGGCGCAGCGGGAGGTTCTTGGCCAGCGAGCACTATGGCGTTGTTCCCGATCTAGTCACGCTGGCCAAAGGACTCGGCGGCGGCGTGCCGGTAGGTGCGCTGTTGATGACCAACGAGGTAGCGCAGACCATGCCCAAAGGGGGGCACGGCACTACCTTTGGCGGCAACCCGCTGGCCGCCGCAGCGGGGTTGGCAGTGTTGGAGGAGATCGAAGCCGGAGACCTGCTGGCGCATGTCCGGGAGGTGGGCGCCTACTTCAAGGCGCAGCTGGTGGCCCTAAACTCGCCCAAAATCCGCGAGGTGCGCGGCCTGGGCTTGATGATCGGCGTCGAGCTAAAGGAGAAAGCCGCGCCTTATATCGCTGCGCTCAAAGATGACGGGGTACTGGTTATCAACGCTGGCGCAACCGTCATCCGCTTCCTCCCGCCGTTGGTCATCACCAAAGCTGAGATCGACGAAGTGGTCAGACGGGTGGCGCAGGTGTTAAACCGAGGGTGACTAGTGTCCCTGTCTACTGGCCCGGCTCGCTGCTATGCTGAGCGCGGCGTTATGCAATACCAAACATAACGCAGGAGGCTTTATGCACCAGATCCGCTATGGGCTGTTGGTCATGGCGCTGCTGCTGTTATCCAGCGGCTTAGCCCAAACCACCCGGTTAATTCTTGCCACCACCACCAGCACTTACCAATCGGGGCTGCTCGATGTGCTGCTACCACCCTTTGAAGCGCACTTCGGCTTCGATGTCGATGTCATTGCAGTCGGTACCGGCGCGGCCCTGGAGCTAGGCCGCGGCGGCGACGCCGATGTGCTGCTAGCGCACGCCCCGGCTGCCGAAATGGCGCTAGTCGAGGCGGGCTACGCAGTAGAGCGCACCTATCTGATGTATAACGACTTCGTGTTGGTAGGGCCAGTGGCTGATCCTGCCGGCATCGCTGGCGCAGCGAGCGCCGCCGAGGCGCTGGCGCGCATCGCCCAGGTGGGAGCGACCTTCATCTCGCGCGGCGATAATTCGGGCACCCATATCAAGGAGTTAGAGCTATGGACCGCCGCCGGCATTACCCCCGGCTGGGGGCGCTACCTGGAGATCGGTCAGGGGATGAGGCAGGCGCTGTTTGTTGCCGATGAGCAGCGCGCTTATACCTTGACCGATCGCGGCACCTACCTTGCGGTTAGGGACCGGCTCGAGCTAACCATCCTGTTTGAGGGCGACCCGCTGCTCTTTAACCCCTACCATGTTATGGCGGTCAACCCCCAGGTCCACCCCCACGTTAACCACGCCGGCGCCATGGCGCTGATCGCTTGGCTGAGCAGCCCTGAGGCCAAATCCTTGATCGACGGCTTTACCGCCAGCGGCGAGCCGCTCTTCTTTACTACCCCCCTCGACTAAGCTGTAGCGCAAGGTGCGCCCATGGAGTTCTACCGCGACGCTTTCCAAGCAGCTCTTAGCCTAATTGCTGCCCTCGACCCAGATGTAGCTGACGCCTTGTGGCGCTCGCTGCGGGTGGCCAGCCTCTCCACCCTGGTAGCCGGGGCTATCGGTATCCCGCTGGGCGGCCTGATTGCGCTTAGCAGCTTCCGCGGTAAGCGCCTGGTGATTTCGATCTTTTCGACTCTGATGGCCCTGCCGACGGTAGCGGTAGGGCTGCTGCTGTTTGGCCTCTACACCCGGCGCGGCGCGTTGGGGCACCTCGGCCTGCTCTATACCGAACCCGCCCTGGTCACGGCCCAGATCGCGCTGTCGTTCCCGATCATCGTGCGCCTCAGTATCGCCGCGGTAGCCGCAGTGGACAAGCGCATCCCCCAGACTGCGCTAACTCTGGGAGCGAGCCGCTGGCAGGCGCTCGGACTTACGCTGCGCGAAGCGACCGCCGGGATCGCCGTTGCAGTCATTACCGGCTACGGGCGCGCCATTAGCGAGGTCGGCGCGGCCATGATCGTGGGCGGTAACATCCGGGGCAAGACCCGCACCCTGACTACCGCCATCACCCTGGAGACCAGCCGGGGCGAGTTCTCGTTGGCGCTGGCTATGGGGCTGTTGCTACTGTTAGTATTCTTTGCCCTGAACGTGATGATCTTGCGCTTGCAGGAGCGCCCGTGATCACCACGCTTAACCTTCGCAAGGCCTACCAGGGCAAGGTGGTGCTACAAGCCTCCCGCTTTGTCGCTCGCCAGGGTGAGCTTGCCGCCGTGGTAGGGCCGAGCGGGGCGGGCAAATCGACGCTGCTGCGCCTGTTGGCCGGGCTCGAGCCGGCCGACCAAGGCTCTATCGCGCTATCAGGCAGCCCGGTCGAAGCGGCCAAGCTCCGCCGCAGCACCTGCCTGGTGCTGCAACAGCCGATCGCTTTCCGTGGCAGCGTGCTGTATAACGCCGCGCTGGCACCACGGCTGTTAGGTGCTTCGCGCCGCGAAGCGCAGCGGCTAGGGCTTGAGGCACTCGAGCAGGTCGGCCTGGCCGAGCTGGCTAAGCAAGAGGCGCACACCCTCTCGGGCGGTGAGCTGGTGCGGCTGTCGCTGGCTCGGGCGCTCACTAAGCGGCCCGAGGTGCTGCTCCTGGACGAGGCTACCGCCAATCTCGATCCGGCCAACGTCGCCAAGATCGAAGCCTTGCTGCTGGCGCTGCTGCCGCGCACCACTATGGTCATGGTGACGCATAACCTGCCCCAGGCACGGCGGCTGAGCCGGACCACCGCGGTACTGCTAGACAACGAACTGGCTGCGCAAGGCCCCACCCCGGACCTCTTTGACACCTATCCCGACCCTAAGGTCAGGGCCTTCATCCGCGGCGAGATGGTATTTTAGAGCGCCATCTTTTAGAGCCCCAGGTGACGCCTGAGCCGGTCGTCGAGATCGGCCAGCGGTCCGAGCGGCAAGGCGCCGACACGCTGCCTTACCCGACTCCTGCTGACACTCCGCACCAGTTCAACTTGAGCCTTACTATCGGTAGTCAAGCCGGTAGCCACCGCAGGCAAGAGTAGCTGAAACGGGTAGCTTCGTGCTGTGTTGCTGGTTAATGGCACCACTACCAGGCTCGAGCCGTAGGCATTGGCCTGGTCGTTCGTGACGACTACTGCGGGACGGATCTTGTCGGCCTCTGCCGGCCTGGCAGGCTCAAAGTCAACCAAGACGATATCGCCACGCCTCAGCTTCACATTCACGAGGCGTCGCTCTCCAGGCCATCGTCAAGGGCCGCCACCTCCCAGAACTCTTTGTCTGGGTCGCGCTGCCATTCCGCTGCGTGCTCCTGGTAGGCCCTAGCCAATTCGGCCTCGCGTAGCTTTTCAAGCCCTCGGCTGATCACCTCGCTACGGCTACTGAGGCCGTGCTCCAGCCGATAGTGCTCGATAAAGCTCAGCAGCTCAGCAGGGACGCTAACAGAAAGCTTAGCCGACGTCGAACGAACACTCATACCCTATGGTAGCACTTCAAGTACTACGGCGCAGATTTGGCGCCTGCCCCCAGCCCAGTTTGGTGCGCAGGATATCGAAGTAGCTGTGCCGCACCGAGGAGACCAGCACAAAGTCGGTCGGCGCGGTACAGACGGTGAAGCGGTCGCCCTGACGGAGCGCCAGTCGCTCCTGGCCGTCCACTACCAGCGCCAACTCGCCGACTTGGCTCTCAACCGCAAAGCTCACCTCTGAGGAGCCCTCGATAACGATCGGGCGATTAGTCAAGGCATGCGGAGCGATCGGGGTGATGACAAAGGCCCTTAGCCCCTGGCTGAGGATCGGCCCGCCCAGCGAGAGCGAGTAGGCGGTCGAACCGACCGGCGTGGAGATCACTACCCCATCGGCGCGGTACTGGGTGGCGTGCAGACCGTCTACCGCCATGGTGATGCTGATCAGCCGGGTCATCACCCCTTGCGAGACGATTAGGTCGTTAAGGGCATAGCGTCTCAGCTCGGCCTGCTCGCCATTAGCCTCCAACCTAACTTGCAGCATCATCTTGGGGCTGAGGCGCCAGGCCAGCAGCGGCTGGCCGCGGACATAGGCCAAGATGTCCGATGGGCTATGTTCGGCCAAGAAGCCGAGCTTGCCGATATTGACCCCCATGGTTGGTACCGTGACGCCAACTAAGCGCCGTGCGGTGGCCAGCAAGGTGCCGTCGCCGCCTACCGAGATAATCAAGTCCGCCCCCTGAGCCGCTTCAACCAACGGGAGCAGCCCCTCCAGGTCGAGCAGCACCTCGACCCCACGGGCTTGCAGGATAGCCGCCACCTCCTGGGCCAGCGGGTGCGCCTCGGGCTTATAGCGGCTGCTGGTGATGAGCACCTTCCGCAGCTCGGCGACAGTCTTGGTAAAGGTCTCTATCATCGCGATCTCAGGTATAAAAGCACCTTGGCTACCACCTCATCGAGGGTGAGTGCTGTGGTGTCTACCTGACACGCATCGGGTGCGGGGCTGAGCTGCTTATGATCGAGTGCGTCGCGGCGCTCCAGGGCTGCGATTACTTCCCGTAGGCTACCGTTGCGCTCTGGCCGACGCCGCTGCGCCCGTGCCTCCGCCGAGGCGGTCAGGTAGAACTTGTGAGTTGCATCGGGGAAGGCCACTGTTCCCATGTCCCGCCCGTCGATCACAAACGGCCCGCGCAGCTCGCGCAGAAGGTCGTAGGCCCAGCGGCGCACCGATGGGTGCCGCGAGACGGCTGAGACCGCTGCATCGATGGTGTCCGTATGCAGCGCTGCGCTGATCTCCTGGTCGTTGCACCAGACCCGGTTGTCCGGTTCAAGCCGGAGCCGATGGCGGCTCAGCAGCGCCATAACGGCCGCCTCATCGTCCGCCGGCACCTTCTCGCGCAGCACCAGATAGGTCGCGGCGCGATATAGCAGACCGCTCGACACGTAAGGGATACCCAATGCCTCGGCCACCCGCCGCGCCACGCTCGACTTGCCGGAGGCCGCCGGGCCGTCGATGGTGACTATCCAGGCCGAGCTGGTATCGGGGCGCTGCGTCATCAATCCCATCATAGCGCTGCTAAGACCTCGAAAAACTCGGGAAAGGTCTTGGCCACGCAGGCCGGGTCGGCGATAGTGAGCCCCAAGCGCAGACCCAGGATGGCAAAGGCCATGGCCATGCGGTGATCGCCGTAGGTGTCGATCATCACCGTTTCGGGAAAAGTGGGTGAAGCCAGCGGATGTACCACCAGATAGTCCCGCCCTTCCTCGACCTTGGCGCCGAGTTTGACTAGCTCCGTGGCCATGGCCATCAGGCGATCGGTCTCCTTGATGCGCAGGTTCCAGACATTATTAATCCGTACTGGGCGGTCCGCCAACAGCCCCAGCACCGCCAGCGTCTGGGCCTGGTCGGGCATATCGTTGAGATCGAAGACGCCGCCCCTCAGCACCCCGTCCGCCGGAGCGATCACCTCGGTGCTAGTCTCGGTTACCTGGACGCGACAGCCCATCAGCCTAAGCACCTCGGCCAGGCGCCGGTCGCCCTGGTGTGAACGGCTACCCAGGTTGGTGACCTTGACCCGCCCGCCAGTAATGGCCGCCGCTGCCCAGAAGTAGCCCGCCGCCATGGCGTCACCCTCAATGGCATAGTGGCGCGGGCGGTAACGCTGCGGGGTAACCAAGAAACGCTCATAGCCCTCGCGCTTGACCGGCACGCCAAACTCGGCCATCAGCGCCAGCGTCATAGCGACAAACGGCTTGCTCTGTAACTGGCCGGTAACCGCGATGGTGATCGGCCCCTCGGCATAGGGGGCCGCCATCAGCAGCGCCGAGAGGTACTGCGAGGAGCTGTCGCCCTTTAGCTGGGTCAGGCCGCCGCGCAGGCGGCTAGCTTCGACGATCACGGGCGGGCAGCCGGTGTCT
This sequence comes from Truepera sp., assembly GCA_018333895.1. Lineage (GTDB taxonomy): Bacteria > Deinococcota > Deinococci > Deinococcales > Trueperaceae > JAGXSJ01. Next base: position 45,346 of record JAGXSJ010000120.1, read on the forward strand.
AGCTCCGACCAGGCCCTAACCCCCAGCGGTGCCAGGGCGTCGAGCAGGTCCTGAATGGGGCGCTGGCGCATGCGGGCGTTGCCGTCCAAGCGGTAGCGCCCGCTGCCAAGAGTTACCAGCGCAGTTAGGAAGCGGATCGCGGTGCCCGAAAGCTTGAGGTCCAACTCAGCGCTCGCGGCGAGCCGCCCGCCCTGGCCGTCCACGCTGATGGTCGTGCCGCTCGCTACTACGGGAATGCCCAACTGCCGCAAGGCCGCGATCATCACTACCGAGTCTTCGGCAACGAGGCAGTTGCTAAGCTGTGAGACGCCGTCGGCCAACGCCGCGACCAGGAGCGCCCGGTTGGTGAGGCTTTTTGAGCCAGGGACGGCCAGCTCGGCATCGAGGGGGGGCTTGGGGGTAATCAGGAGCTGCGCGGGGTACACCACACCACCATACCACCCAGCGTCAGACTCAGCCGGAGGACGCCCTAAAGCTCGCTGAACGCTGCCCGCGCTGCAGCTATAACCGCCTCGATATCGGCGGCACTATGGGCAATTGAGAGGAAGGCTGCTTCAAAAGCGCTAGGCGGCCAGTAGACGCCACGCGCTAGCAGCCCGTGAAAGAAGCGCGCAAACCGCGTAGTGTCGCTGCCCAGGGCGCTGGTGTAGTCAGTAACCGGCTGGTCGGTAAAGAACGCCGTCAGCATCGAACCCACGCAGTTGATGACGACCGGCATCCCAGCGGCTGCCGCAACCTCGGCCAGGCCCACTGCCAGTTGTGCTCCCCGCGCTTCAAGTACCTCATAGAGATCGGGGGTAGCGTCGATCACCGCCAAGGTCGCGAGGCCCGCAGCCATCGCCAGCGGGTTGCCGGAGAGCGTCCCGGCTTGATAAACCTGACCCAGCGGCGAGACGTGGGCCATCAGCGCCGCCGGTCCGCCGTAGGCACCGACCGGCAGCCCGCCGCCTAAGATCTTCCCCCAGCAGACCAGATCGGGTTCAATCCCGTAGCGCTCGACCGCCCCGCCGCGGGCCAGCCTAAAGCCGGTCATCACCTCGTCGACGATCAGCAGCGCCCCATAGCGGCTTGTTAGCTGGCGCAGGCCGCTCAAAAAGTCCGGGCTCGGGCTGACTACCCCCATATTCCCTACTACCGGCTCGAAGATGACTGCGGCGATGTCGTCGGGGTAGGCGCGAAACAGCCGTTCGACCGAGGCCAGGTCGTTGTACTCGGCCACTAAAGTGTGCTTGGCGATATTGGCAGGGACGCCCGCACTAGAGGGCACGCCGCTAGTCATGGCGCCCGAGCCCGCCGCCACCAGCAGGCTATCAGCATGGCCGTGATAGTTTCCGGCAAACTTGACGATCTTGTCGCGGCTGGTCGCACCCCGCGCGAGCCTTAGGGCGCTCATGGTCGCTTCGGTGCCGGAGTTGACGAAGCGAAGCTGCTCGCACAGCGGGTAGCGCTTCAGGACCGCCTCGGCCAGCGCCACCTCCCGCTCGGTCGGCGCGCCGAAGCTGAGGCCCTCTGGCGCAGCCTGCGTAACCGCCGCTACTACTGCCGGGTGAGCATGGCCTAGGATCAGCGGCCCCCAGGAGCCGACCAGGTCGATATACTCGGTGCCGTCAACATCCCACAGGCGGCTCCCGTAAGCCTTAGCGATGAAGCGCGGGGTGCCGCCGACACTGCCAAAGGCCCGGACCGGCGAGTTGACGCCGCCGGGGATGAGCCGCTGCGCACGGGAGTAAAGCTCTGCTGAACGGGTCATGGTTATATGATAGCTGTTAGCCATTAGCAAAACCAGGCTGTCAGTCAGCCAGGATCTACTCGACGTCGTGACACGAAGCCCGGTGCAGCTCGTCAACCCGCGCGGCTTCTGACGTTACTGCGTGCCGACGAATAGACCCTCCCTCCCATCTTATTCCTCCGGCAACCGCAAGCGCAGGGCTGGGGGGGTGAGGAAGCGGAGCGCCGCTGCGCTCACCGCCTCAGCAGACCCAGCCCCAGCAAAACTCCCCCGAAGAGATAGAGCGGAAGCCAGGGGTTGAAAGCCGCCAGCACACCGGAGAGCAAGGCGCCGATCAAGTGCATGATGTCGCTCAGAAAGATCACGCTGCCCGAGACCCGGCTCCGCAGCTCATCCGGGGCATCCCCAAGCCGCAAGGCCGACGCCGGCAGGGTGAAAAACTGGACGAACAGGCCGAAGAGGAAGAGGCCCAGAGCCCAAAAGTACCAGAGGTGCAGCAGCGCTGGGAGAAAGAGGCAGGCCCCGCCCAGAAAGAGCCCCAAGCGCATGGCCCGTTCCCGCCCCCAGGCCAGCACCCGGCTTATCAGCAGACTGCCCGCCACCGCTCCGAGCCCAAAGGCGGTTTCAGTCAGCCCCAGCACCCAGGCACTCTGCCCCAAAGAGCGCAGCACCCAGAAGGCCAGCATGGCCCCCACCCCTGAGTAGACCAGGCTTAGCAGGCCGTCCTCGGCCAGGATCCGGCGATGCTTTGGGTGTTGCAGAAGAAAGCGCAGGCCCTCCAGCACCTCGCTCATCTGGAAGCGCTGGGCTTTGGGCGGAGGGGTAGGGGGCAAAGCCCGGTAAAGCAGTGCGGAGACCAGCAGGCAGAGCGCCCCTACTGGGGGGATCAGGACTGGGGCGCGGGTGAAAAGCCACCCG
>JAGXSJ010000121.1 GCA_018333895.1 Truepera sp.
GCGAGCGCGCGGCCGAGAAGCTAGGGATAAGGTCGAAGCTTCGCTTGCCGTCCACCCTTACACTGATGGGCAGATAGCGCTGATGGGGATTTTCCAGATAGACCTCGAGCGGCGTGTACTCAATGGGATTGAGATTAAACGCCTGGCTGCTGGACGGATGGCGCAAGTCGGCATCGACCAGCAGAGTGCGGTACTTGCTACGCGCAAAGCTCTCAGCCAGGGCAATAGCCACCCCGGTCTTCTCCTTAAGGGTTTGGGCGCTGGTGACTAGGAAGGTTTTGGGCTGAACATTAGCAGTAGCCAGGAGCAGATTGGTGCGCAAGTAGCTAGCCGACTCGTGGGACAGTTGATGAGGATTGCGCGCAGCACGGGAGAACTCGGCAATCACCGGCAGCCCAGTAAGGGCTACTAGGTCCTCGCTGTTTCTGATGCGCGTATCGAGCGAGGTTCTGAGCAGCATGAAGCCGTAGCTCAGCACTAGGCCCAACAGAAACGCCAGCGTGGTGTTAAGAGCAGTGCGGGAGCTAAGGGGCCTGTCGGGGACAAGCGCAACTCTAAAGGGCTCGAGCAGCCCTACCACCACTGCCGAGTTGCTAAGCGCCCGGGCGGCGTCAAGCTCGCGCAGGCGGCGTTCGCGCAGCGCGTTTAGTGTCGCAAGTTGGTCGGGGTTGTTGCCAAGGCCGGCTATTTGCGCGTCGATGGTGCCAACCGCCTGCTCGAGCGCCATCACGCCGCTGGCGAAGTTCTGCCGGGCGCGCTCGCGATCCCAGGACAACAGCTCCTCTGCCAGGGCATTGGCCAAGCGGGCGGCTCGCGCTGCGACTGGGTCATCTACTTCGATGCGGATCAGGCTTGAGATGCGGCGGTCTTCAACCATGACCCGCACCTGGTTTTTGAGTTGCGCAAGGCTGGCTTGCGTGACAGGCTCATCCTGCAAATTGTGCAGAGCCTCACTCAGGATCGGGCCATCGAGGATAGCCGAGCGGTAGACGGTAGGATCGACCGGGGGCGGAGAGATGATCCCCAGGCTGCTGTAGCTTACGTTGGGTTGAGAGGCTAGCAGCGTGGCGCTAGCGCGATAGCTGGGGGTGGCATTGCGGCTCAGGATAAAAGCTGCGGCAGCGGCAGCCACGGCTACGGTTAACGCCACTAGTGCTCCGCGGAGCAGAAAGTTGAGCACATCCCTGAGCGAGATGGTATAGGTGCCGTTCTCAGGCGATTTTGTGGTCATGTGCCGCGCCTCACGTCAAGGAGTCTAGCAGATCGATAACCGGCTTTTTGGGCACAGCTCACACCCTACCTTCACACCCTACATAGTCTGCGTAACCTTGCGAAGATGCCGCGGCTGGTCGGGGTCAAGCCCCTTGGAGCGGGTTAAATGCAGCGCCAGCAGTTGACCGGCCAGCACCTGCAAGAACGCTTCGCTGGCTGGGTTAAGGCCGGCGGGGAGGGCAATCGGGGCGTTGGCCTCGCGTACCAGGGCGGCGGCCCCGCTGATGACGGTCAGGTCGGCACCGATGGCGTGCAAGCGCTCTGCCACCGCTAGGTTCGAAGCTAGCGTGCCGTCGTCGCTGGCGATCAGCACGATGGGGTCTTTGGGATCGACCGAGGCGATGGGGCCGTGCTGAAACTCAGCCGAGGAGTAGGCCTGGGCGTGTAGATAGCTGGTCTCTTTGAGCTTAAGAGCGATCTCCAGCGCCGGGCCAAACGAGAGGCCGCGCCCTAGCACGTAGACCTGCTCGGCATGGGTGAGGCGCAGCGCAGCGCGCTCGATGGGAGCCTGCTCGGCAAGGAGTTGCCGCAGCAGCTTTGGCACTGACTCAAGGGCGCGCAGCAAGGCGGTATCTTGCGACCAGTGGGCGACCAGTAAGGCCAGCGCCATCATCTGGCCGCTGAAGGTCTTGGTGGCAGCGACAGCCTGCTCGCGTCCGGCGCCGAGGTATAGGGCGTGCTCGGCAAGGGTTTCCAGCGCGCTGCCGGCCTGGTTGGTGATAGCCAGGCTGAGCGCGCCGGCTTGTTTGAGTTGGTGCAAGCTCTCCACCACATCGCTCGACTCGCCGGACTGGCTAACGCCGACTGCGAGTGCCCCTGATACCTTCATCCTGGAGCCATAAACGGTGAGCAAGCTAGGCGGCAGGCTGGCTACCGGCAGACCCAGATACTGCCCCGCTAAGTAGCTAAAAAACGTCAGCGCGTGGTCCGAGGAGCCCCGCGCTACCGTCACGATCATCGGGATGGTGCGGTTTTGCAGCTTAGCAGCGACCTCGGCAATACGTGGATTGGCGATGACGCCCTGCAGAGCCTCGGGCTGGGCATGGATTTCGTCCTGAAAGTGGCTCATGGTTGCCTCACTGAGAGTTCGGCGAGCGCCTCACGGACACGCCGGTGATGCCGTGCTAGCGCAGCTTGCGCCTCGGCCAAGCTGGCGCTGGTGGCGACCATCACAATGGCTTCGCGGATGTTCCCTCCGGCCTCCATAAGAGCTTGTTGGGCCTGAGCCGGAGCGCTGCCGCTGGCTGCTTGCACTATCTCGGCGGCGCGGCGGTACAGCTTGGCATTACTGGGCCGCATGCCGACCATCAGGTTGTCATAAGCCCCACCCAAGCGCACCATTACCGCAGTCGATAAGGCGTTTAAGGCGACCTTCTGGGCGGTCCCGGCCGCTAAGCGGGTGGAGCCGGCCAGCACCTCCGGGCCGGTATCGAGCAGCACCCCGACCTCGGCCGCATCAAGCAGCGGAGTGGCGGGGTTGTTGGCGATTCCGACGGTAAAAGCGCCTTGCTCCCTAGCGCGGCGGAGGCCGGCGACGGTGAAGGGGGTAGTGCCGCTAGCGGCGATACCGACAACGGCATCGCGAGAACTAACGCCGGCCCTGTCGATGGCCTGAATAGCAGCCAGCTCGTCATCCTCGGCCCCCTCTTGAGCGCTGCCGCCGGCCTGCTCACCGCCGGCGATTAGCACTAGGGCACCATCAAAGCCGAAGGTAGGCGGCAGCTCGGCGGCATCTTGCAGCGCCAGTCGCCCCGAGGTGCCGGCACCGAGATAGATCAGCCTGCCACCAGCGGCTATGGCGTGCTCGATACCAAGTGCGGCGCTACTCAGTGCGGGCAGGGCCTGCTCGACGGCTGTTAGGGCATGCTGATTGCGCACCACGATGGCCTTGAGGATGTCGGCGCCAGGCCAGGTGTCCAGGCCGCGGTAGCTGTCGCTCCAGGCTTCGGTGTTCATGGCTTGCGGAGGTCTAGGGCTATCTGGTACTTATCGCTGCGGTAGGCGCTGCGCACGTATTCGACGGGCTGGCCGTGAGTGTCGAAGGTGGTCCGCTCGAGCGCCAAAATGGGGGTGTCGCGGCTGATGGTCAAGAGCTGCTGCTCCTGGCGGGTGGGTAAGCGAGCGCTGATCGTCTGGTGGGCGCGCTGCAGCTCGATGCCGTAGTGGACAGCGATGGTCTGGTATAAGCTCCCCGCTAGCCTGAGCTGCTGAAGCGGGAAGTCTGCTAAGCGTGGTGACAAGAAGGCTACCTGAATGACTAGCGGCTCGTCGTTGGCCGTGCGCAGGCGGGTGATGCACATGACCTCATCACCTTTGTGAACCCCCAAGTTACTGGCTATCTGTTGATCTGCGGCGATTAGCTCCGCTTCCAGTAAGTGATTGCCTGGTGTGAAGCCCAAGTCGCGAGCCTCGTCGGTGAAGCCCAGGACGCGGTCGACGGTTTGTAGCAGCCGCCGGGGTAGCACGTAGGTGCCCGATCCTTGCCGCGGCTCGACTAAGTTGTCGCTGGCTAGCTCTAGGAGCGCATGGCGCACAGTCATGCGTGAAAGCTTAAGCAGTGCTGCTAACTCACGCTCGCTAGGCAGCGCCTGGCCGGGCGCCAGGAGGCCCTTTTCGATAGCGCGGGTGAGCTGCTCCTTGAGCTGCAGATAGGCGGGGGTGGCGTGGCTTTTATCAACAGCCAGAGTGAGGTTCATCATCGCCTCAGTAATCCAAGATTTGCCGCTGGAGTAACTGGTACGCTCATGACGCTAATGTACCTTTGCTGGACCAGTTTGGTCAACTAGCCCCTCCACCTGTCGCAATCCGCTCTTATGCACCGGGCGCATGGCGTTGACCGTAGCCAGCAGGGTCTCGCTCCACGAAGAAACCCCAACCCGCTCCGCGCCCACCAGGGCGCTCTCGAGATAAGCGGAGGCGCTCCCCGCCAGCGCAGGGATGATCCCGGCCTCGTCGCTGGCCTCGACCACCACCTCGCGCAGGCCGAACTTGTGCTCGAGGGCCTCCTCGATCTCGACGAACACGCCCGGCGGAGTGTGAACGGTGGTCTTGACCACGCCCACCTCCTCGGTCTGCTTGAGCAGTCGCGAGACTCGAGCCTGCGCGTGGCCGAGGTGCTGGCGGCCGAGCCGCACCCCAGGCCGATAAGCTGCTGGTGCTGACCGTTAAGCCCGGACCGGAAGAGCGGACCATCGTGTCAGGTATACGCCAGTGGTATAGCCTGCAAGGTTTAATCGGGAAGAAGGTCGTCTTGATTACCAACCTCAATCCCGTTACCATCAGCCCTGGGCTATCAAGAGGCCGTGGAATTTTCTGCCGACCTCCTCTGTGACATGGACCTCTTTCCGCTGATACGGCGCGAAGCGGCGACTCCGCAGCTGGCTTGGCGATCCGCAACGGCATGCGGCCACCTCGTTGTCGTTGAAGGTCGCCTGCGTGCGAAACTGCTCGAGCGTCGGCCGACTGCCGTCCAGCAGCGAGTCCCGCCTCCCAAGTTTGGGCTCGAGCGCTAAGAGGTAGCACTGTCCCAAGGTGCAGTACGCACCGGTCAGCCACTGTTTGTGGGCGATGTCATTAGTGAGCTTAAGCACTCGCTCGGTGTGTTTAAGCGCTTCCACCAGCTTGCCGAAGACGCCGCACATCCGGACAGACCACAGGCTTGGCATACGGCAAGGTCACGGTAGCGTCATTGTATGCCGTCTTGCGATTTTCGAGCGCCTGGCCGAGGTTCAGAGGTGTCTGGCGTTGGACTTCAGCCTTTGACGCCCCCGGCAGTATATTGCCCGGTCAAGGCGTTCTGGAATGTGTAAAAAAGTATCAGGATCGGCAGACTACCTAAAACGGCGCTCGCCGCCAGCGTGCCCCATCGCGTGGCCAAGCCATCAGAAGCCAGGGCAAAGAGCCCAAGGCCGACTGTCCACCGCTCGGCACCGGTCAGCAGCACGTTGGCCAGCAAGAATTCGCTATAGGTACCGATAAACTGCAACAAGAAGATAAAGAGTAGCATCGGCATGCTGGTTGGCAGGATGATGTGCCAGAAGGCTCCCCAGTGGGTGGTGCCGTCAACCATTGCCGCCTCTTCCAGACTAGGGCTGATCGACTCCAGATAGCCCTTGAAGATCCATGACGAAAAGGCGATAGCACCGCCGGAGTAGGCGAGGATGAGGCCGGTGAAGGTGTTGAGTAGGCCTAGGTAGTTCATAAGATAGAAAATGGCGACCAGTGCCATAAAACCTGGAAACATTTGTACGAATACGAAGACCAATAGGGTCTGATAGCGACCCTCGAAACGCATGCGGGCAAAAGCGTAACCTGCTGTGGTGCTGATAAAAACCGCGAAGAGCCCGGTCATACCAGAAACTACCAGGGTGTTACGAATATAGAGCACCATCATCCCGCTGGTTGAGGCGCGAATATGCTGCCCTTCAGGGCCAATGGAGTAAAACTGGTCAGGCGTGATCGACACCACTAAGCCGATGACGCTCAACAACATGATATAGCCGCTGAGGCGGCGCAGGCGCCCGAGCCAGGTCGCAGTGGCAGGGAACGTAACCGACAGCAACACGAAGGCCAGACCTGCAGCAGCGCCGAGTGCAAGTAACAGCCACTGATAACCGTGGAGGTTCGTCTCACTCAAGATGTGTTGGTAGTGTACCAGGGCGAAGTTGGCTGGATCGGGCAAGACGCCGGATCGGAACACCATGCTGCCGGTTTGGGGTGGCACGGCTGCCAGCGAGTTGTTACGATTGAACGAGGCGGCCAAGATGTAGACGACCGGGTAGATGGTGAGCGCGATCGCGACCCAGATGAAGAGGTGTTTAACCGATTTGAGCGCGTAGCTTAGTGCCTTGCCGGGTCGAGTGAGACGTCCATAGAGGTAGTTGAGCGCAGCAATGGTGAGCGCAGCAAGAATAAAGAAGAGGAGCGTCCAAGCCCAGCCGTTTTCGATGATTACGAAACGCTCGCGGTTGACCTGAGCCGTGGCAAACGAGCAGAGCCCCAAAAAGGCAAGCGGCACGAGTCTCATAGTTTCACCTCATCTTTGATCATCTTTGAGTGCTCCAGCGACGCGAAAGTTGACGAGGCTGATCGCTAGCGTTATGACGAAGATCAAGATCGAGATGGCCGAGCCGAGCCCATAGGCAAAGCCGCCTTGCGACTGGAACGCCTCATTGTAGGCCCAGGAGATCAGGATGTCGGTGGCTCTGGCGGTCGAGGTGCCGCCCGGATAGGCGGGGCCACCACCGGTCAGCAGGAAGATGAGGCTGAAGTTGTTGAAGCTTAAGGCAAAACTGGTCAGCGCAATTGGCACCAGCGCCGATCTGAGGAGCGGAGCGGTAACGCCCCAGAAGTTCTGCCAGGCCGAGGCGCCGTCGATCTCGGCGGCCTCGTAAAGCTCGCTTGGAATGGCTGAAAGTGCCCCCAAGGCCGCAGTCATCATAAAGGGGAAACTAAGCCAGAGGTTCACCAGCAGCACCGCGCCCCTGGCCATCATCGGGTCGCCTAGCCAGTCGAAAACCGGCAGGTCGAAGAGTGCCAAGACTCGGTTGATGGCGCCGAAGTTGCTGTTCAAAAGACCCTGCCACATCTGGATGGTGATGATGGCGGGCAGCGCCCAGGGGATGATTAGCAGCGTGCGGTAGAGGTTACGAAAGCGCAACCGGGGATCGTTTAGCAGCACTGCTAGCAACACGCCGACGGCGATATTAAGCGCAACGGTCACGGAAGCGAAGGTGATGTTCCAGGCGAAGACCGGCCCGAGTGCTCGACTCGCCTGAGCGAGGATCGTCCTGAAGTTAGCGAGACCGATCACGCTGAAGTCGTTGTAGCGTGCGATGGAAGTGTAGCTTGGTTCCTCGGGTAATGGTGCGTCTAGGGTGAGTACGTTACCGTCGACCGAAAGGATGCGACGCTCTAGGTGTACTCGCGCGAAGACAAGCGAGATGTCGCTCAGGTCGACGGCGCCAGGCGGTGCGTTGATCAGCTCGATGCGGTCTCCCTCGACAAAGGCGACGGGGAACCCGGCGCGAATGCCAATGTCGATCAGCTCGAGCCTGACCGAGGTGATGGTGCTGTCTGGCGGTGGGGCCGGATCGACGATCAAGGTAGTGCCTGCAAAGCTGATAGCTTGAGTTGCGAACTCGCCGCTAGCGTAGAGGCGCGCCCGCACCCCCTCGCAACCCCGGTGTAATACGGCGCACTTTAGCGAGCGGATATCAGCTACTTCGATTTGGGCACCATCGCTGCTGACGATAGCGGTCTCGGTGGTGGGGTTGAACTGATTGTTACGCGCACCTGCGTAGTCGGTAAAGGCAAGATAGACGGTTAGGCCGATAGGCATTACCGTGAAGGTCAGCAAGAACAAGATCGCCGGGAGCAGGTAGTACCACGGCATGATCCACTGATAGCGCCGGGCGATGACAGCTAGCACGGTAACCAGCACGATGACACCGAAGGCTAGCCCGAGAAAGGCCGGGGCAGCAGGTGAGAACTGCCAGACGAACCATAGCCCCGCCAATCCACCAACAGTCGCGACACCAAGCGCCAGTAGCAGCAGACCCAAAGAAGCCCACAACTTGACTGTCGGATGTTTGATGGTGCGGGGAAGAAAATCGCTAGCTGGACGCGAAAGGTCCATAACTACCTCTTTTCAACTGCGAGCCCTGGCGCAAAGCCCACTCCGCGCCAGGGCCAATGCGTCAGTTGCCGCGAATCTCCCGGACGGCATCGTTAAGAATAGCACCGATGTCAGCGTAGGGATCGGCTAGAATCAAGGAGAGCGCTGTCTCCATAGGGGCCCAGACGCGAGCCATTTCGGGAATGTTGGGCATCGGCTCGGCGTCGGCAAGCGCGGCCGCAAAGCCAGCTATAATCGGGTCGTCAGAGATGCGCTGCGAGGCAGAGATGGAGGCGGGGATGCGCCCGCCGAACGTTGCTAGCGACACCTGGGCATCGGTACGAATCAGCCACTTAGCCAAGTTAACGGCATTGACCTTGTTAGTCGAGAACTCGTTCATCACGATCCCTTGCACACCCATGAAGCCCGAGAAGGGGCTGCCGCCGTCTATGCCTGGAATGGGCATTACTTCGAAGTTGATCCCGGCGGCCAGATAGTCGGGCGCGGCCCAGGGACCGTTGTTAATCATGGCAGCGGTGCCGTTTAAGAACTGGCCATGCATCACGCTGTAATCGACACCGGATGGAATTAAGCTGTATTCGTGGCGCAGGCGCTGGATGAACTCGGCCCCCCGCACTGCTCCTTCGGTGGAGAGGCCAATATCGTTGGGGTTAAGATTTCCGTCGGCGTCGCGGCCAAAGACATAGCCACCGAAACCGCGCAACCAGACGTAGCCGAAGTAAAACGCATCGCTCGCTTGTGGTTGCAAGAAACCGAAGGTGTGGGCGGTGGTGTGCTCTCGGGCAATAGCAAGAAATTCATCAAAGCTGTTGGGGCCTTCAGGCACCAAGTCACGGTTGACGTAGAGCGCTGGGCCTTCTACGTACATCGGCAAACCGAAGAGCCGCCCGGCAAAGGTAAAGGCCAGGCGCGACTGCGCCGTCAGGTCGCCTAGGTACACCGCTGTGGCGTACTGGTCCATGCTGGCCAGCACTCCTGCCTCAGCGAGTGCGCCGAGCTGGTCGTGGGGTACGGGGACGATCAGATCGGGTCCCTGACCTACGGGGGCGTTGAGGAGCATGTTCTGGACTATCGCGCCGACAGGTACGAAGACGATCTCAACGTCGACGCCGAAGGCCGCTTCGAAACGAGCTGTTTCCTGCTGGAGCCAGTTCAGACTTTCATCTTGGAAGTGAGTATGGATGGTAATGGTTTGTGCTAATGCGAGGCTCAGCAGCAGAGCAGTTATGAGTGCGAGCAAAAGGTTTTTCAAGACTCGTCCTTTCTGGTATGCCCGCCGCCTCTTTGCGGCGTGGCAAGTCCTGCCTTAATCCCCGGATACCGGTTCCGTGCGGCCTCTCTATAGCGGCGCTCCCAATGCGAATCACTCCTCTCCTGTATTGGAATTGCGATTATGCTTAATGCTACGGAACTCTGACCCAAGCGTTGTCATGTCGGGCAGCCGTCTGCTGCCGGGTCAATCCAGAGCGCACGGGGACTTGAACGCCGCGAGCGAGGGGAGGGCGTTACCGTCAAAGTCAAACAGCGCCATATTTTCCCAGGCATTCCCTTCTCCATCGCGCCAACCTGCCCCTTGCACGGGCAGCCAAGCGGGTTCCCAGTAGAAGATACCCAAGCCGCGGCCGTCAGGAACGCTACAAACTACCCGTGTGAGCTCTCTGAGGAAGGCGGCCTGACCTTCGATCGTCGCTGGATAGCCTCCCGCAGCTTCCTCGCGGCTGCCGAAGATGTTGGGATGGCCGTCGCCGTCCTCAAGGGTAAAGGCGTAGGCGGTTTCGACAACGATGACGTACTTACCGTAACGCTGGCTGATGTCATTCAAGTTGCGCTGCAAGTCGGCGAGGCTACCGTGCCAGAAGGGGTAGAAGGAAACACCAATGACATCGAAGTCAGTGAGTCCGCGGCCGATCACCTCATCGAACCACCAGCGGTAGAGGTTGTTGTCACCTCCGTCGGCCAGGTGCAGCATAATCTTGACCTCGTCTCCCGGCTCCAGGCTGTTGCGCACGCCGTCGATCCCGGCGCGAAGCAGCGCTACGAGATTGTCGAAGCCCCCGTGATCCACGCCAAGCTCCTCACCCCAGGTCTTGCCGTCGGGCCAGAGCATACCAGCTTGAATCTCATTGCCTATCTGCACCATACTCGGTAGGGCGCCTGCCTTCCTGAGCGTGGTGATGACCTTGGCGGTGTAGGCGTAGACGGCTTGGGTCAGCTCTTCGAAGCTTAAGTCTTTCCAGGCAGTCGGCTTGTTCTGGCGGCCGGGATCGGCCCAGAAGTTCGAGTAGTGGAAGTTGAGAAGGACAGGGAGCCCAAGCTCCGTCGCACGCTTCGCCACCTCAACCACTTCGGGGAGGTCGTTGTAGCCGCCAACATCGACCGGGTCCTTCCAGATCTTCAGGCGGATGTAGTTAACACCATGGTCGCGCAAGGTGGCGATGAGGTCTCGCTCTAAGCCGTCCTTATCAAAGAAACGGCCGCCGTGATCCTCAACTTTTCTCAGCGTCGATATGTCCGCACCAATGATGAAGCCATCCGGCGATACGGCGACTGGCCCGTGTACTGCAGCCCGCGCCATTTTAGCAGGCGGGCCTGTGATTGTTGCCTCAGTCACGACATCATACTCGGCCTCGGCTATGGCGGTATTCGGCTGGACCGATGAATCCGAGTGGGTCCCCAATGAATCCGAGTGGGTCCCCAAGGCAAAAAACGCTAGAGCGCCAACCGCCACCACCACTCTACGGCTCATTATTGACCTCCTTCTTCATACCATCACAGTATATCTGTCGCTTAACGCGTTGTCAACACGTGTTGCACTTCGGAATGCATCCCAGAATATGGCAGGGCAAACGCATCTAAATGCTCACCTTACGCACTCAAGCCAACAAGTAGTAGCCTTTGAGGGTGAATCGGGAGATGCTGGAGCTTTATAGCGATTACCTGCTGAGTTCGTTCAGCTACACCACGGCCACAGGCCTCGCGGCGCTAACCGCCGGGGTGGTCAGCCATGACCAGGTCACACGCTTCTTGGCGAGCGACGACAAGGCTTCGCCCGACCATTTTGATAGCAAAGCGCTCTGGCAGCTGGTCAAACCGCTGGTGCGCGAGGTCGAGCATGGTGGCGGGGTGCTGATCGAGGGCGATACGGTGGAAGAGAAGCCCTATACCGCCGAGAGTGAGCTGGTGTGCTGGCACAAGGCTTCGCCCGACCATTACGATCATAGCCAGGGCAAGAGTGTCAAAGGCATCAATATCGTGAACGTTCTCTACGAGGCTGGCGGGATGCGGATACCGGTGGCCTTCGCGGCGGCCCTGAAGAGCTTGCGAGTCTGGAGCGAGCAGAAGGGCAGGTGGCAGAAGAAGGGTGCGGTGAGCAAGAACGAACAGGTCAGGGCCATGCTGAAGGTGTGTTGGCACAATGCCATTCAATACCTTCGCCAAAACCATAGGTGAAGAGAAGGGGGCTCTGCTGTTAAATTGAGGGTTGCTAAACGACCTCACACAACGGAGCCTCCCATGTTCGATATTAGCGCAACGTTACACTGCCTTACAGCCCACCTGGACAAAAAGCGCCTGCGTCAACTTAGCCTGATCATTAGGGCGATGTTGGCCATAAGCGGCCGCATCACCATGCTGGGAATCTCGCGCTGGACCGAGAAAGGCGGGAGCTACCGAACCATCCAGCGTTTTTTCGACAGCAAGCTGTTGTGGTGCGAGCTGCACTGGCGTCTGCTGCGCAGCTATCTGGTAACGGAGGACGATATTTACCTGCTGGCCGACGATGAAGTGGTGGTCACCAAAGCCGGCAAACGGACCTTCGGCTTGGACAGGTTCTTCTCCAGTCTCTACGGTCGCCCGGTCAAGGGGCTGTGCTTTTTCAGCCTCTCGCTCATCAGCGTCAAGCGCCGCAACTCCTATCCCCTTGGCTGCTGGCAAATTGTACGCAGTAGCGAGGAACAAGCGGTTAACAAGGAGCATTTGCCGGGCAAGCAAGAGAAAGGGCGACGGGGTCGTCCTAAAGGGAGCAAGAACCGCGATAAGGTCAACGTCAAACTCGGGGCTCACTTACGGTTCGTCCAAGGCTGTCTCCAGCCCGTACTCAAGCTCCTGCGTAGCCTCATCGGGGTGAACTATCTGGTGCTCGACGGTGCCTACGACTACAACGAGGTGATGCAACTGGCTCGGCAACTCGATCTGGCTTTGATCAGCAAGCTCAAGCGCAACGCCGCGCTCTACTTCCCCTATGAAGGAGCGCAGAAAGCCCGGGGTGCCAAACGAAAGTACGGCCAGAAGCTGGACTATCAGCGCCTGCCAGCAACACACCTGCAAAGCACCACCGCCTCCGCCGGCGTACAGACCGACATCTACCAGCTCAAGGCGTTGCACAAGGAGTTCGGTCAGCCTTTGAATCTCGTCGTCATCGTCAAGACCAAGCTCGCTAGCGGCGAGCGTGCCCATGTGCTGTTATTCAGTTCCGACCTCTCCTTGGCTTGCGAGCAGCTCATCGACTATTACTCGCTGAGGTTCCAACTGGAGTTCAACTTCAGGGACGCCAAACAGTTCTGGGGTTTAGAGGACTTCATGCATCTCAAGGAAAGGTCGATTCACAATGCCGCCAACCTCTCGCTGTTCATGGTGAACCTCTCCAAGGTGCTCCTCAGTCAGCTTGAACCGGTTCAGGCCAAGAACAGCGTCCTTGATCTCAAAGCTCACTTCAGAGCCGAGAAGTACGCGCTTGAGACTTTAAAACTCTTGCCGCAAAAGCCGGATGCTTTTTTAATCCGGCAATCCTGCGAGTAAACCGCAGGACCGCCGACGTCCCTAAGATTGGTGCTATTCGCGCCGCCTAGTTGGCGAAGGTATTGCATTGAGTTCAGCTATGTGCTGGCAGACACCTGGTCTGCCTCGACCGAGACGATGACGCTGATTCACCAGCTGAACAAGCACTTTGTCATGCCGGTGAGGAGCAACCGCAAAGTAGCGCTATCGCTAGCAGCCAAGCAGCAGGGCAACTACCAAAGAGTTTCGTCGCTGGTGTTGGAGGCCGACACCGTCATCGAGGTTTACCTCGAGCAGTTCGACTTCCCGTTACTGCTGGCCAAACCGGTCTTCACGAACGAAGCCGGCCAAGAGGGTGTTCTCTATCTGGTGAAGGGCGACGTGACCTTGGATTATGCTGCTATCACCACGCTCTATCAAAGACGGTGGAGCGTGGAAACCTTTCACAAGTCGCTCAAGAGCAACGCTTCACTCGCCAAGTCTCCTGCCAAAACCAGCAGGACGCAATTACTCGGGCGCAGCCTTGAAGCACCATATCTTCAAGGCTGCGCCCGAGTAATTGCGCCATCTACGCTTTCGTCAAGCTGGAGCGTCTCAGCGTTCTCAGCCAGGTCAACCATTTCGCGCTCCCTGCGGCGCATCCTGCGTCCTGCGGCGGCAAGCTCGCAGGATGTGCGCAGGACGCAGGGTGCGGGTCTATCTCAAAGCCTTGCAAGCCCCTTCGACTTCGCTCAGGGCAAGCCCTTTCGGCGAGCTAAAGCGTTTGCAGTTTGAGGCCGCTGCGTAAGGTGAGTAAAACTGATAAAACGCACCCTGTATGGGAGGGCAAACTTCGACCTGTTGCGGCAGCGGGTGCTGCTGGCATCCTGATCCCGGTTAATGATTGAGAGCCAGTTTCTGGGGTCCACTATAATGATCAAAACGCCCTTGACATTTTTGAGATATCTCTGAACTTCCCTTGCTCACTGTAAGGGATTATGGCTTATCCCTTTGCTGCTGTCTGCTCGAGCATCTCGCGGCACTCATCTACTTTGCTTATAAAGACGCGCACACCGTAAGTAGGCAGTGTCAACTCGCAAGGCAGGCCGAAAGGCGCAAGCACATCCGCAGCGAGGTGGCGAGCTGTACCGCTAAAGTTCATCACGAAGAGATGCTCCCCGCGGCGGCGGACCGAGATCCCCTCGGGGAGCGTGCGCCCGCCAGCTGCTAGCCCGATTCGCGCCAGGAGGGCGCGGTAGAATTCGAACAAGCCGCGGTCTTCAAGGCGGGTGGCGAGGTAGTACGCTTCACCAGCGCCGTAGCGATGGACGGTCACAGCTGGCGAACCGGTGTAGAACTCCTTGTTGTAGCTGGCCAGTGCTTCGGCTCCCTCGAGCTGCACTAGGTCGGCGTAGTGGCCGCTGGTGTAGTGGCCCTCGAGTCCGAGCGGCCCAGCACCGCTGAAGACGACCCCTTGGGCGTCAGCGCTGGCGAACGCATCCGTCTCAGTGACGCGCAGGCCGAGGGTGCGCCGGAAGGGAGGAGGGAAGCCGCCAAGGTGGGCGAGGTCGCTTTCGTTAACTAAGCCGCTTAAGTAGGTCGTGACCAAGGTGCCCCCCCCCAGGACGAACGCCTCGAGGCGGGCGGCGACCTCTTCGTTCATCAGGTAGAGCATGGGGGCGATCAAGAGTTGGTAGCTGTCAAAATCGCTGTTAGCGCTCAGCACATCGCAGTTTGCTTGCTGACGCCACAGCGCGCGGTAGTGGGCAATGCAGCGTTCCTGGTAGCGCTTTTCACGACTGTGAGGCAGTTCGGCATTCGCCAGCGCCCAGGCGTTCTCGAAGTCGTAGATGAGGGCTATATTGGCCGCGACGTTCGCCTTCTGCAGGCCGTTCAAGCGGGTCAGCGCTTGGCCAAATTCAGCGACTTCGCGAAAAACGCGGGTTGCCGTGCTGCCCGAATGATCGAGGACCGCGCCGTGGAACTTCTCGCTACCGCCGCGCCCCTGGCGCCACTGAAAGTACTGAACGGTGTTTGAGCCATGCGCTAGCGCCTGCAGCGACGCAAGCAGGTGCATGCCAGGCTGCTTGGGACGACTGAGTCCCTGCCAATTGGTCACTGATGGTGTCGACTCCATCAGCATGAAGGGGCGCTTGAGGTAGCTGCGCTGCAGGTCGTGAAAAAAGGCAGTCTGAACAGCCGTTGCAATGTCGTCCCCCTGATGCCAGCAGGGGTAGCTGTCCCAGGAGACGATGTCGACGTGCTGGGCGAACTTGTGGTAGTTCAGCCCTACTTCGGGTTGCATGAAGTTGGTGGTGATCGGGACCTCAGGGGTCAGCTCGCGTAACGGGGCCGATTCAGCGAGGAAAAAGTCAATTGTCTGGTCGCTGGTAAAGCGCTGCCAGTCTAGCATCAGGCCGTGAATCGAGGGATCGAGCGGTTCAATCTGTTGCCAATCGCTGTAGCAGTGGCTCCAAAACGTTGTCCACCAAGCATGGTTGAGAGTGTCAAGGTCGCCATAACTGGTGCGCAACCAGCTGCGAAAAGCGTCATAGCAGAGTTCACAGTGGCAAGGGGTGGCGCCATATTCGTTAGAGACGTGCCACATAAATAGCGCCGGGTGCCCCCGATAGCGCTCTGCTAGGCAGGTGTTGATAGCAATGCACTTGGCGCGATAAATTGGCGAGGTGCGGCAGTGGTTGTGCCGACCGCCGTGCGGCTGCCGGCGGCCTTGTGCATCGACTTGACGCACTTCAGGGTAGCGCGCATCGAGCCACGCCGGCCGGGCGCCGCTTGGTGTCGCCAAAATGGCGTTCAGCCCCTCTTGAGCCAGGCGGTCCATCAGCACGTCAAGCCATTCGAAGCGGTAGTCGCCTTCCCCGGGCTCGAGCATCGACCACGCGAAGATGCCGATGCTCACCGTGTTGATCTTGGCTTCGCGCATGGCGCGAAAGTCGGCCTCAAGGACGTCAGGATAGCTGAGCCATTGCTCGTAGTTGTAGTCGGCCCCATGCAGGAGCTTGGAGAGGGGAACGTCGCCTGCGTTTCGTCTGGTCATGGTCACCTCGGGCCTGAGTACGCGCAGCCTCGCCGCTGCCGCAACTAAGTGTTGACACAGGATACGTGTTGCCACAGCTGTTGTCAACACGTGTAAAATATTGGATCAACGTGTGGCACCACACGATTCGCGGATGATCAGCTTCGTCGGGAGGCGCAGATCAGTGCCCATGGTCATCGAGACGCTCTCGCGTTGGACGAGCATCTTGATGGCATGCTGCCCTAGCTCCGCTTGCGGCACGGCGACGGTGGTCAGCGCCGGCGTAACAAATTCGGCCAGTGCGATGTTGTCGATGCTCACAAGCGCAACCTCGTCGGGCACCCTGCGCCGCTTGAGGTGCAGCCCACGCAGGATGCCGAAGGCGATCTCATCGCTGCCGGCTACTACGCCGGTGATATGAGGATGTTCGTGTAGCAGCAGCTCAAGCTGCGCTAGGCCACTGCGGGCGTCGTGCGCGGCATAAGGGCGCGGCGTGCCGCCAACCTCAAGCAGGGCAGCGCGATAGCCTGCAACACGCTCGTCGCTAAAGCCGATATAGGCAATTTTGTGATGGCCGAGCGCAAGTAGGTGCTGTGTGGCGCCAAACGCCGTTTGCTGGCGGTCGAAGTTGACGGAAGGCAATCCGGGGTGTTGCCATTCGAGACAGACGACGTTGTTGATGCGAGCGATCATGCGTTCCAGCAGCGCCTGCTCAGCCGGGCCATGTACGACCTGATCGAGTGCCAGCAAGACCAGGCCGGCGACCTCTTGGCGGTGAACGAGCTGATTGAAGAGCACCGGACTTTTGAAGACCTCGAAAACCCGCACGAAACGCACGTGCCAACCGCGTGCCTGCGCCTCTTCGTGCAGGCCGGCCAGAATGGCGCCGTAGAAGGGACGCTGGAACATGTTCAGCTCGCTGATGACGACACCGAGCTGCTTGTGGGCTACCGTGTCCCACTTTTCGTGAATCAGCATCTGCGCGTGCTTGTTGGGGCGGTAGCTCAGAGTCTCGATCGCTTGAAGGACGCGCCGACGCGTTTCCCCTGAGACCGAACGCGGCCCTTCGTTGATCACGTATGACACGACAGAGCGCGACACTCCCGCCAGGCGTGCGACGTCGGCCTGGGTCACGTGACGCTTGGGGTAGGGAAGGTTTTCGCTGTCACTCACGCGCCTACTCGCTATCGCTTGCCTTCTGTGTCATGCGGTTAGAACTTTTCACTGACGGTCTTCATCTCCATGAAGAGCCTTCGATAGTCGGGCCCGCCCGCCTTGGCGTTGTTCCCCGAGAGGTTGAAGCCGCTGAACGGCTGGGTGCCGATCAGCGAGCCGGTGATCTTGCGGTTGAAGTACTCGCCTCGCGCTTCGAGGTTGCTTGGGCTCAGGTATGGGCTGGGTCGCAGTCGTCTTGGCATGGGATGATTATGCCACACGAGTTCATATGAGAGGCGCTCGCCGGCCATGGTTGCCGGACTCACCAACCGCATTTGGTCAATCCAGGAGATCCTTGCCTGCCCCACCTATCCGAGGCAGCGGAGATCCTGTACGGCGTTGGACTGCTGCCAGATTGACAGCGCAAGGACGGCCCGCTAGCGGCTACACACGCCATGTTTTCCAGAGCCTTTGGTGGCCGCATCTTGCCCTACTGTAAGTTGTCACAGTGGGGTCAGCCCGAATGGATAATGCGGGGGTCGCTCGAGGCCCCGACCACAGCACGACCACCCTACCGCTTGCTGCCGCTGGGGGCGTATACTGGCTTTGGCAGGCTGGCCTGCCATACAACACGATCCTTCAGGACAGGGTGAAAGTCCCTACCGGCGGTGATCGCTCCTGTAGTGAAATAGCTGGGGCGTCAGTCCGCGAAGCCACGCGCCCGACCCGGTGTGACTCCGGGACCGACGGTGATAGTCCGGATGGGAGAAGGAGGGATGCCGCAGCGGTGCTCAGGCACGGCGGGCGGCTCGCTGGATGACCCTAACCACGCAACAGGTAACTGCACAGGACGCGCAATACCTGCGCCGTGCGCTGGAGCTGGCTGAGCAAGGGCGCGGGCGGACTAGCCCCAACCCGCTGGTCGGCTGCATCGTTGTACGCGAGGGGGTAGTGCTGGGCGAAGGATGGCATGAGCGCGCCGGAGGGGCCCATGCCGAAGTGCGGGCCTTACAGCAAGCTGGCGATGCGCGGGGCGCTACGGTCTATGTAACCATGGAGCCCTGCGCCCATCAGGGCCGCACTCCACCGTGCAGCGAAGCGCTGATCGCCGCCGGGGTCAGCCGGGTGGTCTTTGCTGCTAACGACCCCAATCCGTTGGCGGCTGGCGGCGCGGCCCGCCTGCAAGAGGCCGGCATCGCGGTTTTGAGCGGCGTCTTGCAGGACGAGGCCGAGCGCCAGAACGAGGCATTTTTTACCGTACAGCGCCGGCAGCGCCCTTTAGTGCTCTATAAGACGGCCATGACTCTCGATGGCAAGATCGCTACCCGCACCGGGCAGTCGCGCTGGATTACCGGCGCAGCGGCCAGAGAGCGCGTGCAGCAGTGGCGGGATCAGTTCGACGCGGTCGCGGTCGGCATCAATACCGTCTTGCTTGACGACCCGCTCCTGACCTGCCGCCTGGCAGGGGGCCGCAGCCCGCTGAAGGTAATCTTCGACTCGGTGGCGCGTACCCCGCCCGCTGCCAAGCTGTTCTTACCCGATCAGCACGGCGTTGCGGCCCGGGTGATCATCTACAGCACCGAGCAGGCCCCGGCTAACCGGGTCGAGGCGCTCCGCGCGGTCGGCGCTGAGGTTATCGCCTTGCCGGAACAGCGCGGTCGCAGTGCGGTGCGTGCGGCCCTGGCCGACCTGCGCCAACGAGGCGTGAACAGCGTGTTGCTAGAAGGGGGCGGGACGCTGGCCTGGTCGTTCTTCGAGGCCCAGGCGGTCGATAAAATAGCGTTCTTCATCGGGCCGAAGCTGTTGGGAGGGGCGGGGGCCAGCCCTCTGGCAGGGCTGGGTGTGGCCCAGATGGATGAGGCTATCACCCTGGCCGACCTCCAGACCGAGTTCATCGCGAACGACCTGCTCTTAACCGGGCAGGTCCGAATTCCGCTTCCGAGCCAGAGGCGAGAACGCTAGAAAGAGGCGTAAATGTTTACCGGTATTGTTGAGGAGACTGGCAGAATCGTCAAGAGCGAGTTAGTCGAGGGCAATCTGCGCGTTACTATCGAGGCCAATCAGGTGCTTGAGGGGATGCAGCTAGGAACCTCTATCGCTGTCTCTGGTTGCTGCCTGACGGTGATCACCTTTAATAAGGTGAGCTTTCAGGTCGAACTCTCCCAGGAGTCGGTGGCTAAGACCGCTCCACGCTGGCACATGGGGGCGCGGGTTAACCTCGAGCGGGCCATGCGCGCTGATGATCGCTTCGGCGGGCACTTGGTGAGCGGCCACGTGGAGACGACCGGCACGGTGCTCGCGGTCGAGGCGGCGCCCGGGGCGTACATTATCACCGTCAGGGCCGATCCGCGCCTGGCCAAGTACCTAATCCCCAAGGGCAGCATTACCGTCGATGGGGTCAGCATGACCGTAGTGGACGTGGGCGGCCCCGGCGGGAGCCAGCCGGACTGGGCGGCGGGTCGCTTTACACTCTGGGTTATCCCCCACACACTAGAAGTCACCACACTAGGGGAGCTAACAGCCGGCTCGCTGGTGAACTTAGAGGCCGACCTGCTGGCGAAGTATCTCGAGCGCCTGATGTTAATGCGGGAGGCGGCGGCATGACTAACTTAGCGACGGTTCCGGAGCTGCTGGCCGAACTTAAGGCCGGCAAGCCGGTGATCGTTGTCGATGACGAACACCGCGAAAACGAGGGCGATCTGATCCTCCCCGCTGAAACGGTAACTACCGGGAAGATCGCCTTCATAATCCGCTACACCGGCGGGGTCATCTGCCTGGCCATGACCAATGCCCTGGCCGATCACCTAGAGCTGCCGCCGATGGTGCAACACAACACTGCCCGGCGCGGCACTGCCTATACCGTTTCGATTGAGGCTCGCGAAGGGATCGAGACCGGCATCAGCGCCAAAGACCGCGCCACCACCATCCTCACTACCGTCAAAGAGGGGGTTGTCGCCAGCGATCTGGTGCGTCCCGGCCACGTTTTCCCGCTGCGTGCGCGCGATGGGGGGGTGCTGCGCCGGGCCGGGCACACCGAGGCGGCGGTCGATCTGAGCCGGTTGGCCGGGTTCAAGCCGGTAGCCGCCATCAGCGAGCTGATGCACGATGACGGCTCGATGATGCGCCTGCCGGCCATTGTAGAGTTTGCTCGGCAGCACGGCCTTAGGGTCGGCACCATCGCCGAGCTGATCCGCTACCGCGTCGAGCGTGAGGCGTTCGTCAAGCGCATAGCTAGTGCCATACTGCCTACCCCCTGGGCCGAGTTTGCGGTGCATGGCTACCAGGACGAACTAAGCGGTAACGAGCACGTCGCCCTGACCCTGGGTGAAGTTGGCGACGGTCAACCGGTGCTGGTGCGGATGCACTCGGAGTGTTTAACCGGCGACGCGCTTCATTCCATCCGCTGTGACTGCGGCTCGCAGCGCGATGCCGCAATGCAGATGATCGCTAAGGAAGGGCGCGGCATACTGGTCTACTTGCGCCAGGAAGGGCGAGGGATCGGCCTGCTGAATAAGATCAAGGCCTATGCCCTGCAGGACCAGGGTGCCGATACCATTGAAGCTAACAAGCAGCTTGGCTTTGCCCCCGATCTGCGCGACTACGGCATCGGGGCGCAGATCCTGCGCGACTTGGGGGTAAAGAGGCTGCGGTTGCTCACCAACAACCCGCGCAAGGTGAGCGGCTTGCAGGGCTTTGCGCTCGACATCGTGGAGACTGTCCCGTTGCGAGTAGGCAAGAATCCCTACAACAAACGGTATCTCCAGACCAAGGCCGAGAAGCTTGGGCACCTGATGGACTGATTCTCACCTGGTGGGGCGGAAAAGGTATTTTGCTGTAGCGCACTCCCAGCAGGTGTTAATTCCAGCGCCGATAGCAGATATCCATGGGCACGTTATCCGAGCGGATCCGAGCGAGGAGGCTCCGCCCGATAATTCCGAGCGAAGCGAGAACTCGCTTTTGCGAGAATGCCATTAAGCGAGAACCCGCCTGCACCAAATGATGTTTGGCT
>JAGXSJ010000122.1 GCA_018333895.1 Truepera sp.
CGCCTCACCACTCGCCACACTGCCGGCTATGTGGTAGTGGCGGCAGCCCCCATCTTTGAGGCGCTGGTTAACAGCCGGGGCGGCCGCATCGTAACTGCGGGCGGGCAGCCCAACTTCACCAGCCCGGCGGCGATTGAGTCGCTGGCTATGCTCCAGCGCCTGGCCGAGCGGGGCCACGCGCAGGTGCGCAGCTTCGCCCAGTTCGAGGTGGCCATGATCGACTTCGTGCGGACCAGAGCGATGATGTCGGTAGCCGGCCTGGCTTTTTTGCCGCAAGGCCAGCGGTTTGCCGTGGCCTTTGAGCTAGGGTTAGCACCGCTGCCGCTAGCGCCAGGGGGAAGTCTGCCGCTGATGGGCGGACAGTTAGCGGTAGTGCGCGGCGCTAGCGAGGCAGAGCAGCGCGGAGCGCTGGCCTTTTGGCAGTTCTTGCTGGCGCCGGAAAACCTCCAGACCTGGATCGAGGCGTCGTACTTCCTACCGGTCAGGCGCGCGGTGGTGCCGCTCTTGGCCGCCTGGTACGAAGCCAACCCCATGGCGCGGGTGGGGCTGGAGCAGCTTACTTATGCCGCGCCCCGCCCTCAGATCGCTGCCTACACCGTCTGGCAGGAGTATCTCGAAGAGGCGTTAGAGCGCAGTCTGCTCGGCGGGATGGCGCCTGAGGAGGCGCTAGCCGAGGCGCAGCGCCGCGCCGAAGCCGAGCGTTAGGTCACTGCGGGCAGGCCGTAGGCGTGGGTATGCTAGGGTGTCCCTGCGTAGGGAGACCGCCACCCGTACTGCTATTCAGGAGATCGCCCATGAAGTTAGGCTACAGCCCCACCACCGCCGCCATCCTCAATCTGGACGAGGCTTTTAAGCTGGCCGTAGAGCTTGAGCTGCACTTTGTCGAGCTGGCCTGGGAGCTGTCCGAAATCGTGCCGCAGCTTCAGTCAGAGGCACAGGTGCGTGAGCTGTCGCGCGCTACCGGCGTCGGCACTACTATGCACCTGCCGTTTGTGGACTTAAACCTCGCCTCGCTGATCCCTGCCGCCCGGATGGTAGCGGTTGAACGTGTGCAGCGGGCTATCGATTTCGCTGCCGCGGTGGGCTCGAGCTGCGGGGTGCTGCACACCGGCACCAACCCCTTATACCAGGCCCTCACCCCGGAGTATGCCCGCGCCGTCCTTGATAAGTCACTGTCGGCTCTGGCCGACTCGCCGCTACCCATCGCGCTAGAAAACCTAGCGCTGGAGCGCTTAGGCTTGCTGCACGGCCCCCAGGCGCTGCTAGCAGTCACCGAGCAGCACCATCTCCACAACTGCCTGGACTTCGGCCACGCCCATGTCGAAGCTCATCGCCCGTGGCACAAGCCTGGACCAGGTGAGGATCTGATTCAAGGTTACGTCGACACACTCGGCAGCCGCATCATCCACCTGCACCTGCACAACAACGACGGCAGTGATGACCAGCACCTCCCCACCACTGAGGGGACCATCCCTTATCACCGCTATATCGCCTACTTACAGCGCTTTAGCGGAACCATCTGCCTAGAGATCGGTGGGAGCGCCGAGGGGGTGCGCACCAGCGTCAAGCATCTGCGCGCACTGGCCGGCGACCTGGCCTAGCCCTGCTAGGGGCTGACCACAAACCAGACGTCGTTGACCCCGTGGCCAGTGGCGTCACCGGGTTGCTGGTCTTGTACCCAGAAGTAGAGCGGCCAGCCGTTATGGGTCACTTGCAGGCGGCCATCATCGCGAGTGATGGTGCCGATGCCGGTCACCCCTTCGTCAGCTAGCGGCGTAAAGCCGACCAAAAGCGGCGGCCAGGCGGCTAAGCAGCCACCCGTACAGTTGCTCACGCCAGGCTCGTCGCGGGCAAACCGGTACAGCGTCATGCCGTTAGGGCCAACCAGGATGTTGCCATGCTCCGGGTGTACCGCTACCCGCACCGTCGGATTGAGGTTTACCACAAACCAGACATCGTTGACGCCCTGACCAGTGGTATCGCCGGGCTGCCGGTCTTGTACCCAGAAGTAGAGCGGCCAGCCGTTATAGGTCAGTTGCCTGCCGCCTTCCGGCCGATCGATGGTGGCAAAGACACCGGGCAACCCTGCGGGGACCACGATGTCGCCTTCGACCAGGAGTGGCGGCCAGGCGGCTAAGCAGCCACCCGTACAGTTGCTCACGCCGGGCTCGTCACGGGTGAAGAGGTAAAGGGTCATACCATTTTCGCCGGTGAGGATCATCCCGTACTGGGGGTGATTCACGATTTGAACCACAGCGCTTTGGGCCACAACACTGCCAAGCGCCCACACCGCTAGCAAGAGAGCTACAACCAACCGTGTGCGCATAACTACCTCCTCTTAACAAAATATCCGGTTTCGCCGCAGCCATAGGTAGCGCCGCTCGCCATAGCCCCATACTGACTATCGGCTTTGGGAAAGCGCCAGGAGCCACTATCAGGCTAAAGTGACAATCGACCTTTGTACCTGTATACCTCGGCTCGATACAATGGGACACTATGTCCGACAGCGAGCCACAAACCTCAAGCCCCTGGCGCCGCATCTTTGAAGAGGTGCGCCAGGCACTCGACAACCGCCGTGACGAGCACGGCATCGTGGGTAGCATCAACTGGCTGCGCAAGCAGATGGCCCTCCGGGAGGCTAATCCCAACGTAGTTCGCAACATCATCTATCGCGACAAGGGGAAGTTAGCAGATAAGCGCGTGCTGTACAACATCTTAAACGAGTTGTGGGAAAGCACCGGCCGGCCTCCGCTGCAAGCGCCAGAGCTAGCTGAGTTACATGAGGAGGGCGGCACCGAGGAAGAAGCGCTACGGCTGCTAAGCCCCGAAAAGCGGCGGGCTTACCGTGCTTTTGTCAGCGCGGTACGGGGCGGCCAGCACCCCAAGCTGCTGGTGGTCGGGCGTCCGGGCTCGGGCAAAACTCTCTTGAGCGACTATGTTCAGCAGGCGCTCACGCTCCTGGGGCGGACGCCGATCCGGCTCGAGCTAGGCGGCAGCGACCTAGGGGTATCACTAGGTCGGCTGGCGCAAATGCTCGGTGTGCCTGCTGAGCTGTTCGAGACCCGGCTGATCAAGATCGGCTTGGCCAGCGCCTTTGCCGTTCAGGCCGATGCCCAGGCCGAGGTGGCGCGGGTAATCCTCGACGCGGTAAAGGCACAAGAGGCGCCAGTCGTGCTCTTGCACATCTCGCTGACGGCCGTAGCGCATGAGCCGGATACGCTGGGCATGGTCCCACTTAGGCTCAACACCCCGGAGGTACCGCGCGTCAGCGCCGCAGAGTGGCTCTGGCAGACGCTGCTCGAGCCGCTCAGCCGCCTGCCCAAGTTGAGCCTCTTAGTCACCATGGCCGAACTGCCGAGGCGGGCAGCGCAGCAGCTAGGGCAGTTCGAAGAGCCGATCAGGCTAAGCCCACCGAGCACCAGTGAGGCCAAGCGCTTCGTGCGCGCCCGCCTCCCCTACCTTTCCCTGCCGCAGCAGGAGGTGATCGTGCAGCGGGCGGGCCGCTCGTATGAAGACCTGCGCACCCTGACGCTCTTAGCCGAAACCCGCGAGGCTACCCCTAGTGAGGAAGGGCTCGAGGCTCACCTGGCGCAGCTCAGCAGCTTAGTTGAGACAGCGGGCGATAAGCGCCTACGCAACTTCCTAGCAGTGCTGGCGGTAATGTCGCTACCGGAGTTCCCTACCCTTGACGGGACCATCCTGGCACGCCTCCGCCCGGCGCCGTGGCAGGAGATAAGCCCACTAGAGCGGGCCTTTTTGGACGCTGTGCCAGGTGAGCGCGACTCCTGGCGCTGCTTCTCACGCCAGCTAGCGCGCATGCTGCGCCAACGCCTCAGCGCCTCCGACCCGGCGCTCTATCAAGAGCTGCACCGCCAGGCCGCCGCCGCTTACCAGGAGGCCGCCCTGGCCGAGCCGCGCGGCGAAGCAGCGGCGCGCCACCTCCACCATCTATTCGAAGCTCGTGACTGGGCGGGGCTCGAGCAGTGGCTCAAGGGGCGCAGCATCCAGCAGTCGCTGCTGCAACGCTTGTGGCAGGCGGCTAGCACCGAGCTGTCCGGCGCCGCGCTCGAAGGGCTGGCCTTACAAGTAGCCTCCTACTACGTCAGGCTCGGCAGTTTTGACCACCCTGACGCACTGCTGGCGCTTACCTTGCTCGCTGCTGCCACCGATTCCACCGTGCGCACCTGGACGCAACTCAAACGCGCCGAGGGGGAGGTCTTAAAAGGGCGCTTTGAGCAAGCCGAAGCGTTGCTCAGTGCTGCGCCACCGAGCGACGATCCGCTGCTTCAAGCCGAGATTGCGCTCCTTAACGCCAACATTGCTCGCTGGCGCGGCCAGCTGACCCAGGCCGCCGAACTGATCGAGCAAGGGGCGCGGCTACTCCCGCAGACACCTGCCGCTGATACGGCTTCGCCCCGGCGCTTCACTGATGCGGCCAAGCGGCTAGCCGAGGCCAAGCTGGCCGTGTGGGCTGGGCTGATCGCCAAGGATCGCGGCGACTTGGAGGCCGCGCTCCGCGAGTTCGACCGCGTTGCCCCACCAGACGATCTGATCCGCGCACGGGTGGCCTTCCAGAAGGGCGACGTCCTGCTGCGGCTCGGTCGCTTTGATGGGGCGCTTGGTGAGCTTAACCTGGCTGTGGCGCTCTCCTCTGCCAACGAAGCGCCGCGTCACGAGCAGGCTCGCTATTTGGCCCGCCGCGCCACCTTGCAGCGGCGCCGAGCCGAGTTTGCCCGCGCCGCAGATGATTTTGGCGCCGCTCTAGCAATGCTTGAGATGGCGGCGCACCTATCACCGCTCGAGCTAGCCTTCGAGCAGGCCAAGGTCATGGACGAACAGGCTCCGTATCACCTAGCCGTGGGCCGCTTCGACGACGCTATCGGCGCCTTGCAGCACAACCTTGACACCTTTAAGCGCTACCAGGCTGAGCATCAGGTAAACGCCACCTTCCGGCGGCTGCGCAGCCGCCTCCACCTGGCGCTGGCCTACTGGTGCCGCGGAGTGGGGCAGCCCTACCACCCGCCGTTGCTGCGAGGGCTCGAGCCCCTGCCGGACACCCCCGACGTCCGCCACGCCCAGACCCTGCTGGCCCAGATTCAGGCCCGCTTGCGGCCTGGCGATCCCTGCCTGTTGCCGCTCGGCGGGCTGTTCTGGGAGATCACGAGCCTGCTGGCCGCCACCCCTGAGGCAGCAGTACTCTCCGCTCAGACAGGTCTAACCCTGGCTCGCCACCCTTATCAACTCGCTACAGCCCAGACTGTGCTAGCCACGGCCCTGCTGCGCAGCGGGCGCCGATACGAGGCAGGTCAGGCGCTTACTGCGGCTAAACCCGCCTTTATGACCGTGGCTGAGCAACCCGGCGAGCACAGTGATAGCGGCCTGCTGGCCTGGTTCAGTGCTCTGGAGCTGCGCCTTGCTCTCGCGGAGGGCAAGTTCCAGGCGGCGGCAAGCACCTTGCTGGCCAGCCTCGAGGCGGCACCGCTGGCGCCCTATCACGAAGCGCTGCTCCGCATCTTCGGGGAAGCGGTAGAGCTGCTGCCTAACGCTGAGGTAGCTAACGAGCAACTAGCCCGGCTACTGTCTCTTCCCACCAATCCCGGACACCTGCGCCTCCCCGACGAACTGGTGTTGCGCTGGCGGCAACGCCGCTCTCCGTGACATGAGTGCCCCTACGCTGGAGGTCTGCGCCTCCGCTGCACGCCTCGCCGGGCTTACCATCAGCCCGGCCCTGAGCATCTTCCGCCCGGCGGCTCAGCAACACCAGGCGCTCATCGCGCTGGCCCAAGATCCGCAGTGTTGCGTCAGCATTCTGGTGAGCGAGGGGCAGTTAATTGGCTACGTGGCCTTTCATCCACCCAGCGCAAGCGAGCACTGGGGCGGCGACCGCACCGGCGAGATCATTGAGCTAGGCGCGGTTGAGGTCGATCCCTGCTATCGCGGCCAGAACCTGGCTACCCGGCTCTTGCAGGCCAGCTTTGCCGACGGGCGCTTCGACCACACCATCGTGATCGCCACTATGTACGCCTGGCACTACGACCTCAAGCGGAGTGGGCTTAGTGAGTTCCAGTACAAGCAACTGCTGCAAAACCTCTACCGCTCGGTCGGCATGGAGCCATACCGCACCAGCGACCCGGAGATCCGCCTCAGTCCGGCCAACGCCCTTATGGCGCGCATCGGCCCAGGCTGCCCGGCGGCAGTCCTAGCGGAGTTCGAGCGGCTCCGCACACAGCCGGCCTAGCTACCGCGCCAAACCTTGGCTAGCCCGCCGCGCCTCCAGCAGCCGCACGATTTCGCCGTACTGGGCAAGGAGGGCTGGCACATCCACCACCGGCTCCATGGCGATGTTGAGGTCGGAAAGAACCTGATTACCCGCCAGTGCTACCTGGGTCGGATAAAAGCCCTCATAGTCGCCCCCATCCACCAGACCGTTGTTGTTCACATCCACCCAAGCCACCACCCAGGTCGCTCCCGCCAGCGCCGGGAAGGTGTAGCTGGTAAAGTAACTGCCCCGTTCCTCGTACCCGCTCACGGTGAAGATACCCGGCGTTTGCTCGATGAAGCCCGCCACAATGGTTGGGCCGGTCGGGTCGGGCTGGGTGGCAGGGGCCTTGGTGAAGCGCACCGGCAGGCGGCGTTCGGTGGTGCCGTTCTCAAGTAAGACCAGCTCGAGCTGGTAGAAGCCGTCGGTAGTAATGAAGCTCCGGTCGATGCCGATGCGAGTGACGGTGCTCGCTCCGGCTGCCAGCGTGCCGGACAGGGGGAAGCCTGAAGGCACGTAAACTGTACCTTCGGGTATACTCCCAGGATTATCCGGAGCCGGCTGGAAATAGCTGATCGCCCAGGTCAGGCTTTCGCCCCCCACATTGGTCAGGGTTACGTCTAGCTCCACGGTAGTAGTGCCGAAGTCGAGCAGCGCCGGCGTGAAGCTGAGTTCTCCTCCTGTGGGCGGCGGGGGTGGGTTGTTAAGCGCCTGGAGCGCCGCATAAGCGTCGATCAGACCGGCGCCGCACTCGCCGCCACTGGGCCGGTTGCACTCGACCGCCAACAGTGGGCGCGCGGTGCCCTTAAGGATGTTAAGAGCCTCGGCTGAGGTCAGCGTCGGCTTCAGGCTCTTCATCAGGGCAATGACACCCGCCACATGCGGCGCGGCCTGCGAGGTGCCCTGCATGAAGGTGTAATCGAACTGATTGGTAGTGTCGTTGCGCCAGAGGCTCAGCACCCCGTCTGGCCAGCCGTCGTTGTTGCGGTCGGCGGTCACGTCGCCACCAGGGGCCATCACGTCGATCCGCGAGCCGAAGTTGGAGTAAGGCGCACGGGAACCCTGGAACTCGGTCGCGCCCACGGTAATGACGCCGGCGCAGCTGGCCGGGGCGAAGTTGGCGGCGTTGGTGTTGCTGTTGCCAGCAGCGACGACGATAATGGCACCGGTCGCTAGCGCCTGATCGATAGCGCTCTGCATGGTCGTGGTGCAGCTGAACTGGCCGCCCAGACTCATGTTAACGATGCCAGCCGGGTTGAGGTTATTGGGGACGCCCGACACGGACCGGCCCACCGACCAGAGCAACCCGTCTAGGATGTCCACGAAGGTGCCGCCGTCCACGCCCAGCACCCGCACCGGCAGGATCCTGGCCTGCCAGTCCACCCCGGCCACACCGACGTTGGTGTTGGTGGCCGCAGCGATGGTGCCGGCCACGTGCGAGCCGTGGTAGGACGACTGGCCGCCGAGGGTAGGATTATCGCCGTCGTCATAGGGGTTGGGGTCGCGCCCGTCGCCGTCGTTGGCGGTGGTCGGGTTGCTGATGAAGTCGTAGCCGGGCAGCACCCTACCAACGAAATCGGGGTGGATGCGGCTGGAGTTTCCCGCCTCGAACAGGATGCCGGTATCGATGACCGCCACCACCGTCGCAGCTGAGCCGGTGGTAAGGTCCCAGGCTTGCGGCAGGTTGATGGCGGGGTAGTGCCACTGCCGCGGATAAAACTGGTCATTAGGAGTGCGCATGGCCGTGAGGATGTAGTTCGGCTGCGCCTCCACAACGTCGGGCCGGGCGTTGAGTTGGTCGATGAGCGCGATCGTAGCGGCGCGGCCCGCCTCGGTAGCCTGGAGCGCCACGGCGTCGGCAATGCGGTAGAGCGCAGCGTTCGGGAGGGCTAACGGGCGCACAAGTTGCAGTCCGGCTCCCGCCACATTCAAAGCCGACATGGTGCTGATGCCAGGCGCAAACTGAACGATCACCTCGCCGGGGACAAACGGGGCCTCGGTTACGGCGGCGCCCTGGGCGGGGATCGGCGTCCCTTCACCGCTAGCAGCTGTCCCCACGCCGATCGCGCCCGACAGGCGGCCGATTGGGATCGTGCGAGTGGTCGTGTCCGTCGCCCTCTGATTATCGGTCACGGTCAGGCTGACGGTGAAGTTGCCGTGGTTGGTATAGGTGTGGTTAACGGTCACGCCGGTAGCGGGACCACCGTCGCCAAAGCTCCAGCTATACGCGATGATCGCACCGTCGGGATCGCTCGAGCCCGCGGCGTTAAAGACAAAGGTCGTCCCCTCGACCGAGGTGGCGGTGAAGGAGGCGGTCGGGGCTTGGTTCTGAGGTGGCGGCGTAGAGCAGGCGATCAGGAACAGCACCAGTACAAGGCCGAGCAGTGCGCGTTTCATCTTCCCTCCACAGCGCCCCACCCGCACTGCCGGTCATCGTAGCTAGCCGGCAGCCGCAGCCGGATGGCGAGCCGCTGAAGCCACCTTCATGGCCCAACTCACTTTACACGTCGGCGCGTTGCCGCTCGCCGTAGCGCTCACGGCGCCACTGGAAGAGGTTGATCGCCAGCACCAAGACGATCAACAACAGCCCGATCAGTTCGACGGTGAAGCTCGGCCAGAAGATGCACACCGTGCCCACGGCTAACACCACTCGCAAAACGATATGTACCCGCGTAAACATAAAACCATCTAGCGAAGCCGCGAAGGCCGGCAGCGCCGCAATCGCTGTCAGCACGGTCCATGCCACCACCAGGGGCGGCCCGCCGAGGATAATCTCGGGATTGTAGACCATAAACAGCGGGATCAAGTAAAGGCCCTTAGCATATTTAAAGGCTTTTATCGCTGTGCTCATGGGGTTGGCGCCGGCGATAGCCGCACCAGCAAAGGCGGCTAGCGCTACCGGCGGCGTCACGTTGGAGTCCAGCGAATACCAGTAGATAACCAGGTGGGCAATCAACAGGGGGAGGCCAAACTCATGATGGAGCGCCGGGGCCGCGGTCACCGCCAGGACGATGTAGGACGCCGTCACCGGGAGGCCCAGGCCGAGGATCAGGCTGGCCAGTAGCACCAGCAGTAGCGCCAACAGCAAGTGGCCGCCGGAAAAGCTGAGCATCAGCGTCGAAAACTTAATCCCCAGGCCAGTAAGTCCGAGGATGCCCACCACCACTCCAGCCATGGCGCACGCCACCGTCACTATCATGGCGTTGCGAGCAGCGGCCTCAAACGCGCCTACAAATTGCCGCCCCCCCAAAACCAGCGCCGCGCCGATCGGCAAAGGCTCGGTGTCGTACATCCGCAGCGCGAAGCGGCGCACCACCCACCGCAGAACCGTTATCGCCAGGATCGCCACGATAGCTACGAAGCCGACGCGGTTGGGTGAGATCCCCTGGAGCAAGAAGTAGATTAGGATGCCTAAGGGGACAAGATAGACCCAACCGTCGCGCAGTACCTCGCTCAGCTTGGGCAGCTCGGACGCCTTGAGCCCACGCAGGCCTTGCTTGGCAGCAATGAAGTCCACGAACAGATAGACGATGGCAAAATAAAGGATGGCGGGCAAAATCGAGACCATCATGATCTCGGCGTAAGGGATGCCGGTAAACTCGGCCATTAAGAAGACTCCGGCCCCCATGATGGGCGGCATAATCATCCCGCCGGTGCTTGCCGCCGCTTCCACGCCGCCCGCCTCCTCGGGCTTATAGCCGAGCTTTTTCATCAGCGGAATAGTGAACGCCCCTGAGGTCGCCACGTTCGCAATCGCGCTGCCGGAGATTGAGCCCATGAAGCCCGAGGCCACTACAGCGGCTTTGGCCGGGCCGCCACGCTGCTGCCCCGTCGCGGCGTAGGCCAGGTTAATAAAAAACCTACCCGCGCCGCTCATCTCCAGGAAGGCCCCAAACAGTACGAAGGTAAACACCACTGTGGCCGCCACCCCGAGCGGCACGCCGAAGATCCCTTCCTGACCCAGGAAGAGCGTGCCGACGATACGCTCTATGGGGTAGCCGCGATGCGCCAGGACCTCGGGGAGCAACTCGCCGAGCCAGGGCAGGTGGCCGCGCGGCCCGGCCATGGCGTAGATAATAAAACCAAGGCCGATCATGGTAAAAGCGAGGCCGAGGATCCGCCGCGTGGCCTCGAGCAGCACAACGACTCCGATGGTCCCGGCCCAGATGTCTTGCATGGTAAAGAAACCTGTTCTGTCCAGCACCGCATCCAGGTTGAGCAATAGGTACCCGATGGAATAGACAACCCCCGCGATGAACAGTCCGTCGATAAGCCAACTCACGATCGTTCGTCTGCGGTCAAATGGGAAGAGCAAAAACACCACCAGCAGCACCAGCATCAGGTGCGTACCCCGCTGAGTGAAGAGGTCAAGCGGTCGAATGCCGGCGGTATAGAGCTGAAAGACGCCTAGCGCCAACGCCAGGAG
The DNA here is from genome assembly GCA_018333895.1 of Truepera sp. GTDB lineage: Bacteria > Deinococcota > Deinococci > Deinococcales > Trueperaceae > JAGXSJ01. The sequence goes on from JAGXSJ010000122.1 coordinate 10,686, forward strand.
GGTTACGATGGCCCCGATCCAGGGGCCGACGGCAGGCCGTATCGGCGTGGATTCGGGGGAGCTGGTCGCCAGGGTGCTCATGGTGCAGTTGCTGAGAAGGCCAGCACCTCGAAGCGGACGCTACCACCGGGGTAAAGCTCGCTCAGCGGGTAGTGCCGTCCCGCAACGACCAACACGGTTGGGGCCAGGCTCGATCCCAGCCTGAAGCGGTGCTCGACGGGGATCACCTCGTCAATACCGGCTATGTGATACCGGACACCGCGATACCCCTCGGGCAAGAGACGCAACTCGCCGCGTCCTGGAGTGTAGCCCATACCGGCTAAGTCGAGGTGGGGGGCAAACGCGTCGGTCAGCACTATCGCGCCGTCACACCACCGGTATGCCTCATACAGCCAGACGCCGCTCACCGAGTGGCGCCAATGCACCTCCCAGCGACGCTCGGGAATCGCTACGCTGAGGATCACCTCCCCCCCATCGGTCACCACCCGCAACACCGGACTCGGCCCGTAGGCGAGCGCTAAAAAAGGCAGAGGCAGCGCAAGAATCAGGCCGACAAGCCTGCCCTTCACGGCATACCCGAACCGCTTCATCCAGGCGCTATTCGCCACGCAGGTGGTCGGGAACGCTCAGGCCGAGCTCCTCCAGGGCGCGGATGGCGCCGGGGTGCAGCGGAATCGGCGAGTTTAGAGCCAGCTCCGGCACGGTCTCGTAGGCCGAGGGGTGAATCGCCCGCACTACCGCGATATGCTCAAAGAGCGCCCGCGTGAATTGATAGGCCAGCTCTTCGGGCATCTCGGCGGCAACGAAGACCACGTTAGGAATGCCGACGCTGGGCGTCTCGGGTATGCCGCGATAAGCGCCCGCAGGGAAGGTGTAGGGGATAAAAGTAGGGTCGGCGGATTGAGCCCGCTCGAGCTCTTCGGCGCTGATCGGCACCAGCCGGATGCGATGAGTTTCGGCCAGGCTCATTACTGCGCCGGTCGGCACACCGCCCGACCAGAAGCCGGCGTCGATGACGCCGTCGACCAAGGCGTCGGTAGCCTCGCCGACCGAGAGGCGATGCACGGCGAAGTCATCGGGGGTGATACCGTTAGCCTCGAGAATGGTGCGGGCCGAGACTTCGGTGCCGGAGCCAGGGGCACCGACCGAGACACGTCTGCCGCGCAGATCGGCCAGGCTGTAAATCCCTGACCCTTCGAGGGTGATGATATGAATCGCGTTGTGGTACGCGATGCCGATAGCGCGCAGATTTGGCAAGCGCGGCAGTTCGCCACCGGGGCCGAAGCGACCGATTCCGCGAAAAGCCATCAGCACCGTATCGGCCAGCGCTAGCCCGATGTCGGCGTCGCCGCGAGCGACGAGCCCCACGTTCTCCACCGAGGCGCCGGTAACCTCGACCGTCGCGCTGAAGCCCGGCAGCTGCTCATTAATGATCTGCGCGTAGCCGCCGCCGACCGGATAGTACACGCCGCCGGTGCCGCCGGTGGCAATCGAAAGCCGCTGCTGGGCATAGGCCCCGACCGCTAACGCCAGCAATAACAACACCAACACCCGCTTGAGCTGCATAGTATTACCTCCCAGGGCGCTTAGGTAAGGAACATGACCCGCCTACTAGGCGGAGTCTAGCGGTATACCCCTCGCCAGGTATACAACCTCCTTGACCAAGTCACACGCTTCTTGGCGAGCGACGACAAGGCTTCGCCCGACCATTTTGATAGCAAAGCGCTCTGGCAGCTGGTCAAACCGCTGGTGCGCCGCTTTGAGCGCGACGATGGGGTAGTGATCGAGGAGTTGCCGCTAATCCAACATGATCTTCTCCATCGCCCCTGACTAGGCCGCCTTTCGGAATTGCTCGGTCAGTGTGCGGAGAGGGTCACTAACGACAGCGTTTAACAAGCGGCCCCTGCCTTGATATATTTGTTTGAGGATGTTTTAAGGTGGGGAGGCCGCGCCCAGCCTCCCCGTTACCGCCTCTGGCGTGGCAAGAAAACCGCTCGTCCAGAAGGAGCTAGAGAGGTGGCCGCGATGGAAGACCGCTGGTTAGCAGTAGACGAGCTAGGCAAGTAGCTCGGCGTCAGCAGTGACACCGTTTACCGCTGGACCGATATCTTCCCGCTGCTGTTTCACCGGCAGTTGCGCTGTCTGGTGGCCATCGAGCTGAAGATCGGCAGATTCAAGCCGGAGTTCGTCGGCAAGATGCAGTTCTATCTGACCGCGCTGGACCGGCAGGTTCGGCAGGAGGATGAGAATTCCTCCGTCGGCATCATTCTCTGCAAGGAAAAGGGTCGCACCATTGTTGAATATGCCCTGCACGATGCTAGCAAGCCCATCGGCGTGGCGCCCTATCAAATCACCAAGACGCTGCCCAAGGAGTTGCGGGGGCAACTGCCCCAGCCGGAAGAGATCGCTGCCTTGCTGGAAGGGATAGCAGAATGAGCACACAAGCCCTGAAACCCGGCTGGAAGATGGTGAAGTTCGGCAAGGTAAAGGTCACCCCTTTGACCCCCGCCCTCGGTAGACTAATCGGATGGAAGGACTGCTCATCGCGCAAGCGCTGCGCGCCTTAACCCCGCTGCTGCCGAGCCCGCGCCTGAGCTGGCGCTTCCCAGACCCACACACCTTCGTGCTGCCACTAAGTACCGGGGCGCTCTGGCTCTATAACCGCCCGCCCAACCCGCGGCTGGCTTACCTGGCTGAGTTTCCACCACCCGGCGGCACGCACAGCGGCTTTCAAGAGCTGCTCGTCGCCAAGGCTGCGGGCGAGCTACTCAGCATCGAGCAGCTCAAGCTAGATCGCGTGGTGAGGTGCGAGTTTGCTGCCAGTGAGGGGTTTGTCAGCACCCCACCGGTGACCATAATCGCCGAGCTGACGGGGCGCCACTGCAACCTGATCCTGTTAGACAGCACCGGGATGATCTTAGGGCTAGCACGTGAGGTGAGCGCCGACATCAACCGCTTCCGAGAGCTGCGCCGCGGCCTGCCCTACGCGCCGCCGCCGCCCTACCAGAAGCTCGAGCCACACACCGCCAGCGACCAAGCACTCAGCCAGGCGCTTATCGGACAACCGCTGGAGGCCGTAAAGCGCCTCCTTGATGGCTTTGGGCCGCAGCTCACCCAGGCGCTGGCCCAGCGGGCTGGGCTGGCGCTCAACCAGCCCCTCAGCGCTGAGGCGGTAGCGCACTTGCTACCCATCTTGCGCCAAGTAGTAGCGCAACCCGCCGCAGCGCTAAGTGAAGGCGACCTCACCGCACTACGCCAGCAAGACCGCTGGCAACAACAGCGACAGGCGGTACAAGAAGGGCTAAATAAGCGCCTCAAGCTGCTTAGTAATCAACTTGACGACGCGACCAAGGCGCTAGCGGCCGCCGCCGAGGCCGCCGACTTGCGGCACCGCGCTACGGTGCTGTTGGCCTATGCCCGGCAGGTGCCAGAGGGCGCCCGTGAGGTAACGCTGAGCGATTTTGCGGGCGAGCCGCTGACGATTGCGCTCGAGCCCGGCCTAGGTGCCGTAGCCACTGCTCAGAAGCTCTTTGAGCGGGCCAAAAAGCGTGAACAGCGGGCACAGCAGGCCGAGGCCAAAGCCCAAACCCTACAGGCCGAACTAGACCAGACCCAGGCACTGCTGGCGCGGCTTGCAGAGCTCTCCCCTGCCGAGCTAGCCGCGCTGGCCGAGCAAACCCCCCGCCGGACGCAATTTCGCACTCCGCCGGGCATCCGCTACACTAGCCCGCAGGGATTTACCGTCCTGGTCGGACGCAATGCGCAGGACAACGACATCGTGACCTTCAAGCTGGCCAAGAGCCGAGACATCTGGCTGCATGTCCAGGGCTACTCTGGCTCGCACGTGGTGATTCAGGCCCAAGGGCGCGAGGTACCGTTTGAAACCGTCCTATTTGCTGCGCAGTTGGCAGCCGCGTACTCCCAGGCCCGCCACTCCGACAACGTGCCGGTCGATTACACCCTGAGAAAACATGTCTGGAAGCCCAAGGGTGGCGCACCGGGGGCGGTCTATCTGACCCAGCAGAAGACTGTTTACGTCACGCCCAGCCGCAACCCCGACAGCGCCGCCTGACCCGCTCAGCGTTGGCCTAATCCTCAGGTCGCCATGATCAGGCTGTGGGGTATCCCACTACCCACAACCCACTAACTACAACCCGCTACCCTGCTGCTAGTCGTCGAACGGGTCGCCGCTCTCGTTGGGCAGGTGGCGGGTATCGTTGACACGCTCGACGATCACCTCGTGCTCCTTGACCAGGATACGGGTGATGCTGGTGGGGCGCAGGAAGAGGCGCTTGCGCCAGCGGGGGTGCTCGAGCCCCAGGCAGTGGCTAAGCAGCATCTGGATGGTGCCTGAGTGGGTAAAGGCCACCACGTGCCCCTTATCGGGAAGTTCATTCATCCAGGCGACGGCGCGGCGGCGCAGCTCGGCATACGACTCGCCGCCCGGCGTGGCGGTATTAAACGGCTCGGCCATCCACTGCGCCCAGGCAGCGTCTTGCTGGTTTTCGGCCATGGTCTTGCCCTCAAACTGCCCGAAGTTCAGCTCCATCAAGCGGGGCTCGAGCCGCAGTTCGCGGCCCGGCAGGGCGAGTTGGGCCGTGCTCACGGTGCGTCTAAGCGGACTGCAATAGATCAGATCGACGTTGCCGAGTTTAACTAAGCGCTTGCCGAGCGACCTGGCTTGAGCCTGTCCCTGGGTTGAAAGCGGGATGTCGCTATGTCCTTGAAATTTGCCGCTGCTGTTCCACTCGGTGAGCGCATGACGGATCAGGGTAAGCTGCAACATTCACCTTAAAGTGTAACGCATTTTGGCCCCTGTTTGGTCAGGGCCTGGGCGCCATGTGTTAAGTTAAGGGCATGAAAACAGCTCTCATCACCGG
>JAGXSJ010000123.1 GCA_018333895.1 Truepera sp.
CCCCCAAGCAGAGCATACTGCAACGCCAAGAGGATTTCGTCTGCCCCCACTGCCAAGCGGCCAGTAGCATCGAAAGTGGAGGGAACTATAATCGTCAGGTACGGGACATAGCTGGCAAACGAGTAGAGCGGGTCAGGCGCTATCCTGCGGCGCATCCTGCGAGTACCCGCAGGATCACGCAGGATCGCAGGATTGCGCGGCCTGAAGGCCCTACCCAGTGGCTATCCCGCTGGGGTGTGTCAACGTTGGTCGAAAAGGGGTTCACCCGCACTTTTGGTGACGCAGGGATCATGTCCTGTACAACACTTTCACCACTGAGCATCGTGGCTTTACTTGTCTGGTGCCAAAGCCTGAGGTTGTCAGCTTGCCATATATGGCGCCATGACCTATAATGCCTCGTGAACGTCGTCGCCCCCCGCACCCTGCGCGCCTTCTGGGAGAAGCATCCACACGCGGAAACACCCCTGCGGGACTGGCTCAAGCTGATGCAAGGCAGCAGCTTCACGAACTTCTCCAAGCTGCGCGAGGTGTTCCCAAGCGCGGACTACGTCGCGGCGCAGGAACTCAGTATCTTCAACATCGGGGGGAACAAGTACCGCCTAGTGACCTTTATCCGCTACACCTCACAAACCGTGTTCATCAAGCGCGTGATGACGCACGCCGAATACACCAGATGGAACGCCCAAAGGAGGCCGTGATGATTGCAGACCGTCAGAACATCGTAAGTGCCTGGGAAGCCTTTCACGCCGCCACCGGCGGCATCAAGCGCCCCGCAACCGAAGAGGAGTACCTTGCGCTTCACGCGCTCGCCGACGAGCTGACCAACCGCTACAACTGCAACGAGGAGCCCTACGCTTCACTTTTCGACCTCATCGCCACCTACATGCACGAGTGGGAGCTCGAGCACGAGCCCGAGCTGAAGAACCCCGACGTGCCGCGCAGGCGGGTGCTGGCCTTCCTTATGGAACAGCAAGGCGTGAGCCAGTACCAGCTCACCAAGGAGGGGATCGTCGATCAGGGAAACCTGAGCAAGATACTCAAGGGCGAGCGGGAGATCAGCAAAGGGCTTGCCAAGAAGCTGGCAGCGCGCTTTAAGGTAAGTGCAGAGCTGTTCCTTTAAGCGGTCGCGGCAAGGCTCGAGCAGGAACCGGCCACCCCCGATTACGCCGCGCTGAAGGCTCGAGCCTAGCATCTGGCCCGGACGCTGGGAGAGATGGCTCAGGTGCTTGAGGTAGCGCAATTTTCGGGCCAAGCCTGGTTGCGGTTGCGAGCCGTCTGTTAGCTGCCGCGTTCTGGTCGCGGTCGTTCCTGGTGCCGCACTGAGGGCACCGCCAGTGCCGCTGGCTCAAGGTCAGCGCCTGGTTTTTGTAGGCGCAGAGTCAGTTGGTGGGTGGCTGGGCAGTGTAATCGCAACTGCGCAAGGAGCCTGAGATAGAAACGCCGGTATCCCCTGGGAAAAGCAGCGGCAGCGCCCTCATTTCGTTTTCCAGCCGACCTGAGATCAGCTCGAGCGCCGCCTCGAGCAGGACGTCGCGCCCTTCGATCAGGGTTTCGAGATCGTCATCGAACACCCGATTGGGCTCGACGCGCTCCGGGTAGAGACTGCCGTCTTCCCGGAGGGCGCGCGCGATGGAGATCTGCAAGCCGGAGCCGCCCGAGAGCCCCACGAAGGTGGTGGCGGTGTTCGCGACGCCAAAAGTCGGCTCGCCCACGACAGGGATCCCCCCTTCCTGAAGGTCGAGAGCGAAGAATTCCGCACAGGAACCGGTGTAGCGGTTCACAATCGCGACGGTCGGCCCGTCGAACCGCGCCGGATCGTCGGTCAGCCGCGACGCGAACTCACGCCCCTCGCCCCGGCGGACATAAAGCGTGCCTCGTTCGACCCTCAGGAACTCCTTAGCAAAGTTCGAGACGAGCTTTCGGCTCACGCCGTCAACGAACGCGTCCGCCCCGCCGAGGCACTCGCGGATGTGTCCTCCCGGATTGTCGCGCAGATCGATCACGAGCGCTCTGACGCCTTCTGATTGCGCTTCGCGAACGAGCGCGTGGAGGCGCGAGGCCACCTCGCCTGCAGGCAAGAAGGAGGGGATGCGCAAAAGACCGACCGCCTCTTTTGGCAGGTACGTCAAAGACGGCAGGCGCTTTCGGGACAACTCGCGGGGCTTGAGCGTCACGCTGAACCTTTCACCGACGCGCTCTAGACGCATCCTGGTCGGCTCGCCACGCCCTTGCGCTTCGTACAGCTTCGCAACGCGGTCGGGGCCGAACAGATAGCGGCCCTCTAGAGCCAGGATCCGGTCTCCGCGCCTCAGACCGGCCCCCGCGGCCGGACTGTCCGGGAGCACCTCGAGCACAGCCAGGCCGACGCGCCCTTCGATGGGCCGGACGACGAGGCCGAACTGTAAGGTGACCCCTTCGGCGCCAAGGAAGGATAGGATCTCCTCAAAAGTCGTGCCAGGATAGAAGTTTGTGTGCGGGTCACCAAGCGCCTTAACGAGCGCATCTATGACCGGCCAGGCAGCCTCGAAGGGGCAGGGCTCGTCCTTGACTGCACAAGCTGTATCGAGTTCCGCCTGGAACTTGGGCGCGAGTTCCTGGGGGCGCACTTCGGCGGTCCCGCCGTATAGCAAGCTCAGGAAGTAGACGGCCTCATCGAAGAGGTCCTGCGCCGGGTTCGCCGCGGCAGCGTTGCCGAGCAAGAGGGCGAGCGCACCGAGGGTTGAGCTGCAAGCTTTCAAGCTCAAATGGCGCACCATCGCCTTAAGCGCGGTGCGAAAATCGACGACGAGCATGGTGGCCAAATTAGGGCAGTACGAAGTCCGCGTCTGTGATTTCGACGTTTGGCTCGAGTGCCTGCACCTCGATTTTAGCCAGGAGCATCTCGCCTACGTACTGCCGGAGGCGAAACGGCAGCACCAGCTCCCCGACCTCCCTGTAGTCCTCATATACTACGTTGACCTCGCCCAGCTGGTCGCTCCAGAAGCTTTCTGCGAGCAGGCGGCCGTCGGCGTCGAAGAGGTAGATAGTGGTAAAGCCGTTTGTGGTCACCCGCACGGCCTTGCCTGTCATGCCTAGAAATGTCGTTTCGCTCAGGAGTTCGGCCGCCTCGCGGTTCTCACCACCGAAGCGCAAGCCGTAGTAACTGAGGTAGAACGTCTGGCGGAGCCCGCGCCGTTGCGCGGCGGGCAGATTAAGCACACCCGTTTGCGGTGTCCAGGTGAAGCCTTCGTCGGGCTTGAGTTGCTGGATAAAGGTAAGCTCGTCTCCCTCAGAAAACGCAACCCTCAGGCGCCCGTTCTCCAGGTCGATCAGGCTGACGGCGCGCATCTCGCCGACCGGCTGGCCGACCGGATCCAAGAAGGTAAGGACGCTGACATCGCGCAGGGTCCGCAGCGTGCGGAGCGCCTCGCCGCCGTGGGCCTCGCGGGCGCGCTCGAGCAGCACCGCCGCCTGGGGATCGACTCCAGCAGGAGCTTGCGCGAGGGACAGCGAGATCATGATTGGCAACAGGATGAATGTCAAGAATATCGGAAGGTATCGGAGGGTTCGTTTCATGAAGTGCCCTTTCCCGCGTCGCAGCGTAGCACAACATTGAGTGCCGTGCAACCAGCCTCAACTTTGGCCATTTCAGGTCGGAGACACCCCCAAAAGTTTGTTGACCCACCAGCAGGTAGTAAAGATGGGGTTAGGTTAGGGTTACGATGACCGAACTTACCCCCAAGCAGAGCATACTGCAACGCCAAGAGGATTTCGTCTGCCCCCACTGCCAAGCGGCCAGTAGCATCGAAAGTGGAGGGAACTATAATCGTCAGGTACGGGACATAGCTGGCAAACGAGTAGAGCGGGTCAGGCGCTATCCTGCGGCGCATCCTGCGAGTACCCGCAGGATCACGCAGGATCGCAGGATTGCGCGGCCTGAAGGCCCT
>JAGXSJ010000124.1 GCA_018333895.1 Truepera sp.
GAGATCATTAGGCGCCTCGTCGAAGAGTTCGACCCCGAGGCGATCTACCTCTTCGGCTCGCACGCCTGGGGGGAGCCGGGGAAGGACAGTGATGTCGACTTGATGGTTGTTGTACCGTGGGACAAGCCTCCGACGCATCACGATTTCGTAAGGGCGCATCAGAGCCTATCGGAGATCAACGTTCCCAAAGACGTTCTGCTCAGAACGCGTGCGCGATTTGAAAGGTTTCGTCCGGTGCGGGCTTCGTTGGAATACAAGATTGCGAAAAGAGGCAGACTGCTTTATGAGCGACCAGGAGATGGCCGAGGCGAAGGGCGAGATAGTCCGGCAATGGCTGACCAGGGCTGAGCGCGATCTCGGCTCTGCGGAGCGGTTGGCAACAGGACCAACCCCCTATCTGGACACGGCTAGCTACCACTGCCAGCAAGCAGGGGAGAAGGCGGTCAAAGGTTTGGAGGTCCAGCCATGATCGACCGCTACACCACTCCCGAGATGACGCGCCTGTGGAGCGAGGCAAACCGCTACCGCACCTGGCTTAGGGTGGAGCTGGCCGCTACCGAAGCCTGGGAGGCGCTGGGCGAGGTGCCTGCTGGAACGGCGCAGCGCATCCGCGAGAAGCGATCACGAGCAGAGAGCGTTCAGCAACCTGTGCCGGCAGGCGTTTCACTGCCGGGAGGATGCCTGGCTGGCGCTCGAGGCGTTCCGCAAGGGCCTGCAGGTCCTGGCGATCGTTGACGCACAGGTGGTTGAGAAGCGGCATTATGACAAGCGGGGTCGTCCTGCTCCCGGTGCTGTACCCCAGAAGGTCAGTTATCATCTGCAGGGAGCCTTAGCTGCGCCACGTGAACGGCGTGAGCAGCAGATCGAACGCGCGTCGCTCTTTATCCTGGCGACCAGTGAAGATGAGGAGAAACTTTCTGACGCGGCAGTATTGCAGGCGTACAAGGACCAAGCCAAGGTCGAGCGGGGGTTTCGTTTCCTCAAGGACCCGATGTTTCTTGCCAACACCCTGTTCCTCAAGAAGGTCGAGCGCGTGATGGCGCTCCTGATGGTGATGACGGTGTGCCTACTGGTCTATGCGGCGCTGGAGCACCGCATTCGCGCTACCCTGGCGGAACACCAGGCGACCGTGCCGGACCAGAAGGATAAAGCTACACAGAAGCCGACCGCTCGCTGGGTGTTCGAGCTGTTCCTCGACGTGCATCTACTCGTTATCGTTCAGGACACGAAGAAACTGCTCACCATGAACCTCAAGCCGGAGCTGAGAACTCTGTTGCGCTTGCTTGGCTCACACTACGACGAGGTTTATCCATGAAATCTGTGGCAGGGGGTCGGAATGTCGGGCCTGGACAAGGCTTGGGGCTTAACCGATCGCGTCTCCTTGGCGTTAAAAAGAGCGCGGCATGACAGAGGCGCTCACGGCCGACAAACATTTTGAGCAGGCAGGCTTTCGGGTCTTGCTGCGGGAGAGTTTTGCCTAAGAGGACTTGACCCTGTACCATAATACAGGGTCTATAGTGGCTTACACGAAGGGAGGTGCAGGTGGCAAGGTCGCTCACCAGAGGCCAGGCTGCCCACCTGTCGGGTCTAGGCATTGAGACCGTCAGGTTCTACGAAAAGCAGGGCTTGATCGACGAGCCGCCCCGCAGCGAAGCAGGCTACCGGAAGTATTCCGAGCAGGACGTGTTGCGGCTTCGGTTCATTAGACGGGCCAAGGAGCTTGGCTTCCGGCTCAAGGAAATCGCTGACCTCCTTGAGCTGCGGGACCATCCCAAGGCGGGAATGGCCGAGGTGCGAGCACGAGCCGAAGCGAAGATTGCCAGTATTGATGAGAAGATTGCCGACCTCACGAAGATGAGAGCAACCATCGCCATGCTGGCAGCGGCCTGTAGTGGCGAGGGGGCTACCACCGAGTGCCCCATCATCGAGGCGCTCAACGCGCCAAACGGAGGAATGACGTGAACGCAAAGCGCAAGGTAGAGGTCTTCACGGCGGGATGTCCTGTGTGTGACGAAACCGTGCGGCTGGTTAGGAGAATTGCCTGTGAGTTGTGTGACGTGACGATACTCAACCTGAGTGCACCCGATGTTGCGCAGCGGGCGAAGGATTTGGGTATCCGCAGCGTCCCGGCAGTGGTGGTGAATGGGCAACTGGCAAGCTGCTGCACGGGTCGTGGCCCAAACGAGCACGACTTGCTAAGCGCAGGCGTCCCCGCAGCTTAACAGTATCCTGACATGCTACTGTTTGAGGGCGGGATACGCTCCCGTCCTCGTTTTTGCTCTAGGCGGGCAAGCGAGCTTGACTCTCCCAAAAACGAGAGCCTATACTCGGGGTATGAGCCTTCATTGCAGCACCTGTATCGACCTCCTTTACTTCGTCGGCTGCCCCTCTTACCGGCGTGTCTGCCGCGACCTGGTCGAGGTCATAAGCAAGAGAGGACTTGATGCCTGTGTGAGACTCGTTCGAATCGACACGCCCGAGAGGGCGGAGGCGCTGCACCTCGCCGGGTCGCCCACCGTCAAGGTCAACGGATACGACCTCGAGGGCTACGACGGGCCGGGCGTGCTGGCGTGCCGGGTATACCGGGAGAACGGCGGCAAGGGCTGGCCGAGCCGCCAGCAGCTCGAGCGCGCCCTAAGCGCGAGTGGCTTAAGACCCTTAGCTCCTTTAGGCTAAGGCGTGCAGATTTTAGACGAGCAACAGGTGGCTGGCCTTAGCTGGCAGCGGGTACTAGGGACGCTCACCGAGGCGTTTGTGCTGAAAGCCGAGCGCCCTGACGCTTACCTCATGCCCGAGCGGACGGTACTGAGCGGCCCGGGTGGAGCAATCTACCTGAGTATGCCCTGTGCCGATGCTGAGGGGTGGTTTGGCGTAAAACAGGTCGCCGTGGTCCCAAATAACGCCGCTAAGAGCAGGCCCACCGTCCAAGCCTGGTACACGCTGTTTGATCCCGCCGGGACGCCCGTGCTGGCCATGAGCGCGACCATCCTCACGCGCTTGCGCACTGCCGCCGTGTCGGCCATCGCGGCGCGCCATCTTGCCCTACCAGACGCGAACACGCTGCTGGTGGTGGGTACGGGCTCCTTGGCCCCCTGGATGGCCGAGGCGCACGCTCAGGTGAGAAACTATGCGCGCCTGCTGGTGTGGGGGCGGGATGGCGGGAAGGCAGAGCGTACCGCCGAAACGCTGCGCGAGCGCCTGCCGGGTATTTCGGTCGAGGTCGAGGAGGACCGCGCCCACGCGCTCCTTGCCGCCGATGTCGTTACGGTTGCCACCACGGCACGCGACCCCATCCTTTACGGTGCCTGGCTGCGCGAGGGGCAGCACCTCGACCTGGTTGGCGCCTTCACGCCTGAGTTGGCCGAGGTCGACGGCGATGCGGTCAAGCGCGCGGTGGTCTTCGTCGATGACCTGGCAGCAGCTAAGGCAGAAGCGGGCGACCTCATCCAGGCGGCAGCCCGCAACTGGTCGTGGCAGACGGTCAGGGGAGAGCTTGCGGACGTGGTGACGGGCCGCGCGGGGCGCAGGTCGGCAGACGAGATCACGCTATTCAAGTCGGTCGGCTTGGGACTCGAAGATCTAGCGGTCTCCAGGCTCCTCCTGTAGCGAGGCGGGTGTGGCACAATGAGGCTATGAAGGCGTTGCCCGAAACGGAGCGGTTAGCAACAGGACCAACCCCGTATCTGGACACGGCTAGCTACCACTGCCAGCAAGCAGGGGAGAAGGCGGTCAAAGGTTTGGAGGTCCAGCCATGATCGACCGCTACACCACCCCCGAGATGGCGCGCCTATGGAGCGAGGCGCATAGGTACCAGAGCTGGTTAGAGGTGGAGCTGGCCGCTACCGAAGCCTGGGAGGCGCTGGGCGAGGTGCCCTTCGGAACGGCGCAGCGCATCCGTGAGAAGCTCGAGCCCACCCCGCTTGATGACGCCTTTGCCGCCCGGGTGGCCGAGCTCGAGCGCGAGACCAAGCACGATATCGTGGCCTTCACCCGCGCCCTGAGCGAGCGTGTTGGCGAGGAGGCGCGCTTTATCCATCTGGGCCTCACCAGCACCGATGTGGTCGATACCGCCCAGAACCTGATCCTGCGCGAGGCGCTAGACCTTATCCTCGACGACGTGCGTGCCTTGCAGGCGGCACTTAAGGCCAAGGCTGTCACCTACCAGCACACCCCCTGCATCGGCCGTACCCACGGCATTCACGCCGAGCCGATGACCTTCGGGCTCAAGTTCTTGAATTTCTATGCCGCCGTGCAGCGCGATGAACAGCGCTTGAGGCGCGCTCGTGAGGTGATCGATGTAGCCATGCTCTCCGGTTCGGTCGGCACCTACGCCCACGTGCCGCCTGAGGTCGAGCGGCGCGTCGCCGAGTATTTGGGGCTGGTGCCTGATCCGATCACTAACCAGACCGTCGCGCGCGACCGCCACGCCGAGGTCATGAGCGCCTTAGCGATTTTGGGGACGACACTGGAGCGCGTCGCCATTGAGATCCGCCATCTGCAACGCACGGAAGTGCGCGAGGCGCAAGAGGGCTTTGCCAAGGGGCAGACCGGCAGCAGCTCCATGCCCCACAAGCAGAACCCCATCGCCAGCGAGAATATTTCGGGCCTGGCGAGAGTGATGCGCAGCAACCTGCAAGCGGCCCTTGAGAACGTAGCGCTCTGGCACGAGCGCGACATCAGCCACTCCAGCGTCGAGCGGTTGATTCTGCCCGACACCACGGCGCTGGCGAGCTACGCCACGCGGCGCCTCACGGGCGTCATCGAGGGTCTGGTGGTCTACGCTGAGGCCATGCGGCAGAACCTGGACGCCTGGCACGGCCTCAGCTACTCGCAGCGCGTGCTGCATCAGCTCATCAATAAAGGGCTGACGCGCGAGGCGGCATATGAGCTGGTGCAGCGCTCTAGCCTCACGGCGTGGGAGACGGGCGAGCACCTGAAGGCACTGCTTCAGGCCGACCCTAACAACTGCCTGAGCGAGGCCGAACTTGATGAGGCCTTCGATCCGGCGTGGTACTTGCGCTTCGTTGATGAGATCTACGCCCGCTTCGGCTAGAGCTTTAGCGCCCCTTCAAGATACCTAAGCTTCCCCTGACGCTCAAGACTGGTAAATTCGTCGTGCATTAAGCCCTTGGGCTCCTCGTGCCCCTGCACGAAGCGGTAGAGGAAAGCGCTGCGCGCCAGCGGCTCAGCGGGTAGATCGCCCACCACCAGCAGATCGATGTCACTGTGCAGATTCCAATTACCCCGCGCCACCGAACC
>JAGXSJ010000125.1 GCA_018333895.1 Truepera sp.
TTGTCTTTACGTTGTGCACTTCACCTCACCCTTGCTTGCAACCTGATCGCCCCTCATGGCACCCCGGGTCTCCCCCACACCGTTTGACGCCGATAACTCTTCCGGCGACTTCACGTCCGCCGCTTGCAACGATTGGCGCACCGCTGTTCGCAGCTTCCATGTCGGCACGGGCCGCTCAGAGCCCACTCACGATGCCGGATATACGACTGCAGGCGCTCCCTACTTGCCAGAACTATCGGTCAGGCTCTTGCTTCTTGGGGGGAGTCCATATACGGCGAGTTAGCCTCCTTGCCTGCGGAAGTGCCTCCTCAAGAACCTCACGAAGCTTGCTTTCCGTGAGCGGAGGTTCGGCTTCAGCGAGATAGGCTCGCAAAGCGTCATTCATCATTGTTTGATAACCAGTGCCACTAGCGTCGGCGCGCTCACGAAACGCCTGCAGCGTCGCGTTATCGATGAAGATTGAAATACGCGTCTTGCCCTTCTGCGGGATCAGTGCCCCACGCTTGGCCTTGGAAAAGTCGTACTCAGCTCGCATAGTCTCGTGCCTCACGTCGTGTCGCTCGGCGCGCGGAGATCAATCGAACGCTCTCTCCACGCAGCGTGTATGCGACAACCAGAAGCTCGCCCGCATTACCTAGCCCGATTGCGACGAACCGCTCTTCGGCCTCCGAATCCGGGTCAGAGCGGTGTAGGGCTAAGGGATCCGCAAAGACTCCTTCCGCATCGGCAAACGAAACGCCGTGTTTTCGCAGGTTGGCAGCCGCCTTGGCGGGATCAAACTGGAAGCGCACCGGCTAAGTGTATATATATTGTATGCATACGTCAACCGGCACTGACAGCGGCTTTGAAGGCTAACGCCCAGCATCAGCTGCGGCGCTTTTCGGCGTCGGCTGCATGCCGTTGTTAGGTTTCATGCTGGGATACCCTTTCGGTTCGCATTGGTCAGCCAATGTTTGACCAGTCCGAGGAATTGCCAAACATCATCTTCGGTCGGCTTTAGGTAGCTTGCGCTCTCAGGTTCTTCGCCCATTTTCTCGAACATACTAATCAACCAAGTTGGACCGTGACCGCTTACGCTCAGTTGTTTCAACCACGATTCAAGCTCGCCATGCGGTACAGCAAACAGTCCGTACTCCGACAATCTTTCCAATAGGTTCTTAGCGGCTTCCTTATCTCCGGCTGCGAGCAGTTGGACTCCGCCTTCGCGCTTCATATCTTTGCCGGCTTGGTCAAAGCGTTGCTTCACCGCGGACCGAGCGGTAGAAAGGGAATTGCGTTCGATCTCTGGCACAAAGGCGCTTTCTAAGAAAGAGGTCCAGACTGAGCCGCCCTCCTTGAGTACGTCAATGTCTACAATGCCGGCGGCAGGGATGCCGAGGTCTCTAAGGGGGCGAATAATGGTCTGGACCGTCTGCTTGTTCTGTGCGTTTATAAAGAGGCAATTCGGGATACCTAACTTGGGCATGTAACGCTGAAGTCGTTCATTTACCTCTTGGTAGAAGGCCCTGTCCGCATCTGCCTCCGTAACAACCACAAACTCGTAAAACAATCCGCTGAGGACGCCCGTTGACCTCAGCAAGGGGTTCCTCATTAGGCGAAGAATCTCGTGATTGGGGAGCACTCTCGCCGTCGCCATTTCATTTCTATACGTAAGCCGCACGATGTTCACGGGTGCACCGGATTGGATGCACCCCATTACAAAGTTTGGGCTGTGGGTCGATACGAAAAGGCGTTTCTCAGATCCAAGACTAGCTCTCGCAATCTCGTCGCCCAACTTGAACGCTAGGGACGGGTGCAAGAACGCCTCCGGTTCATCGATAAGCAGAACCGCAGGGTCTCCAGCAATAGTCTCTGTGATCATGCCGGTGAATGCTTTCACGCCGTCGCTGGCTTGCTCTATTGGTGGGGCCGCAGAATGAAAGTGAACTGCTTCATCGTGAATGCCACGCTCTTCCATGTGGGAAGTTGGCGCTCGCGGAGACAGACGCAGGCGCAGCTGACCCAGATTGGTGGGGTCAATCGCGAAGTAGGCGTTGAATGCTTCGTGAATGATTCGTCGCACTTCTGTCCGCCGCGCGTCGTCCCTAAACAACACCTGGAAGCTTGTGTGCGGCGGCTGTTGGAGATCTCCTGCCGCCTGTTGATTGATGAGACCTATGCGACTCTGGCCATCGAGGATCAGCGTGTTGTACTGCAAATACCATTGGCAAAAGCGATTGGCCTGAGTGTTTGTGTTCTTGAACGCCTCAATCAACTGCGCCCTGTTCAGCTGATGCCTAGTGCCGCGCTTTCCAACAATTACTCATAAGTCGATAATTTAGGCGACAAAGTGGAACTCCAAGCACCGGCTGCAGTCGAACTCGTCATGAAGCGAGACGGCCGCACACTGGATCACACCACGCTGGAGACGATCCGCCTGATGGCGATCGAACGGGTTGCCGAGGGCGAGTCGCCGGCCACCGTAATCGAGTCCTACGGGTTCAACCGCACCACCATCTACAAGTGGATCGACAAGGCGCTGCGTTCGCGCGCCGGCGTGGCCGCCCTCGGCGCCACGGTCGGCACCGGGCGCCCGCGCCTGCTCACGCCCAAGCAGGAGCAGCAGGTGTTTCGCTGGGTCAACGGCCGTGACCCGCGCCAGTACGGGCTGGACTTCGGACTGTGGACGCGCGCGGTGGTGGTCGACCTGATCGAGCGCAAGTTCAGCCTGCGGCTGAGCCTGACCAGCGTCGGTGCGTTGCTCGATCGGCTGGGCCTGAGCCCGCAGAAGCCGCTGCAACGGGCCTATCAGCGTGATCCGCAGGCGATCGAGCGCTGGCAGCGCGAGCACTACCCGCGCATCGCCGCGCAGGCGCGGCGCGATGGCGCCGAGATCCTGTTCTGGGACGAGTCGGGCTTTCGTGCCGACGCCGTGCACGGCAGGACCTGGGGCGTGCGCGGACAAACGCCGGTCGTGAATCGGCCGGGGCAGCGGCAGTCGATCAGTGCGGCCTCGGCGGTCAGTGCCAAGGGGGCGTTCTGGTACTGCACGTTCGGCGGGGCCCTGAACGGCACGCTGTTCATCGATCTGCTGCGCCAGTTCATGCGCGGCCGGCGCAAGCCGGTGCATCTGGTCCTGGACAGCCTGCCGGCACACAAGACGGTGGCGGTGCGTGAGTACGTGGCCGGCACGCACGGCAAGCTGACGCTGCACTTTCTGCCCGGCTACGCACCGGACCTGAACCCCGACGAGCTGGTCTGGAGTCATGTGAAACGCACCGGAGTGGCCCGCGCGCCGCTGCGGGCGGGCGAATCGCTGAGCGAGCGCATCGAGCAGCAACTGGCGCAACTGAAGCGCATGCCGCATCTGATCCGCTCGTTCTTCATGGCACCGAGTGTCGCCTATATTTCTGACTGCTGAGTACATGATCTGGCAGAACCGATTCGGCCGCATGAGGCTTCAACGTCACACGCTTGATCTTGTCGTCAGCCACGGCCTCGGTGAAGACATTGAATTCAATCTCATCGACTATTACATCGGTGGTGTTCTTCTGACCGGAGGTACAAAAACGATGAATCTCAGAGAGAACTTTGCTCTTCCCCGAATTGTTTGGCCCCACAAATACGGTCACTGGCGTAGTTGAGATTTGCTCCGCTACGGAGCCGGGACCTTTTCCGAACTTAAGGCGCAGATTCTTAATCATGTTGGGCGCTTCGCAACCCCTCGAATGAGATGAAACCTAATCGGGATAGGAAGAAGCCTTGCGGCCCCTCCCTCCCACACCACCGGACGAACGGGTCACGTATCCGGCGGTTCGATGAATTGAAT
>JAGXSJ010000126.1 GCA_018333895.1 Truepera sp.
ATCAGCATACTTCCTGGCGGTCGGTGCAGCGAGCATGGGGGCTCTTAGCCCCTAGGCCCAGTCGCTACGAACTGTAAAAGCAATCATTGGGCCTTGCTTTTCTTGGCCCGATGGTCTATCATACGGTGCCTACGAAAAAGCAGCGCTTTTTTGAGGCTCGGGCCAAGCCCGAGAGTTTTGGTTTGCACAAAGCAGCAAGAAAGATAGGTAAGGCATGTCTACTGGTACCGTCAAGTGGTTCAACAGTGAAAAAGGCTTCGGCTTCATTGCCCAAAAGGGTGGCGGAGACGTTTTCTGCCACTTCAGCGCCATCGCCTCGGAGGGCTATCGCAGCCTTAACGAAGGGGACGAGGTTGAGTTCGAGGTTGAACAGGGCAAGAAGGGTCTTCAGGCCAAGAACGTGCGCGTGATTAAGGCCGCCTCCGCTCCGGCTCGCCAGCGTCAAAGCTACTAGCTACCACTGCGCCCACTCAGTCGCCCGGCTAATACCGGGCGACTTTTTTGCTGGGCCTGCGCAGGTAGAGACCAGCAGCTCTTTGCTGACCGGGCCGCACTTCAGTAGCGCCGCCGGGTATCAGAGGTGCCTTGCAGCAGGTGTACTAGCTCGAGCGCCTTGCTAGTGCCGATCACCACGCAATCGGTCGGGTTCTCCGCTACCGCTACTGGGATGCCGGTAATGTTGCGCAAAAAGACGTCGAAGTTTCTCAACAGCGCCCCGCCTCCGGTAAGGACGATCCCCCGTTCGATGATGTCGGCTACTAACTCCGGTGGGGCCTGCTCGAGCACTCGCCTTACCGCATCGGCCACCTTTTGCAGCGAGCCGCTGAGCGCCTCCACCACATCCTCGGTACTGACCGTAATAGTCTTGGGCAGGCCATTAATCAGATCGCGCCCGCGCACTTCGATCTGTTTGACCTCTTCGTTGCTGCGAATTAGCGCAGCGCCGATCGTACGCTTGATCTCTTCAGCGGTGCGGTCGCCGATCAGCAGGTTCTCCTTGAAGCGGATAAAGCGGATGACATCAGAATCCAGCACATTGCCGGCTACTCGTAGCGACTCAGCGGTGACAATTCCGCCCAGGCTGATAACCGCCACATCGGTAGTGCCACCACCCATATCCACGATCATCGAACCGATCGGCTCGGCGATGTTGATCCCGGCGCCGATCGCCCCGGCAATCGGCTCCTCGATTAGAAACGCCTTGCGCGCACCGATCTCGTTCATGGCTTGCAGCACTGCCCGTTTTTCAACCTCGGTAATGCCTGAAGGGATGCAGACCATGATGATGGGTTTAACCAGGCGGCCCGGCCCGGTGATGACCTTACGAATAAACGCCTTGAGCATCTTTTCGGTAAGGGTGTAGTTGGCGATTACTCCATCGGCCATCGGGCGCACTGCCACGATATTTCCCGGCGTGCGGCCGAGCATCAGGTAGGCTTCGTTGCCAACCGCCTTGACCTCCTCGGTGTTGCGTACCACGGCAATAACCGCCGGCTCGCGCAGCACAATTCCCCGTCCTTTGACATGAATGCGGATATGGGTGGTGCCAAGGTCAACTCCGATCATGCCTCAAGGCTACCAGGAAAGGATGGTATCCGTGCGCTCTAGCAGGGTTACCCATACACTCCCCATAGGCTAAGCCGTTATCAAGCCCTGACACTCTTTGAGCTATACTGAGCCAAGGAACTACCATGCCGCTAGCTGTCAAGCGCGAACCCTTTACCTACCACGACCTCGAACACGCCCCCGACGACGGCAAGATTCGGGAGGTCATCCACGGGGAGCTTTACGTGACCGCCGCACCTAGTACCCGCCATCAACGACTCGTGACCGAACTTGTCTTCCTGATCCGCACCTTTTTACAGACTCATCCGCTTGGGGTGGTTATCGTCTCGCCAGTCGAAGTGGTATTCAGCGAACAAGATGCCGTGCAGCCGGATGTTGTGTTCATCTCCCACGCCAGGCGCGCCATCATCGCCGAAAAGCGCCTTATGGGCCCGCCCGACTGGGTCATTGAAGTACTCTCGGCCTCGACCCGCGAGCGCGACCTCGATCTCAAGCGCAAGCTTTATGCTGCCCACGGCTTAGTGTACTGGGCGCTCGATCCGGAAGCGAATACCCTCATCGCCTGGGACGAAGGGGGCGAGCGGCGCTACGGCGCACGCGACGAGGCGGGGGTGTCGGTCTTGCCGGGCTTTCGCCTCCACCTCGCAGGGCTGTTTGAAGCTCTCTGATGGGTCTCTTTCAACGGAGCAGTGGAGGCTGTAAGCCATGACTGGCGGGAAATGCGACTTGCCGCCACGGGCCGTTATCCTCAACAAAGGAACTGTGGAGGGCTAATATGGCAACCATCAGATCCGAACCTATAGCGCCCGGTGAGCGCGCCGAGGTGATCGACATCCTCCGGGGCTTCGCCATCTTTGGGATTTTACTGGTCAACATGCTCTTCTTCGCCCACCCCGTCTACCTCGCGGTCATCGACACCGGGCCGTGGACTAACCCCTTAGACCAGGCCGCCAGCCTGTTGATCGCCTTTTTCGCCCAAGGCAAGTTCTTCACGCTCTTTTCGCTACTGTTTGGCCTAGGTTTGGCAATTCAGATTCAGCGCTCTCAGGACAAAGGCCAGAGCGCCGTCCCGCTCTATGTGCGCCGCCTGTTGGCGCTGCTACTCATCGGCCTAGCACACGCCTTCCTGTTCTGGTGGGGCGATATCCTGATCTACTACGCCATCCTGGGCTTTTTGCTTCTGCTCTTTCGCAACACCGCGCCACGCCGGCTGCTGCGCTGGGCGGTCGTCTTTCTTGCCATTCCGCTGGTACTGACTGCCGGATCGGTAGCTCTCTTCGAACTAGCCCGCACCACACCGGAAGGCGCCGCGCAGCTCGAGGCGGTGTTAGCCGAAACCGAAGCGCAGTTCCAGGCAGCCTATGAGCAGGCCCTGGTGGTCTACCGCAACCGTGATTTTCTGGCGATGATCCCGCAGCGCATCGCGGACTGGGCGTTTGCCACGGCCGGCGTGCTCTTTGGCGGGATGCCCTTTTTGGTCCTGGCCATGTTCCTGGTCGGGCTTTATGTCGGCAAGCGGCAGCTCTTGCACAACGCCGTCGAGCACCTGCCGCTCTTTCGCAAGGTGCTGCTCTGGGGGGCAGTAATCGGTATTATCGGCAACCTGCTCTACGTGACGCTGGCACACCAAGCGAGCGCGCTCGAGCTAACCTGGGGGGCGCTTATTGGCCTAGCGGGCTTTCTTATCGGCGCACCGGCCCTGTCGCTGGCCTATGCTACGGGGCTGGTCATCCTGACGCAAAGCGCTACCTGGCACCGGCTCCTGATGCCGCTCGCCGCAGTCGGCCGCACCGCGCTGAGCAACTACCTGCTGCAAACCTTAATCTGCACCACCATCTTCTACGGCTACGGCCTAGGGCTCTACGGGCAGATCGGCCCGGCTGCGGGTCTCGCGCTGAGCATCATCATCTTCGGCCTGCAAGTTCCCCTTAGCAACTGGTGGGTTAAGCGCTTCCGCTTTGGGCCTGCCGAGTGGCTGTGGCGCAGCCTCACTTACGGCAAAATGCAGCCGCTGCGGCTAGGCGGCGTCGCCGAGGGTCACTAACGCTCGCCGCTTATCAGTTCAAAATCGAGGGTCGCCCCGTTCGGGAGGATCGCTATCGCCACGCTTCACATCACACCCCTAAGTCCGCCGCTGGTGCCGGACGCTGCCCGCCTCATCGTCGACGCCTTCCAGCACGAGGCCATCACGGCATACTGGCTTAACTTGTCCGGCGAGATAGCCCGGCAGCACTACGCTAAACTGATCGAGGCCAAACTGCGGCTTTATTTGCTCACGGGGCAGCCCTTACTGGCGGCTGTGGCCGGTGACAAAGTAGTTGGCGTGGCAGTTATCAAGCTTAAGCGTTCCGCGCCCCCTATCGGTCAGACCCTCAAGATAGTCTTACCCATCGTGCCCAGGCTGCTGGCGCTAGCGCCAAGGGTCAGAGTCCAGGCTCTGCACGCACTCAGCCTAGGAATCGCAGCCATGAAACCGCCAGCTAGCCTGCCAAAACCGTATCAACTGCTCGAGGCGATCGCCGTCCACCCTGACCACCAAGGGCAAGGGATCGGCTCGCTACTGCTTAAGGCAGTGCATGAGCTAGCCAAGCAGAATGAGCTGCCAACCTATCTCATGACCGGCGACGCCAACAACCGCCAGATTTATGAGCACGTCGGCTACCGCACGGTGGCGTGTAAGCAGGCTCCTGGGCTAGCCGTCTGCCACATGGTGAGGCCATAGTCAAAACAGCGGTGTACTCGAGGGCACCAGCACCGCCGCTTCGACCCGGTCGAGCCTAAAAGTCAGCTCCTGCTGCTTGAGGCGGCAGTAGCCCCGGATATAGACGCCGTCAAAAGCCTGCACGTCTACCAGGCGCTCCTTGGCGCCATAAGTCATGCGCACGCTGCCGCGCACCTTGGCTGCCGCGGCAAACACCTTGGCCAGCGGGTGCTCGGCAAAGCGCACCGTTACTACCGCCTTGCGCCCCCCCTTATCGACGTAGAGGTGGCCGTGCCGCCGGGCGTATTCGTAGAGGTCGCGGGTCAGCTTGACATCTTCTAGGCAGTAGCGCTCGAGCCGCTCCCAATCGCCAGCCTGGTAGTAGGAGAGCGCCAGCAAGCCCGAACCGATCTTGCCGGTCCCCAGCGTAGCCTTGGCTAGCGCGTCGAGGCTGACCCGATGCCCGAGCGCCTGCTGGGCCTCCACCATCAAGTCTAGAGTCGGCAGCCCTAGCACCCAGTCACCTAGCTCCGCTGCCAGCACCGGCCAATCAAAGCCAAGCAGGTTAAAGCCGATAATCTCATCGGCCTCGCGCAGCAGCGCCGCGAGTGCATCAAACCGGTCCTCACGAAAGGCGCTAAAGCGGTCATCCTGATAGTCGTAGACGCCCACCACGCTGACCCCGAGCCGTGCCCGGTGGTGCGCCCCACCTACCTCGGCAAAGGAGCGCTTGGTCTCTAAGTCAACGACCAGCCGCTTCATCATCAACAAGGCTCCGCCCGATAATTCAGGACCGTTATCTGCGCAAGCTGCAACGTCTGTAGCAACGCTTCGTGCAGAGGCCCATTAGATGCTACTAAGACCGGGTTGTTAAGGTCGTAGGCCTCACCCGCGCCGCCGGTCACGCGCCCGCCTGCCTCAGTAATGATGAGCGCGCCAGCAGCTACATCCCAGGAGTTGAGCTTAAGCTCCCAGAAACCGTCTAAGCGCCCGCAGGCTACGTAGCAGAGGTCGAGCGCCGCGGCCCCGGGGCGGCGCACTGCACGCGCCTTAGGCATAATCCGCTTGAAGATCTCGAGATTAACCAAGACCGCCGCTTCGTCGTAGGCGAAGCCGGTAGCCAGCATGGCTTTGCGCAGCACCGTCTCACGGGTCACATTGATCGGCGCGCCGTTGCAGTAGCTCCCGCCGCCCCGCACTGCCGTGAACAGCTCGCCCCGCACCGAGTCGAGCACTACCCCGACCTGCACTA
>JAGXSJ010000127.1 GCA_018333895.1 Truepera sp.
GCCGGCACTTTGAGCAGCTTCCCCTTACCGAGCCTTAAGCTCTGATCGGCGGCGCGCACCAGCGCTTCGCCCTCCAATACCTGATAGATGCCGTCGCTGTCATACGTATTTTCATGATGGCGCTGGCCGGCTTCGAAGCAGAGTAGCTTAACCCGCACATCACCTTCGATCAGTACGCTCTCGTGGACCGCGCCGAGTGAGAACTTGCGCCCCGAACTGATGCTGATTGTTTCCACTGCTCAACCTCCTATGACAGCCTACGACATCCCGTCATCAGCTTACCCCGCCTGTGGATAACTTGTGCCTCTTGACAAAACGGTGACAAATCTGCTAGACGCAAAAATCTCAAGTCCTTGATAAAAAACCTGTCCCCAACGAAAGAACATCGAACCGCCGCAATTCCCTCACTCCCACCGAGCCTTTGGACGTTATCCACAGGTCCGATCCAACCTGTGGATAACTGTGGATAACTCACGCTTAGCCGCCCGTACAAACTCTTGTATGGCCTGGGGGTCCTTGATGCCAGGGCTAAGCTCGACGCCTGAGGAGACGTCGACCGCATAGGGTCGGAGTGCTCGCACCCCGGCCGCTACGGTCTGCGGCGTCAAGCCGCCGGCCAGAATCAGCTTGGGCAAGCCCGCGAGCACCCGTGCCTGCGACCAGTCGAAGGCTTCACCGCCCCCCGGCCTCGGGCCGTCGAGCAGCCAGGCATCTGCCGGAAACTCCTGTAGCGCTGCCGGATTAAGGTCCGGTCTGAACGACAGCGCCCTGATCACCCTGACTCGCGGCCTTAGCGCCGCCGCGTAAGCCGCGCTCTCTTGGCCGTGGAGCTGCACCGCGTCCAGCCGGAGTGCTTCTACCGCCTCCCCGACCTCGCTAAGTGGCGCGTCCACAAACACCCCGACGCGCGCGATGAACGGCCCTAGCTCGGCTGCTACCCGCGCAGCCTGCGCCACGCTGATATGGCGCCGGGAGGACGCTACCAAGACAAACCCCACCGCGTCAGCCCCGGCGGCCTCGGCGGCCAGAGCGTCTTCAGCGCGGGTGATACCGCAGATCTTGACACGCACCATGTGGCTATTTTAGCCCCTAGCTGCTATGCTGGGCTCGGCCAATCTTGAGCGTTTCAGCATGTCGGCAACAGGTCGTAGGTAGCGGAAAGCAGGAAGTGGGGTGTGGGAAGTAGGAAAACCCCCATAACCTACTACCTACCACCCACTACCCGCTACTTTTTCTGACCATCTGACCGGCTAACCAGCTAGTTTTGCCCGTGCGGAGTATGGCAGCGCCATCCATACCGCGTCGCTCGGCATGGTGTCGTATCGGCCGACCTCCGGCCTAACCCAAACCGAGCTGCGCATCGTGCGGCTGCTCTGGCAGGGGCATGAGACCAGGGAGATCGCCCGGAGGGTGGATGTGACCGAGAAGACGGTAAACGCCCACATTTCTAACACGCTCGGTAAGCTCGGCTATAAGAACAGGGCGCAGCTGGTGGCGAGGGTCTTGGGCT
Organism: Truepera sp.; assembly: GCA_018333895.1. Taxonomy (GTDB): domain Bacteria; phylum Deinococcota; class Deinococci; order Deinococcales; family Trueperaceae; genus JAGXSJ01. Next base: position 1,511 of record JAGXSJ010000127.1, read on the forward strand.
ATAGCCCAGAGTAGCTAGGCAATTGCCTAGATCGTCTAGGCAATTTCCCCTTGTGCGTTCCGACTCCAACTGCTAAACTTCGCGCAACCCGCTGCAGCAGGGTGCCTAAAGGAGGATGAATTTATGTCAAGCTTAACGATACATAAACCACGGCTATTACCGTCTGTTCTCCAAGGGCTGTTTGCTTTCACAATCATCGTCTACCTTGGCGCTTGTAGCATGCCCGAGGGGCCAAACATCGGTGGAGCACCTACTTTCGATACACCTGATATAACTAGTCTCGACGGGAACGAGGTGGGAGCGATCTTAATCGCCGTCGATAAACTTGACGGTGGTTTGCTTCTTCGTGGGAGAGGGGCCGAGATACCCGCAATCGCTGAAACATATGGCGTGCGTAACGCCATGCGCGAGCTTGTTGTCGCCGTAATCAGATTCGAATCGGGTCAAGAGCTCGCCTGGATAGCCAGGCCTGACCAAGCGGCCGTTATCGTTCTTGCTGACGTTGGAGAACCAGGAAGGACTGGGCGCTCATTTTACAACCTGACCACGAACGAATCACTTTATGTTACGGCAGAGGACTTAAAGAAACCCGACGCTGAACTCCACAGCCGCGTTCACGCATTCCTGGGATTCGGTGATGCCTTGGCCTGTGAGCGCCCTCTGACTGGCAGCACGACACTCTTCCCGGAGGCGTTGGATCCAATCTGTTATGACGACTGTATGCGTGGTGCACAAGCTACGTGCGCTGGTTCCTGCACACTTGCTCTCCTTGCGGGTGGGCCCCCAGCCTACATTGCCTGCTTTGGCGCTTGCATGTCTGTATGGCACGCAACATGCCTGATCGGATGCGACACAAGAACTATGTAGGGTAAGTGCTTAGGAACTGGCTAGTGTCGAAAACGTTTTTGCCATAACAGTCGCTGGAGAAAGGTGGTCATATGCAGCGCTTCGAGTACGATTACGTCAGGATTGAGCCCCAGAGAGGTGGTGACAGTCGCTTCGACCGCTACCGTGACGTGGTGACGCAGCGGGCGGCAGAGGGTTGGCGGTTCGTTACCGCTATCGTCCCGCCGGAGATTATGACTAGCAGCGGGCGCGCCTACCTCGACTTGGTCTTTGAACGTCCCTTAAATTGACGGCTTGAAACCGGCTGATGTGATAATCTCTTCAACCGTGGAGCAGACGCAAGCAAACCGCTATCACGCGGTTCATGGCCCAAGGGGTTGATGGCGGTGGCTCGGTTTCTGAAGGTGCTGGGGTTAGGGATTGCTTTAGGACCGTTAACTGTCGATTTGCTATGGTTTCTATTGGGGAACAGGTGGTCCGTGTTACCACAGTCATGGAGCTTCCTCTACCTGATTGGGATGAGTATGTTTATTGCCGGCTTAAGCTTGGGCAAGGACGCATATCCACAACGGCCGCTGATCGCCATTGCGGTTTATATCCTGTTTACCCTCCTGTTCTGGTGGTTTGGATGGCCTTCTCATGCCGCAGCTGCGGCGATGCTCCCGCTCGCTGGAGTCTTATGGTGGCTCGAGCGCCAGGCGCGCCTGGAAGAGAGCGCAAGTCAATCAAGTCAATTGAAGTAGGCGGATCCCAGCCGGGATGGCCTGATTTGCTGCCCGGTCTCAGGGGTCGCACTACACTTCCCATGACCCCGGCGCTAACTTAGCCGCTATTGTACCATTGCAGCATGAGCCACCTGTTTGCTCCGCTAGCGCTCCGCGACCTTAAGCTGCGCAACCGCATCGCCCTTTCGCCGATGTGTCAGTACTCGGCCAGCGAGGGGTTGGCTAACGACTGGCACTTAGTTCACCTTGGCAGCCGTGCAGTGGGTGGGGTCGGCCTGATTATCAGCGAGGCTACCGCCGTCGAGGCGCGAGGCCGCATCAGCCCCTTCGATCTTGGCCTGTGGGACGACCGCCAGGTCGAGGCGCTGAGGCCTCTGACCCGCCTCATCCGGGAGCAGGGTGCCGCGCCTGCTGTGCAGTTGGCCCATGCCGGGCGCAAGGCCAGTATGCCCCGCCCTTGGGATGAGCAACAAGGTGTCCTGCTGCCAGGCCGGGGAGGCTGGCCGGTAGTGGGCCCTACCGCCGAGCCCTTCTCGGCGGACTATTCCGAACCGCAAGCGCTCAGCGAAGCCGGTATCGCCCAGATCACCCAGGCTTTTGCTGAGGCCGCCGTGCGCGCTGTCGCGGCGGGCTATGCCGCTATCGAGCTGCATGCTGCGCACGGCTACTTACTGCACAGCTTCCTCTCACCTCTCAGCAACACCCGTCAGGACGGCTATGGCGGCGGCTTTGCGCAGCGCACACGCTTCTTGCGTGAGGTGACGGTGGCGGTCAGGGCTGTTATCCCTACCGGCATGCCGCTGTTGGTGCGGCTTTCAGCTACCGATTGGCAAGAAGGTGGCTGGACCCTAGACGATTCGGTGCGGCTAGCCAGCGACCTGAAAGACCTCGGCGTAGACCTTATCGACTGCTCCTCGGGCGGTGTGGTGCCAGGGGTGGCGATCCCAACCGAGCCCGGCTACCAGGTACATCTGGCCGAAGCGGTTAAGTGGCGGGCTGGAGTGCCAAGCGGTACGGTAGGGTTGATTACCGAGGCCGAACAAGCTGAAGCCATTGTGCGGGACAGGAAAGCCGACCTGGTGCTACTAGGCCGCGCGCTGCTGCGCGACCCATACTGGCCGCTGCTGGCGGCGCAAGCGCTAGGGGTGAAGCTTAAAGAGTTAGTGCCGCCGCAGTACTGGCGAGCGTTCTAGCAGGTAAAAGCGCGGGTAGTGCCCGCCGTGAAAGACGCGGGTGCTGTGCTGGATGCGCCAGTGCGGGGTATCGTCAAGCAGTCGCTGGAGCAGCTTAATCTCATGGCTTAAGAGCGCTAGTCGGCCACCGGGAGCGGTGATGCGAGCTAGCTCAGCAAGCAGTGCTGGATAAAGAAGCTGATTATGGCGGTGTGCCCCTACCGCGTCGCCCCAGGGAGGGTTACACAGCACTAGATCAAAACTCGCCTCCGGCACGTCAAGCTGGCAGGCGTCGGCCTGGGCCAGCGTGACTCTATCGCTTAATCCGGCAGCTTGCAGGTTGTCGCGGCAGCAGGCCAGGGCCGTGGCGCTCAGGTCGCAGGCTAGCGCGGAGGCAGCCGGGCCGGCTAAGAGCCGTTCGATCAGCAGCGTCCCTGAGCCGCACATAGGATCACAGATGCGGTCGTCGGCCTTGACTCCGGCAGCTTGCACCATGGCGGCTGCCAAGGTGGCATTGAGCCCGCCGGGCAGGTTGCAGACCCGCCAGGCTCGAGCCGACAAGGGGCGGGGAGTAAGCCGTGCCAGCACCTCCCAACCCGCGGCTTGCCACGCCGCCGGACGGATACGCAGCAGCAGCTCGCCTTCATCCGGATCAAAGCGCAACCCGGTGGCCTGGCCGATAGCGCCAATTAGCCGCTGAAACACTGCCGAATCGCGCCCGGCTGCCGCTAGGCGGAAACTCTCGAAGCGATCC
>JAGXSJ010000128.1 GCA_018333895.1 Truepera sp.
CGCCGAAAGGAGGCGCTGATTTTCAACCACGATCAGGGCATCGACCTTGTCTTCAAGTTTGCGCAGCCCCTCTTCGGCGGTGCGTCCGCGCTTAGGGCCTTCGAACTGGAAGGGCGTAGTGACTACCGCGATGGTCAGCGCTCCCAGTTCACGGGCTAGCTCGGCCACGATGGGCGCGCTGCCGGTGCCGGTGCCGCCGCCCATACCGGCGGTAATAAAGACCAGATCTGAGCCGCGCAGTTGCTCGGCGATGCGGTCGCGATCCTCCATGGCAGCCTTTTCACCGATTTCTGGGTTGGCACCCGCGCCTAAGCCCTTGGTGATATGGTCGCCCATCTGGATCCGGGTCTCGGCGAGGCTCGAGGCGAGCACCTGGGCATCGGTGTTGGCTGCGATGAACTGCACCCCTTGCAGGCCAGCCTCGATCATGCGATTGATAGCGTTATTCCCGCCGCCACCCAGGCCGATTACGCGAATGACCGCATTGTCCATCTTTGTCGCTCTCATAGCACTCCCTCTTGCCTTAGGCCCTAAAAGAAATCCTTGAAAATGCCACGAACCCGATTGAGAAGTCCTCTAATACTGCTCCCTTCAGGCACAGGGGTGCGCCGCACCGCCGTACCGGACGTATTAAGGTGGGTCATGCCGTAGCGTACCAGTCCGACGGCGGTAGCGTGAGCTGGGCTAGCGACCACATCGACTAAGCCAGAAACCCCGATGGGCTTGCCGATCCGTACCGGCAGCCGGAAGCGTTCGGTGGCGACTTGCTCGAGCCCTGGCATGATGGCGGCCCCGCCGGTGATCACCACGCTCCCGGCCAGTAGCTCGAGCGCCCCCATGCGCTGTTCGATGTTGCGTTTGACCAGATCGAGGATCTCCACTACCCGCGGCCTGATGACCTGCGCCAGCTCATAGGTTGATAGCGAAGCGGTGTAGTTGGGGTGGGCCACCTCCAGGGCCACCTCACGGTCGGCCAAGTCCGGCACTGCCACGCCGTACTTCTTCTTGACGCGCTCAGCTTCATCGGGCGGAATGCGCAGTAGCTGGCTGATATCCTGAGTGATGTGATCACCCCCCAGGGGAATGACTGCCGAGTGAGTCAGATTGCCGCGCCGGAACACCCCCACGTCGGTGGTACCGCCGCCGATGTCAACCAGCACCGTAGTCAGCTCAGCTTCGCTGCTATCTAGCACCGCCAGCCCTGAGGCGAGCGCTTGGATCACAATCCCATCGACCTCGATGCCGGCGTCGCGGGCACAGCGCTTGAGATTCTGCAGCGGCCCCTGGGCGCCCGCCACGATATGGACATCGACTTCCAGCCGCACCCCGCTCATCCCCACCGGATCCTTGATGCCGTCCTGACCATCGACCACGTACTCCTGCGGAACGACGTGGATGACCTCCATGTTGGCTTCCAGCGGGATGGCCTTGGCGTTCTCGATGGTCCGCTCCACATCGGCCCCAGTGACCTCCTGGCCGCGCCGAATGGCGGCCATGCCATGGCTGGTGAAGGCTTTGAGGTGGTTCCCAGCGACTCCCACCCAGGCGCGGCTGACTTCAACGCCGGCTACCCGCTCGGCGGCCGCAACCGATTGCCGCACACTGGCAATGGTGCGCTCCAGATTGACCACCACGCCTTTGCGAAGCCCATCCGAAGGCACCGTTCCCTCACCGATAATGTCCAGCACGCCATCGCTGGCGAGCTCACCGATCACGGTGCAAATTTTCGTGGTTCCGATGTCGAGGCCGACAATGATCTGTCCATCTTTCATGGCAGCGCACTCACTCCCCATGGATATACGGATACCTGTCCACCTTGCTGGCTCACAAATGCCCCCCAGTGCTCCTTTAGCAAGTCGATGCTCGGAGTATAGAGCCAGCCTTTGGCATGGCGAACGTCGAAGCCGCCTGGCGAGTAGCTTATCACCTCGGGCGCGAACTCCTCTAGCAAGGCGACCAACTCCAGCGCTTCATCTCGCCTGCTGGGCCCCCAGCCCGATAGCACCACCAAGTTGGCTTTAGTCTCCTCGGGTACATTGGGTAAGACTGTACCATCTATGGCCATCACCGTGTTGCCCGCCACTATGGCTGGCGTGCGCTCCCATACTTTAAGCGAAAGGGTATCCGGCCAGTGGCGAATGACCCGCACCCGGCTGATCCAGGGGTCCTCAACCAAGCGCTGGAGGCGCCAGGTGTTGACCCAGAGCAGCGGGTCGCCGGGGGCAATATCGGCCAGGGCCATGATCTCGCTGGCCGAGTAGTGGACGTTGCCCAAGACCTCAATCCGTTCGACCTGCGGGGCGAAACGGCTGACCAGCCAGAGCCCGCCCAGCGCCACTAACAGCAATAGCATCAGGCGGCGGCGCATTCGCCCTCCTCAAAACCCCACAGCTGCCACTCAAGCTCGAGCCCCGGCACGCGCCGGCGGATGATGCTTAACAGCGTGCAGACGTCCCTAGCGGTGGCGCCGCCCAAGTTGACGATGAAGTTGCCATGCTCCAAAGAGACCATGGCCCGGCCTACGGTGAGCCCTTTGAGGCCGGCTTGGTCGATGAGTCGCCCGGCGCTATCGCTTGGAGGGTTCTTAAAAGCGCAACCCGCCGACTTGACCTTGGGTTGGCCCTGGCGGGCTGCGTCGACCTGGTCCAACAGGGCCTTGACCCGCTCAGTGGTAGAGGGGGTGAGCCGCAGCCGGACGCGGGTGATGATCGCCCCCTGGGGCAACTCGGTGTGGCGGTAGCGCATAGCCAGGGCACTAGCCGGGAGGCGGTGAAGCTCGCCGGCAACAAACAACTCCACCTCTTGCACCACATCAGCCATGCAGCCGAAACGGGTCCCGGCATTCATGGCCACCGCCCCACCCAACACCGCCGGCACGCCGAGCAGCCCCTCCAAACCCGAGAGCCCGGCCTCGGCGCTGCGCCGCACCAGCCCTGGCAAGGGGGTGGCCGCACCCAGCCAGAGGTCAATTTGGCCAGTAAACAGCGCGAGGTCTTGATACTCAGGGCCCAGCTTGATGACCCGCTCGCCGATGCCCCGATCCGCCACTAGCAGGTTAGAGCCCGCGCCGATGACGCGGTAGGGAGCTTGCGTCGCCTCGCGCAACTCCGCCTCGCTAGCGACCTCCCACAGCTCAGCCGGCCCGCCGACACCCAAGGTGGTCATGGTCCGCAGCTCGACCTGGCGACGTCTAGGCGCTGCCATCGTCCCCCCCTGCTTGCGCTACGATCCCCGCCGCCACTTTCCATACGTCGCCCGCACCTAATGTGATAACTAGATCTCCGGCCTGGAGCGATTCGCTGAGGTAGCGCTGGGCGCCGACCAGGTCAAGGTAGGCAGCGGCTTTCCCCGCAGCCTGGAGTCGCTTAACTATCAGTTCAGAAGAGATGCCGGGGATGGCAACTTCACCGGCACCATAGATATCGAGCACGATAATCTCATCGGCCAGGCTGACCGCATCGGCCAAAGCACTCCAGTGCAGCGCAGTGCGCACCCAGCGGTGAGGCTGCAAAACGGCGCGCACGCGGCGCCCGGTATGCCTAGCGGCCTCGAGCGCCACCCCGACCTCGGTCGGGTGGTGGGCATAATCATCAATAATCAGCGCCTGGCGGACGCTGCCGTGGCGTTGCCAGCGCCGCCCCACGCCGGTAAAACCGCGCAGGCTGCCTAGCAACGGAGTGGGGTCGAGACCAACCAGATCGGTAACGGCCAGGGCGGCGGTGGCATTTTGCACGTTGTGTCGGCCAGGCACCGACAGCTGGACGGTCAAAGAGTGTCGATTTGGCGTAATTAGCGTAAAGCTGCTGCCGTTTGGCGTCAACACCAGGTCGGTAGCGCGATAGTCAGCGCCCGCAGTCAGACCGTAGCTAAAGGCCTGCTGATGCCCTGCCAACAACGGCGTAAGCGTGGGCCAGTCGGCGCTGATTAGCACCGTGGCGGCCTGCTCGGCAAACCGCTGAGTGGCCGCTTCTAACTCCGCTAGGCTGGCGTGGTAGTTGCGCCGTTCCTGGTAGCCGCCAGCGATATGGTCGTCCTCTAAGCTGGTAATCACTGCTAGGTCACAACGTAGTTGCGCAAAACCGGGGTCAGATTCGTCCACCTCGCAGATTAGCCGTGGACCCCGGCCATGACGGACGTTGCCGCCGGAACTAGCAAGAGCTTTGAGGTGCGCACCGAGCAGCACCGAGGGATCTTCACCAGCAGCTATCAGGAGCGACGCAATCATGCCCGTGGTGGTACTCTTGCCGTGCGTGCCGGTGACCCCGATGCTTAAGCGGGAAGCAACTAGCTCGGCTAGCAGCTCGATGCGCTTGATAATGTCGAGACCGCAAGCTTTAGCAGCAGCGATTTCAGGATTATCATCGGCTACCGCCATGCTGCTGATCAGGCGTTGCACGCCGGTTAGGTGCTCGGGGCTGTGGCCAAGGGCTACCTGGATGCCAAGCTCGCGCAGCGCCCTAACCTCGGAGCTATCCACGATATCGCAGCCTGAGACTAGATAACCTTCGGTATGGTAGTGGCGCGCTAAGCCGCTCATGCCCACGCCGCCGATACCCATAAAGTGAAGATGAGGCTTCATGCTTGCTCCCATGCGGGCTTAGGCGCAATAAGCTGCTGAATCACCCCAGCCAAAGCCTCTGCCGCCCCTTGGGGCGAGCGCTGCAAGGCCCGCGCTGCGGCCTGCCGGCGCCGCGATTCATCAAGCAGCACCTGCCAGGCCACGACCAAGGCCGCAATATCGCGCTCCGCTTCGCTCTGGCGCAGCAACAAACCCGCGCCGGCTCGTTCTACAGCCACCGCGTTATGGTGCTGGTGGTCCTCAGCTGCGCTCGCTAGCGGGAGCATCACCAGCGGCACGCCGTGAAAGGCGGCCTCGGCGAGTGTACCAAAGCCGGCGCGGGTAATGGCTAGATCGGCCGCCGACCAGGCGGTAGGCGCGTCGAGGTAAGGCTGAACGTAATAGTGCGGCAGGTCGGCTGCGGCCTGCCTGACCTCGGCCTCCCAGCGCGCTCCGCTGCTGTGGATGACGATCGGTGGCACAGTCAGGCGGCGGCAGGCTGCCGGGACGAGCCTGTTAAGGGCCAGCGAACCCTGGCTGCCGCCCATTACCAGAGTGACCGGTCCGGCCGCTGGCAGACCCAGGCGGGCTTTGGCCGCGGCCTTGGTCAGCCGCGCCTCACGGATCGGGTAACCGACGTGCTCTACCCGGATGCCGGCAGGAAGATGAGCGCTAACTTCCCGGTTACTGACGGCTACCACCGCTGCGCGACGCGCAAACCAGCGCGTGACCAGGCCGGGAATTGCGTTCTGTTCGTGTAAGACCAAGGGAAGGCGCAGCCAAGCAGCAGCTGCTACCCCGGGGAAGCTGGCAAAGCCACCGTAGCCTACCACCACAGCAGGTCTGAGCGCCTTGACTATGCGCCGGGCCTCGCCGAGGCCACGCAGAGCGCGATAGGCTTGACGCGGATCGGGACGGCGGCGATCAAACTTCCCGGCGCTAACCCCCTGAAAGTTAAAACCGGCCTCCGGCGCCAGGCGCGCCTCCATACCGCCCTGCTGCCCTAACACGACGACGTTATAGCCCCACTCTTTGAGCACCTGCCCCACCGCCAGCGCCGGGTAGATATGCCCCCCGGTTCCGCCGGTCGCCATCACGATGCAGGGGGCGGTCATGGCGCGGCCTCCAACTGGCTCTGCCGATAGCCGCTGTGGATGAAGCCGATAGCGATAGAGGTCGAGACCAGGCTGTTTAAGCCGTAGCTCACGAAGGGGAGGGGCATGCCGGTAACCGGCAGCAACCCTGCCGCCACCAGCAGGTTGATGGCCGCCTGGCCACAGATATAGGCCGTAGCTCCGGCAGCCAGCAGCGAGCCGGGCCCGCTTAGGCGCCCAGCGATCGCGATGCCGCGCACGGCGATAATCAGGTAGAGGGCAATCAGGGTCGTAAGGCCGAGCAGGCCGAGCGTATGGCCGATAGCGACCGCTATCATGTCGGTGTCGGCGGCAGGCACGCTCATGGGTTGCCCTGGCCCAACCCCCACTAGGCCGGCGCGGATCAGGGTGCGCTGTGCCTGGATGGCCTGAAAGCTGATGGTCTGGGTCTGCTGCTGCGCCCCCCACAGATCGGAAAAGCCGGTTAAGCGATCTTTGATATAGCTGTACTGGCTGAGATAAGGGCCGGCTACCAAGGCCGCAATCAGCGCTGCCGCTACGCTGATACTCAGCAGCCGGGTCAGGGTAATGCCGGCGGCCAGCATGATGGTTAAAGCTAAAACGAAAATAAACAGCGCCGTACTGATGTTAGGCTGAGCCACCACCAGCCCGGCAGCGATACCTACCACTACCATGGGGCGCCAGATCTGCCAGTTGCCGAGGTGGTTATGGAAAAAGGCGGCAAGATAGGCTATCACGGCGACCTTCATCAGCTCGGAGGGTTGCAGGGTAAAGTTGAAGCCCGGCACGGCCAGCCAACGGCGGCTCTCGCTGCCGGCCGGCGCAAGGCCGATAAACAACACTGCCACCAGCAGCACCAGCACCACGAGATAGAAATAAGGGCTGAGCTTGATAACCTGGCGCAGCGACAGCCGGGCGACCAATACGGTGATAGCCAGGCCGAACAGGACGCGCAGTCCCTGGCTTGGCCACTCGCCCGGGGCGCTGACCGCAATGCCCAGGACACCCAAGGCGCCTAGCGCCAGCTGAGCCAGGATCAGGGCCGAGTCCATACGGCCTCTCCAATCGCTTCCCGGAAGGCAGCGGCCCGCGCCCGGTAGTCGGCGAACTGATCAAACGACGCGGCTAGCGGCGCTAGCAAGACGCTCCCTTGACCGTGATGGTGGCGGCGCAGGAAGTCTATAGCCAGTGAGCAGGCCGAGCGCAAGGCCGCCTTGCCGTCGCTCTCGGAGCAGATCAGCGCCCGGGTCCACTTGCCCACGGTCTGGGAAAAATCGGGGCCGCTCTGGCCGATGCCGATAAACAGCGCTACCCGATCTTGGATCAAGGGCTGCAACGAGGCCAGATCGGCCCCTTTATCTACGCCGCCAGCGATCCACACTACGGGCGCCGGGGTCTCGGCCAGTGCGGCCTGCACAGCTAGCGTGCGGGTAGCGATGGAGTCTTCGATAAAGCGGATACCTTCGACCTGGGCCACCAAGCTATAGCGTCCGGCTACCCCGGCAAAATCGCGCAACCCTTGGCGAATGGACGCGGTGTCCAGCCCTAGCACCGCAGCGGCTAGGGCAACAGCCAAGGCGTTGGCCTGATAGTGGCGTCCGGTTAGGCGCAGCTCAGAGCTGTTAAGAAGTGGCTGCCCTAGGAGCATCAGCGTCTCGCCCTTGAGCCAGGCGTGGGTAGGGTGGGCGATGGAGTAGCCGTAGGTGCTAGCTGGGGTAGTGCGCGCCCACTCTCGCAGCAGCGGGTCGTCCTGGTTGTAGACCAGCGCACTTGTTTCGTCGAGGTTAGCGATCAGCTGCCGCTTGGCGGCGTGGTAGGCGCACACGCTGCCGTGGCGGTCTAGGTGATCGACGCCCAGGTTGAGCAAGACCGCCAGCTTGGGCTTTAAGGTGGGGCAGCGCTCGAGCATAAACGACGACAGTTCGGCCACCAGCAGCTTGCCCGGTTCGGCCACTGCGGCTAGCGCCGGGTCGATATTGCCACCGACCGCCACCCTTACCCCACCAGCGGCTAACACGTCGCCGAGCCAGCGCGTCACGGTGGTCTTGCCCGCGGTGCCAGTAATACCGACGATCTCGGCAGGGACAGTGCGGTAGACCCACTCGACCTCGCCGATCACTGCAATGCCGCGCTGCCGCAGCGCCAGCAGATCAGGGTGGTCCCACGGCACCCCCGGCGCAGCGATGCAGATATCGACCTCAGCCCGGCTCGGCTCCAGGCAGGGCACGGCTGCCAGGCGCGCCATTTCAGCGGCGTCCTGGGCTGTCAAGCGCTGGTCGTAATACCACAGCTCATGCCCTTGCCGGTGCGCTAGCTGCGCAGCGGCCAGACCGCTCCGCCCCAGGCCGTAGAGCAGCAGCTTCACCCGCGCCCCCCCCAGTACCAGGCGATAGCTACGCAGATGGCGGTCAAGAGCCAGAGGCGGAAAACGACCTGACCTTCCGACCAGCCTGACAGCTCGAAGTGGTGGTGCAGTGGGCTCATCTTTAACAGGCGCGAGCCGCCGGTAAGCCGGAAGTAGCTGACCTGGACAATTACCGACAGAACCTCTAGCACCGGTACCAGGGCGATCAGCGGCAGCCACCAGACCCAGCCCGAGACGATAGCCAGCCCTGCTAGCGCCGCACCGAGCGCCTCGGAGCCCACTCCGCCCATGAACACTCGGGCCGGTGGAGCGTTGTACCATAGAAACCCCAACAGGCCGCCTAGCAGCGCACCGGCCAGCGAGAGCGGCAAGAACAAGAGCAGCATGATGGCCATCAATCCAGCGGCTAGCCCGTCAAGCCCGTCGCTGAAGTTCATAGCGTTAATAGCGCCGACGATGATCAGAGCGTAGGCCAGGGTATCGAGCCAGTCGATACCGAACAGGCTATGACCGGCGCGGGTAGCGTACAGCGCAAAGGCTAGGGCAATAGCGGTTTGCAGCAGCAGCCGGTAGCGGGCCAACAGTCCGGGGACGGCGTCAGAGTTGGTGGTCCGGCGTCTGGCCAGGATAGCCATCAGGTCGTCGTACCAACCTAATAGCGCCGCCGCCAGGGTGAGGCAGGCTACCGCCCACAGGTCGGCGCTCTTATCACCGATCAGCAGCCAGACCAGCAACGCTGCCAGCAAAAAGGCGACACCACCCATAGTCGGCGTCCCCTCCTTGCTGAGGTGGCTACGCGGGCCTTGGCTTCGGATGCTCTTGCCCCAGCCGTAGCGCTTGGCTAGCTGCACGAAGGCTCCTACGCTAAATAACGCCAGTAGACCCGACCAGAAAACGATCACGCCAGCACCTCCGGGGGGGTTGCGCGGGACAACAGGGCCTGCACTACCCGCTCGAGCCTCATCCCGCGCGAACCCTTAACCAGCACCGCGCCGGCCAGCGGGGTCTGCTCCAGGCTCGCCAGCAGCGCCTCGACCGTGGCGGTGTAGTGCGCCTGCGGGTTCTCGGCGGCGGCGATCCGCGACTCCGGGCCGACGAACAAGACCTGCTCTAAGCCGTGCGTAGCGCGACCCATAGCCCGGTGCAGGACCTCAGACTCGAGGCCCAGCTCGAGCATGTCGCCCAGGATAGCGGTATGCGGCCCTGGAAAGGTGGTTAGTGTGTGTAGCGCCGCTGCTAGCGAGGCCGGGTTGCTGTTGTAGCTATCGTCGATTAGGGTAAAGTCCGGCAGCGTGTGGATCTGCAGCCGACCGGGCTCGAGCCGAACCGCGCTAAGCCGCGCCGCCGCCTGCGCCAGATCGATGCCGAAGGCCTGGGCTAGCGCCATGGCCGCTACCGCGTTGCGAGCCATCACCGGACTTGGATAAGGGAGCCAAAAGCGCACGCCCAAGACTTCGAGCTGCTGCCGGGCGGCTTCGCTCCTTAGTACCCGCCCGGTCACGTCGCAGCCTGAGTCACCATCAAGCCCGTAGACGATGCTGCCAGCTTGCAGTCCGGGCAGCAGATAAGGTAATGCTGCGGCGCTGACCCAACCGCGGGCGGCAGCCGGGAGCTTGCACTTCTCGGTGGCTACCTGTCTGATGTCGCCTAAGCCGCTGAGATGGCTGCTAGCGATCAAGGTCAAGACGCTGTGGGTGGGTTTAGTTAGCGCGATTAAGGAGTCCATGTCGCCTACGCGGTCGATGCCGAGCTCGAGCACCAGGTGGCGCGGCGGCTTAAGCCAGGCCGCAATTAGCGTCTGCGCCAGGGCTAGGGGGGTGTTGAAGTTTCCTGGGGTGGCGGCCGCCTCTAGCGCGGCGCTGATCATGGCCTTGGTGCTGGTCTTGCCGGCAGAGCCGGTCACCGCGATGACCGGTACGGCTAGCTGCGACCGGGCGAAGGCCCCGGCCTTAAGCAGCAGCCCGGCTGGATCGGGCACCGTCACCCCGCGCGGCTGGGGCCGATCTGACACGATAAAGGCGGCCCCTTTGGCGAGGGCTTCAGCAGCATAGTCCAGCCCGTGCCGGCTAGCGCCGGGGAGGGCGAAGAAGGCGTCGCCGGGGCGGACCTGAGCGGAGTGAAATGCGACGCCGCGCGCTGATGGCAGCTCGCCTGTTGCCACGCACCCGCCTCCTAGGGCGGCCAGCCAAGCGGCGGTGATCATCATCCCCTCACGTCACTAACCACTGCGGGGGTGGAGAGGGTGTTGTTGAGCAAGTTACACATATTACACACTATACACCCACCCATCTACCGCTGCTGCACCAGGCGGGTCGGTTGCGGCGGCAGGCCCCACAGCGCCACGGTCTCGCTGGCGATAGCATGAAAGATGGGGGTGGTCACCAACACGCTCAAGCTGCCGATCTGAGGGCGTTTGAGGTAGATCACCATCGTGACGCGGGGGTTATCAGCCGGGAAGATGCCGGCGAAGCCTACGGCGTATTCTCCCTGCAGGTATCGCCCCTGCTCAGTATCAAAGATGTTAGCGGTGCCGGTCTTGCCCGCCAAGGGGATGCCGGGGACCGCTGCGCGCCGGGCGCTGCTGCTTTCGACGGCGAAGACTAGCATGTTCCGCACGGCCCTGGCCACCTCGGGGCTAATGACGCGCTGCGGCTTGTCCCACGGTTCATCCTCCAGCAAACGCGGCGGCACCAGCAGGCCGTCGTTGGCGAAGATGCTGTAGGCCACGGCCAGTTGCAAGGTGGTAGTGGACAGGCTCTGCCCGATCGACACCGAAGCCTGGTCTTGCGGCACCCAAGAGGTCCAGGGGTTAATGGCACCGCGGCGGGTAAAGCTGTGCCGCAGGCCAACCTCGCGCCCAAAACCGAAGCGCCGCAGCCAGTCGTGAAGCTCCTCGGGGCTGAAGCGCTGGGCCAACCTGATCAGGCCGATGTTGCTGGAGTAGCGCAAGATCTCAGCTATGCTTAAGGTCTGATCGTGGGGGATCACATCCCGGAAGGTCTGCCCCCCCACGCGCAGAGCCCGCTCGAGCGTCAGCACCTCGTTCGGGGCTAGCCGCCCGGCCTCGAGTAGCGCGGCGATCACGAACGACTTAAAGGTCGAACCCGGCTCGAGCTGCTCCAGGAAGGCCTTGTTGACAAGGCTGCTGCGATCTCGCACCTCGCGCTGGCGGTTAGGATCGAACTCCGGGTAGCTCGCTGCCGCCAGGATGCGGCCGGTACCGGCCTCGATCATCACCACTGTGCCGCTCAGGGCTTGATGAGCTTCGATGCCCGCACGCAGCTCGGCCTGGGCTACCGCCTGGATCTTGGGGTCGATCGTTAGCGTAACGGTTTCGCCGCGCTGCAACCGGCTATCTAGCGTTAGCTCGAGCCCCTCTAAACCGAACCTCCCATCGGGCTGCACCGCCCCGCTGAAGCCGACTAGGTGCGCTGCTAACGTACCTTGCGGATAGCGCCGGTTTTCTACACTCCCTTCGGCCAGGATGGTGCCATCAGCCGCTAAGATGGCTCCCCGCCGCGGAGACTCGGCCAGCGCCTGGGGCCACTGAGGGAGCGACATCTGCAACGAGGCGAAGCCGTACAGGGCCGCTAACAGCGGCAAGATCAGCAGGCCAAGGAAGAGCAACTTGCGGTGTAGCCGCAGCTCTTGCTCTGGGGTGGGGGGTTTCAGCGCCATACGGTGTGAACCTCCAAACCCCGTTCCGGGACAGGGAGAATGGGTGGTGGCACCGGCGCCACGTCGCGGACCTCTCTAGCGTTAGGAACAGCGATCATGCCGCGCTGATGGGCCCATTCGCGCACCGCCAAGGCGCCGGTGATACTGGCGCTAGCGCGGCGCAGATCGCTAAGCGTTACCTGCAACACGGCTTTTTGGGTCATCAGTGCGACCTGTTGGCGATAGAGCTGCTGATTGGCGGCCCCCAGACCGGCCAGCACCACCAGCAGTCCGAGATAGAGCAGAAAGAGCCGTCGCGTGCGCCGGGTCATGATGCCTCACGGCGCCTTTCGGCGCTGCGCAGCTTGGCGCTGCGCGCGCGGGGGTTGGCCTCAATCTCGGCCTCACTCGCCGTAAGCGGCCGCTTGTGCAGCGCCTCAAGCTGCGTGCTGGCGCGAATAAAGCGCTTAACGATGCGGTCTTCTAAGGAGTGGTAGCTAATGACCGCCAGCCGCCCACCCGGCAGCAGGCAGCGCTCGACCCCGGCCAGGGCCGCTTCGAGGGCGCCTAGTTCCTCGTTAACGGCGATGCGCAGCGCCTGAAAGGTGCGCCGCGCCGGATGATCGCGCCGTGGACCGCCAGGATAAGCGCGTAGGATGATCTCGACCAGCTGCTCGGTGCGGGTGATAGGTGCCTCGCTGCGTGCCGCGACGATGGCCTTAGCTAGGCGCCGACTGTAGCGCTCCTCACCGTAGCGATAGAGCAGCTCGGCTAACGCTTCAGCATCGTAGCTATTGACGATATCGGCAGCGGACTCTCCGCATCGGCTCATGCGCATATCCAGCGGACCGCCCTCCCGAAAGGCAAAGCCCCGCTCGGCCTCGAGCTGCATGCTGGACAGACCAAGATCGAGCAGCACCCCCGCCACGCCCGTTAACCCGACCTCCTGGACAACCCCCGCCAGCTCCTGAAAGTTTGCTTCTACCCAGCGGAACTGCCTCCCCGCCGGAACGGTGAGCGCGTCGGCATAGCGGCGAGTGCTGGGATCGCGATCGATGGCCAAGACTGAGCCGCCCGCCTGCAAGATAGCCCAAGAGTGCCCACCCGCACCAAAAGTGCCGTCTAGGTACCAGGCACCGGGCTGTACGGCCAAAGCCGTTAGGCACTCCGCCACCATCACCGGGGTATGCGCCAGCATCAGCCCACCAACTCCCGCAGCAGCTCCGGCGCGGGCGGCTTGCTCTGCACCTCGGCTAGGTTGGCCAACCACCGCGCCTCGCTCCAGATTTCCAGGCGGTTGGGTGCTCCAGCAATAACGACATTGGTGTTGAGATCGGCGAACGTGCGCAAGGTAGCGGGCAGCGTGATCCGCCCGGCGTTGTCGATCTTGGCCTTGGCGGCACCGGAATAAAAGAAGCGGACGAAATTGCGCGCCTCGGCATCGGTCAGCGGCAGCTCGGTCAGCCGCTCCTCGATGCGCCGCCAGGCGGCCAGCGGGAAGATATAGAGGCAGCCTTCCATGCCGCGGGTCAGCACCATACCGTCATCGACGAACTCCCGAAACGGCGGCGGGACGATCACCCGTCCCTTGTCATCCACCGCATACTGGAACTCGCCGAACGGCATCTCCCACCAACCTCCCACTGCGGAGTGAGGCTGTTAGCTAGCCGGAGGTCCGGCTTTCGCCTCGGCTAACGCCTATTCACTCTAAGTCAATCTATCACACTCTTCCCACACTCTCCCACAATCTCCCACCATTTTACTCAAAAGTTGGCAAATTGCTAGTGGTTTTCCCACTTGTGCTCCACTTATGGGGTTATGGGTTGGAGGTTGGGCGTCGTGAAAAACGGGAAATGATCGTTTCTGACGCAATACTAGCACATTTTGAGATCGGCTCGGAGTGCTCGCAAGCGGCAAGTCGCTCGGCCGGGAGCAGCTCCTTACCTGCCAGATCGGTGCGGGAAGCGCCCGCCCAAGACCTTGGCGACTGTGCGTCGGGGGGCAGTTAAGCCACCCCCCGCTAGCATTCCGAGGGAATCTTGCTAGACAACAGCGTTAGTCGGCAGCCGGGCCGGTCAGCCTCTCCCCCGCCTTGCTTCGCGACCTTAACAGCGCAATAGCCAGCGTCAATAGGCCGAGGCTTACTAGCGGGATGAGGAGCCAACCGACCGCAGTGACCCCTGAAGCACCCAGGTACGAGTAAAGCAGCGTCGAGGGGATCGATCCCAGCGCAATGCTGATTAGAAAAACCCGCCAGCGTAAGGAGGTTAACCCGGCTGCATAACTGATCACGTCGGGATTAATAAAGGGGATCAGCCGGGCGATTACGACCGCATAAAGGCCGTGCCGCACAAAGAAAACGTCGGTCGCCTCGAGCGCGCGCCGGGTGGCCAGACGCTCGACTACCGGGCGCCCCAGAATCCTGGCGATGCCAAAGCAGATGGCCGAAGCCAACAGCGCTGAGCTAAAGGTTAGCATGACCCCCCACCAGAAGCCGAAGACGAAGGCGTTGGCAAAAGTCAACACGAAGCTAGGCAGTGGAGCAAGCACCGAGGTGATGATTTGCAGCAGCACCGACACCACCACCGCCCACGGCCCGAAACTGAGCAAGTAGTCCCGCAGGGGGGCAATATCTGCCCTCAAGATCAGCGCTACCGCCTCATTGACCGCCGCGCGCAACTCCGGCTGTAACAGGTAGGCAGCCAGCGCTGCCAGTATCGTCGTTACTAGGGCCAAGGGGGGAAGCACAGCTAACTACAACCGCTCACCGGTAAGCCAGAAGATGGTGTGCTCGTTGACGTTCTCCAAATGGTCGCCCAAGCGCTCTAAGTACCGCCCCACATTCATCAGCCTTAAGGCCGTAGTGATCACCTTCGGGCTCTCCATCATATAAGTCAGCAGCTCCCGCTGTATCTGCTGGTATAAGTCGTCAATCTCGTCGTCCATAGTCAGCCCCTGCCGTGCCGCCGCTACATCCCCCTCGGCAATCGCCTGCATGGTCTTCTCAATCATGGCGCTGAGAACGACAAAGATCCGCTGCGTATCGGTGTACTTCTTTAGCTGCGGCTGAGTAGCTAGCTCGGCACCGGTCCGCGCTAC
>JAGXSJ010000129.1 GCA_018333895.1 Truepera sp.
GTCAGCCGCGCCGCACCCAAAGCCCTGCGCGGTAGCGCCTTTAGCCTCTATACCGTCACCTGGGACATCGGCGGTTTGATCGGCCCGGTAGCAGCCGGCTTCACCGTGGCCAGCCTTGGCCTAGCGGGAGTCTTGCCGCTAGCGGCCGGTCTGATGGTGGCGGTAATTATCGGCTATCTGCGGCTGTTAGGGGTCGGTCTGCTGCGGGTGCAAGCTGAACCTGGCAGCTAAAAATAGCCCCGAGGTAGCCTCGGGGCTGTCGGTAGCCGTCTAGCTCTAAAGGGCCAAAGCCCCTTAACAGCGGCTTTGGTTACCCTCGACGGGTACCTCCACTGGTCGCTTGTTTGATGATGACCACCTCCTTTCCGTGGTAGCTGGAGTTTACACCAAAAACACGGAGGCAAGTGTGAGCTTGCTCGCTTAGACGGAGGCCTCAAGCTTTAAGAGCTGGCTCTGCTCGGCGAGCACTTGCAAGAAAGCCA
Organism: Truepera sp.; assembly: GCA_018333895.1. Lineage (GTDB taxonomy): Bacteria > Deinococcota > Deinococci > Deinococcales > Trueperaceae > JAGXSJ01. Next base: position 483 of record JAGXSJ010000129.1, read on the forward strand.
CCACCACCTTGGGGTTAAACCACCTGCCGCTCATGAGGTTGATCTCAGCTACGGCTTTCTCCACCGGCCAGGCCCGCTTGTAGGGGCGCTCGTGGATCAGCGTATCGAACACGTCGGCTACGGCCACTATTTGACCGAATATCGGAATGGCATCGCCGCTAAGGCCCCGCGGATAGCCGCTACCGTCCCAACGCTCGTGATGGGTCAGGGCGATCAATTCAGCCACTTGAATTAGCTGTGAATGCCCATGGGCAAGGAGCTTGACGCCGATAGCTATGTGAGTCTTCATGACTTCAAACTCCTCTGGCGTCAAGCTGCCGGGTTTGAGCAGGATTTCGTCTGGGATGCCGATCTTGCCAACATCGTGAAGGGGCGCGGCGCGCTGGACCAACTCCACTTGGGGTTCCGGCAGACCGAGCTTGCGCGCGAGTAGGGCAGAGATCTCTCCTACTCGCTGGGCATGCCTCCCGGTGCTGAAGTCGCGGTATTCCGCGGCCCGCGCTAGGCGCTCCAGGATATCGAGGCGGGCTGTATCTAGCTCGATGGTGCGCTCCCTAACGCGCCTTTCAAGTTGCTGATTGTGCTCTTGCAAGGAGCGGTGAAGCTGCCTGGTATGCAGCAGGTTCCTTACCCGTAGCGCAATCTGCACCGGTTGAAAGGGCTTGTTCAGAAAATCGTTGGCGCCCAACTTAAGCGCCTTAAGCTCCACCTCGGGGTTGGTATCGGCAGTCAGCATGATGATAGGCAAAAATACCCCTGCTGGGGTGTGCTGACGCAGCCCCGCGATGATCTCAAAGCCGTCACGATGGGGCATGTGCAAATCGACGATGACCAGGTCAGGCTGATTGCAGGCAAAGGCGGGCAGCGCCTCGCGCGAATCGTTAATCGTCTCCACCGCCCTATAACCCGCCTTAGTGAGGATGCGGCTTAGCAGCAGCAGATTGGCGGGTTCGTCGTCGATGATGAGAATCTTGCTCTGCGATGGCTCCACGAGAGGTCCCTGCAAGGCGTCAGCATACGATATTTACACAGCCGCACAATCCTAGACGGTCACAATGTGAAATATCCTACCCTGTGATCCGCAGTTGCTGCGACACGGTCCTCGGCAGTTAGGATGAGAGGATGTCGGGCATGACTCGCCGCCACTTCCTAAAACTTGCTGGTGGGATGGCGCTAGGGCTGGCCACCGGTCAGCTAGCCCTCAATACTTACCGTTTCGAGGTCAGTCGGCACACCTTGCAGTTGCCGCTTAGCGCCCCCGTTAAGATCGTGCAGCTCAGCGATCTGCACTACGGCCCTTTTATGCGCCAGGGTTCGGTCAGCGCCTGGGTCGAGGCAACAAGGCTCGAGCACCCCGACCTGATCCTTATCACCGGCGATTTCGTCGATCGCTTCGCTGAAGAGGAGCTAACCCCGCTGGTCAGTGCCCTTAGCCAGCTCAGCGCGCCGCTAGGGGTCTGGGGGGTGTGGGGTAATCATGATCACTTCAGGTTCCGACCCATCACCTCGCTACGGCGGCCCTTACAGGAAGCAGGTGTCACCATTCTCAATAACCGTGGCGTAGCGCTGCGCGACGACCTGTACTTGGCCGGCGTAGACGACTTCCGCACCGGCTATCCTGACCTGGCGGCGGCCATCGGCGGGCGGCCCAAGGGGGCAACCTGCCTCTTGATGTCGCACAATCCCGACATGCTGCCGCTGATCCCAGCCGAGGTAGACCTGGTGCTGTGCGGCCATACTCACGGCGGACAGGTCTACTTCCCCTACCTTGGCGCCCCGGTAACCTCCTCGCGCTACGGCCAGCGCTTCCGGGCCGGGTGGGTTGAGGCGCCCGCCCGCGCCTACGTCTCGCGCGGTTTAGGGGTCAGCATGGTGCCGCTACGGCTTAACTGCCCGCCTGAGCTGGCCGTTTTCGAGTTGCGTGCTAGTTAAGGCGTTAGCTATGTGGCTCCGTTACCTTACCCACCTCCGCCTCCCCTTTAACCTGCTGTTGTCACCGATCTACCTGTGGGGGGTGCTGCTAGCCGGCGGCGTTATCGGCCTTGACTTCTGGCTGGCTTATCTGGCCCTGCACCTATTCTTATACGGCGGCACCACCGCCTTTAACTCCTACTTCGACCGCGATGAGGGGCCTATCGGCGGGCTCTTAATTCCGCCGCCGGTCGATGCCGGCCTGCTGCGCTTCTCGTTGGTGGTGCAAGTGCTAGGGTTACCGCTAGCGTTCGCGGTCAACGCCAGTTTTGCCGCCGCCTGGGTGGCCCTGTTTCTGATCGCCACCGCCTACTCTCACCCTAAGACACGCCTCAAGGCTAATCCCTGGTTAGCGCTCCTAGCGGTCGGACTCGGCCAAGGGTCGATCGGTTTTGCCGCCGGTTGGCTGGTGGCACAGCCCGCGCTGGCCTCGTTGCTAACGCCGACAGCCCTGCTGGGCATGCTGAGCGCCGCCTGCCTCGTAACGGGCCTGTATCTCGTTACCCAGAGCTATCAGACGCAAGAAGACCGGCGGCGCGGTGACCGCACCCTCCCGGTCCTACTCGGCCCGCGTCGTGCGCTTCTGCTAGCTGTGGTAATCATGGCATTAGGTGGCCTGTTACTGGCACCCATCGTCCTAGTACACTTCGGTGGAGTGTGGCTGGCCCTGTTGGCGGGTTTCTTCGGGCTAATTGCTGTCGGCTTGTTGCGCTGGGCTAAGCACTTTGCCGAGGCTGAGGTGACCGCCAACTACCGCACGGCCATGCGCCTTGCAGCCCTTAGTGCCGCGGGGTTTAGCGCTTTTGTGCTGGTTCAGCTTGTTCGCCTGTAGGGGCCCTTACCCGCTACGCCTTATAGCAGGTATCATCTGGTTTGATCCTGCGGGTGCTCGCAGGACTACGAATCGTTGCCTATCCTGCGGTTTACTCGCAGGACGTCTTTGCGGAGATGATACCTGCACCTAGCCGACTCAACATTTGTGAAAACCGCTGTAGGTAGCACGGGTGGCAATTTTAGCACTCCAATTTTTAATTGTATCAGCCTTACCACCGTTGCGCTAGGAGTTGGTTTACCTTTTTTTAGCCGGGTTAGACGTATAGTTAAGACAAAGGAGGTGACGTTATAGCGGAGAAGCTTGATGATTCACACCGGGACAACTCTCTTCCCAGTAGAGGCTCAACCGACTAACTCATCGGAGTAGCGACCGAGCAAAATTAAGGAGAAGAGGGTTGTTCT
>JAGXSJ010000130.1 GCA_018333895.1 Truepera sp.
TGCTGAGTTTCATTCTGCTGCTAACCGCTGTCTTTTTCGTGGTCGGCGAGTTCTTCGGCGGTTGGTACCTGGGCTTGCCGCCCCATACCCCCGTCTTGGTCTATAAAAAGACCCACACCGCCGAGCTGTCGCGGCGTACCACCACCGCCCAACAGTTTGCCTTTGGCGTGGAAGGCAGCTTAAGCCGGGGGACAGTGATGATCGAGGCTTCTTTTGAACAGCTAGCCAGCTTCCAAACCGGGCAAGCCGGTAGGCCTGAGCGGGTGGTATTCCGAGCCGAGTTCGGTGCCGGCCAGCGAATTACTGTTAATGAGACGCTGCGGCAAGGGCAGGGGGTCTACCGGATAATTCTGATCTTTAACGATGCCACCGGTACCTTAAGGCTGACGCTCCCGCCTGCGGGCACGCTGTAAGGGTGATGGGTAATGAGTGATGAGACCCACCGCGCAGCCGCTTACAGCACCATCAGCGCCTTGTCGCTATGCGACAGCCGCTCATAGCCTGTCTCGGTAATCACCGCCAGGTCTTCAATTCTGACCCCGACCAAGCCGGGGATATAGATGCCCGGCTCTACGGTCACCGTCATGCCGGGTTTAAGTACCTGGGAGATGGTCTTGGACAGCCTGGGGCCTTCGTGAATCTGCAAGCCCACGCCGTGGCCTAAGCCGTGGCTGAAATAGCCATCCAGACCGGCTTCGGCTAGGATGCCGCGGGCCAGAGCGTCGATCTCCTGGCCGTCCTTGCCGGGGGCCAGTGCCGCCAGGGCAGCCTCTTGCGCACGCAGTACGGCGTCATACAGGCGGCGCAGTTCGCTGCTGATTTCGCCTAGCGCCATGGTGCGGGTCATGTCGGCATGGTAGCCCTGGACTTTAGCGCCGAAGTCAAGGGTGACCAGCTCGCCAGCGGCCAGACGCTTCTGCGAGGCCACCCCGTGCGGCATGGCGCTACGCGGCCCGCTAGCTACGATGATCTCGAAGCTTTTGCCATCGGCACCGTGCTGGCGCATAAAGGCTTCGAGCTTAAGCGCTACCTCGACCTCGCTGAGCCCCGGCTCGATGACCCCCAGAATATGGCTGAAAGCTGCGTCGGTGATCCGCGCGGCTTCGCGCAGGTGGGCGAGCTCAGCAGGGGTCTTAAGCAGCCGCAGCTCGGCTACCCAGCCGCTAGTGGCCACGACCTTGCCGTCAAGCTTCTCCTTGAGCTGTTCAAAGAGCTGCTGGGTGAGGTGATCGGCCTCTACCGCCAGCGTCTTACCCGGCACGCGCTCGGCTACGTCTTGGTGCCAGGGCTTGCCGAGTTCGGTAATAGCTACCTCAAGGCGCGACTCTTCGCTCGCCTGGGCGATGTAGCGCCCATCAGTCAGCAGCAGGGCGCCATCGGCACTCAGCAGCACGCGCCCGTCTTCAGGGCTGGAGAAGCCGCTTAAGTAGCGCACATTAGCTGGCGCACTGATCAGCAGAGCATCGGCACCGAGGCCGGCGAGCCGCTCGAGCAGCGTGGCAAGCGGGTTCATGCCCCCTCCGCAATCCCCAGGTACGAGGCTACCTCCAGGCTGGCCCCGCCCACTAAGCCGCCGTTGATGTCGGGCTGGCTTAACAGTTCGGCGGCATTGTCAGGCTTCATGCTGCCGCCGTAGAGGATCCGGATCCCTTCAGCCAGGGTCGGGTAGAGCTTTAGCAGCGTGGTGCGGATAGCGCCGCACACCTCCTGCGCGTCCTCAGCGGTAGCGGTCTTGCCGGTGCCGATGGCCCACACCGGCTCGTAGGCGATGATAAGCTCCGCAGCCAGCTTTAGGCTGATCCCTTGCAGGCAGGCTGTGAGCTGCCCCAGCACAATCTGCTCGGTCATTCCGGCCTCGCGCTCGGTGATGGTCTCACCGATACACAGGATCGGCACTAGCCCATGCTCCTGCAGCCGCTGGAGTTTGGCGTTAATCAAGGTGTCACTCTCCTGGTGGTACTGACGGCGCTCGGAGTGACCGATGATCACGAGCTCCACGCCCACGTCTTGGAGCATGGCAGCCGCGACCTCGCCGGTATAGGCGCCCGCCTTATGGGCGCTGACATCTTGAGCGCCGGGTCGAATGGCGGTCCGTCGAACGGCCTCGACCAGCGCGGGAAGGTGCGGATAAGGCGCGCAGATTGCCAGGTCGGCATTCAACACCTTGCCGGTCAAGGCGTCCTTGAGATCGCGGACCCAGGCCGAGACTTCGCTGGGTAGTTTGTTCATCTTCCAGTTGGCGGCGATTAAGGCTTTTGGTCTCATAGCGCCTTAGGATAACCTGTTTGGTCGTGGGTGGGCAGCGCTAAGGCTGATCACCGCCACTACAGCGGTTTTCACAAATACTGAGTCGCCTTAGCGCAGGTATCATCTCTGCAAAGGTGTCCTGCGAGTAAACCGCAGGATAGAGAACGATTTGCAGTCCTGCGAGCACCCGCAGGATCAAACCAGATGATACCTGCTATAGGTCGGCGGTGATCGCAGCGACAGCAAAAACCGTACTTTAGGCCTGGGCCGGCACACCCTCGGGCTTGCGCCGTTTTGGCGCCTTTTCGCTTGGGGTTTCGCCCTTAGTATTAGCTTCGAGTGCGCTCAGGCCGCCCACTAGCGCCTGCTCGAGCACCTGGTCGAGGCTATCGACCGGGTGGAAGGCTAGGGTGCGGCGCAGATGAACGGGGATATCGCTTAAGTCGGGGGTATTTTTGGCGGGATAGATGATGTGCTTGATGCCTGCGCGCTTAGCCCCTAGCGCCTTCTCGCGCAGGCCGCCGATCGGCAAGACCCGCCCGCGCAGAGTAATCTCACCGGTCATGGCTACATCCTTGCGAACAGGCAGGTGCGTCAATGCGCTAATCAGCGAAGTAGCCAGCGCTACCCCGGCGCTGGGGCCCTCTTTGGGGGTGGCTCCGGCGGGGACGTGGATGTGGATCTCGCTCTCTTCGAGCAGCTCTTTGGTGATGCCGAAGCGCTCGGCGTTCATCTTGGCATAGGTCAGGGCGGCTCGAGCCGACTCCTTCATCACCTCGCCGAGCTGCCCGGTCAACACAAAGCCGAACTTGCCGGGCGTAACCGAGGTCTCCACGAACAAGATGTCGCCCCCTACCGGGGTGTAGTACATGCCGGTGGCAACCCCGATCAGGTTCTCCTGCCCCTCGGCTTCGGAGCTGTACTTTTCAGGGCCCAGGTGGGGCTCCAGGCTGCGCTCACTGATCCGCACCCGCTTGGCTTCGCCCGACGCGATCCGCCGGGCTGCCTTGCGTGCCAGCGTGCCGATTGTGCGCTCGAGCTGCCGCACACCGGCTTCGCGGGTGTAGCCGCTGATAACTTTGCTGATCGCCGCGTCAGAAATATCGAGCTGGCGCGAGGTTAAGCCGTTCTCTTGCAGTTGGCGCGGGACTAGGTAGCGCTTGGCGATCTCTAACTTCTCGGCCTCGAGGTAGCTCGGGAACTCCAGCAGCTCCATGCGATCCATCAGCGGCTCGGGGATGTTCTGGGCGTAGTTGGCGGTGGCGATGAAGAGCACCTCCGAGAGGTCGAAAGGGACACCCAGGTAATGGTCCACAAAGGTGCTGTTCTGGGCCGGGTCCAGCACCTCCAAGAGGGCCGCCGAGGGGTCGCCCTGGTACGACACGCCGAGTTTATCGACCTCGTCGAGCAAAAACACCGGGTTCTTGGTGCCGGCCTGTCTGATCCCCTGGATGATCCGCCCCGGCATCGAGCCGATGTAGGTGCGGCGGTGGCCGCGAATATCCGACTCGTCGCGCGCGCCGCCCAGGGAGATGCGCGCGTACTGGCGCCCCAAGGCCTTGGCGATCGATTTGGCGATCGAGGTCTTGCCGACGCCGGGCGGCCCCACAAACAGCAAGATCGGCCCCTTGTTGACCTCGTTCTTGTCTAGGTCGCCCTTCTTGGCGCGCTCGGCCTTGAGCATGCGCACCGCTAAGAACTCCAAGACGCGGTCTTTGATCTTGTCCAGACCGTAGTGGTCCTCGTCGAGGATCTCCGCCGCGCGAGAGAGCTCGAGCGAGTCCTCGCTGCGGGCGTTCCAGGGCAGCTCGGTCAGGGTGGTTAGGTAGGTGCGGATGACCGATGCCTCAGCGGAGTCGGGGTGCATCCGCGAGAGGCGGTTCAGCTCGCGCTCGGCCTCTTTCTTCACCTCGTCCGGTAGGCCCACCTCAACAAACTTGGTGCGGAACAGCTCGATCTCGTCGTCCCCCTCTTCGGAGCCGGACAGCTCCCGCTGCAATACCTTGATCTGCTCGCGCAGGAAGTACTCGCGCTGATTGCGGTCGATCTCCTCCTTGACCTCGCGCTGCACCCGGCGCTGCGTTTCGGCCAGCTCGATCTCGGTATCGATTAAGACCAGCACCTTGCGCACCCGTTCGGCCACAGTGGGGGCTTCCAAGACCGCCTGCTTGTCTTCAAGCCGGAAGTCGAGGTGATAGGCGATGTAGTCCGCCAACTGCCCGGCATCCTCGAGATTCATGATGAACTGAGCTAACTCAGGCTGGAAGTTACGGCCCGCTTCGATCATGCTCGAGAACTTCTCGCGCAACTCGCGGAAGGAGGCCTCGAGCACGAGGGGATCGCCGCTAGGAATTTCCAGCGGCTCAACCTCTGCCTGGATGGTGTCACCGCTGAGGTAGCGGGTGACGGTGACGCGGGCAAAGGCCTGAACCAGCATCTGGATGCTACCGTCGGGGTTTTTCTTCATGCGTAGGATGTTGCAGGCGGTCCCTACGCTGTAGAGGTCCTTGGCACTCGGCTCCTCGACATCCTTGTCCTGTTGGCTGACGATCAAAATCACGCGGTTGCGATCCAAGGCGGCATTGATGGCGCGGATCGAAATAGGCCGACCGGCATCGATCGGCATCACCATGGTGGGATACAAGACCGAGCCGCGTACTGGGCAGACCGGGATGGGTTGGTCGAAAGTCTCAGGGGGGGGCTGGGTGTCCATTCACTGCCTCCGTTCGGGGCAATAAACTTGAGTCATCATATGTCAAGTTTAGGCGATCGACCAAGCGATGCTGCGAGCTAGCTTACAAGATTGGCGACCTCCGAGCCCAGTATAGGCAGCCGAGGTGGGTATGTGATGAAGGGGCGTGATAGCGTAGCGCCATGCTTACTCTCAAAGCACAGCTTAAGACCGCCTTGCAGGCCGCCGTTGCCGAGTTGGGTGTGGCGGATGCGGAGATTGTGATTCAGGAGGTGCCGGAAGGGAAGCCTGGCGATTACGGCACGCCGCTAGCCTTTGCCTTAGCCCGCCGACTGCGCCAGAACCCCTCAGCCATCGCACAGCAGATCGTGGCGCGCCTGGCGCTGCCGCCCGGCATCGTGCGGGCCGAAGCGGTGGGGCCCTATATCAATGTACATGTCGAGCGGGGCAGCTTTGTCGAAGCGATAGCTACTACCCGGCCAGTGATAGCGCCGCAGGGCGAGAAGGTGATCGTCGAGCATACCAGCGTCAATCCCAACAAGGAGGCACACGTCGGCCACCTGCGCAATATCGTCCTGGGCGACGCTTGTGCCCGCATTCTGCGGGCGGCCGGGTATGAGGTCGAGGTCCAGAACTATATCGATGATACCGGTCGGCAGGCCGCCGAGTCGCTCTTTGCCGTGGAGTACTTCGGCGCCCGCTACGACGGGGGCAAGTACGACCACTGGATCGGCGAGCTGTACGTGCGCTTGCAGCAGGCCAAAGAGGCGGATGGCGAGCGGATCGAGGCGGGCGTCTTAGCGGTGCTGCATAGGCTCGAGCGGGGCGAACTGCGGAGCGAAGTCGAGCGGGTCTTGCGCGCCCAACTAACGACCTACTACGCCATCGGCGCCGAGTACGACCTCTTAGTGTGGGAGTCGGATGTGGTCAGTAGCGGTTTCTTGCGCCAAGGGCTCGAGATCATGGAGCGCAGCCCTGACGTGTCGCGGCCCAGCGAGGGAAAGTATGCCGGGGCGCTGGTGATGGATGTTTCTAGCTTCATCCCCGGCCTGGAAGAGCCCTATGTGGTGCTGGTGCGTAGTGACGGCAGCGCCATGTACGTGGCCAAGGATGTCGGCTACCAGTTCTGGAAGGCCGGTCTTTTTGAAGGCTTGACCTTCAGCCGCTTCGACACCCAGCCCTCGGGCAAAGTGCTCTACTCCAGCTCTGCTGGTGGCGAGATACACCCTGATGGGAGAACCTTTGCCCACGGTGAACGGATTATCAACGTCATCGACGTGCGCCAGTCGCACCCGCAGACCATCGTCCGCACCGCGTTAGCACTCTCCAACACCCCGGCAGGGCGGCGAGCTTTTGACGGCTCGCACCACCTGGCCTACGAAGTAGTCACGCTCGAGGGGCAGCCGATGTCGGGCCGTAAGGGGCTGACGCTAGCCATCGACACGGTTATCGCTGAGGCCACTAGCCGCGCTAAGGCGGTAGTGATGGAGAAAAACCCCACGCTGAAGCACAGCGACGAGGTGGCTCAGCAGGTCGGCATCGGGGCGCTCCGCTTCGCCATGCTCAAAAGCGAGGCCAAGAAGATCATCGACTTCCGCTGGGAGCAGGCCCTAAGCCTTCAGGGCGACTCGGCCCCCTATCTCCAGTACGCCCAGGCCAGAGCCAGCAGCATCCTCCGCGCCGCGGAAGGGCTGAGCGAAGCGGGGGCCGATTTTAGCCAGGTCGGTGAGCTAGAGACCAAGCTAGCACAGGTAGTGGCGCGCCTGCCGGAGGTGATCGCTACTGCCGCCCGCGAGCTGGCTCCGCATCAGGTTGCGCAGTACGGGCTCGAGCTGGCTACCGCCTGGAACAGCTACTATAACCACAAAGACTCGCAGGGCCGACCCGACACCCCGGTCCTCAGAGCTGCACCCGGCTTGCGCGAGGCGCGCCTGGCGCTGGTGCGCCGTGTCAAGGAGACGCTGGCAACAGCGCTGGCGCTGTTAGGCGTAGCGGCGCCCGAGGAGATGTAAAACACGGCGGGTCTCGTCTGGGGGTATGCGCTGACAGCCTTCGTCAAACCGGCACGGCCTGAGGGCATGCATCTAAAAGTTCTTTTCGATTAGGTCAAACTGAGTACCGTCCTCAGTAATCCAGCGCACCACCCCCACCGTAGGCACGAAAAATAGCTCTAGGACAGTCTCTGCGCCGCCGCTGGTGAGGGTCTGCTGGCGGATCTGCAGGGCGTTAAAGCGCCCGGCGGGGGTCTGTACGCCGCGAATCCCCAATACGTCGGCGCGGAGGGTGATCTCGATGCCGTCTACCTGGGTGGTGCTCTGCCAGCCCTGGCCAACTTGCAGCCGCTCGCCGAGATAGATTATCAGTGGCGGGTCGTACCAGAAGAGCTGACCGCCGGTAGCCCTGCCGATCAGAAAAACACCCTCAGCGGTGTACAGGAGGTAGTCTTCCGAGACCGGCTGGCCCTGGAAGTAGTGGGTTAGCGCCATCACCTGTTGGCCGCGTAGCTCGCGCGGGCCGGACAGGGTTTGCGTCTGGCCGTTGTCAAAAGTCCAGGACATGCCGGCGCGCTGCGGAAAGTACTCCTGAGCCCAAGCCGGGGCGGCGAGCAGCCAGAGGAGTGCCAGATACCTCATCGCTTGTTGTTGCCGCTTAGCTCCGCGGCGCGGAGGGTGGCGTCCTCTACTGATCGCATGGTGGCGTAGCGGAGGCCGTACTGCTCGAGCGCCATCACGCCGGTAATGGCAGTGCCACCGGCGCTGGCTACTTCATCCTTGATGCTGCTGGGTGGTGTGGTCTCCAGCAGCTTGGCAGTAGCAAGTAGCACCTGCCGCGCTAGGTCGCGGGCGATGTCGCGGCTGAAGCCGACCCGCACCCCGCCATCAGCTAGCGCTTCGGCAAAGAGCGCAGCGAAGGCTGGCCCTGAGCCGCCTAGGCCGGTAAAAGCATCAAACAGTGACTCCGGCAAGGGGTAGACAGTACCGATGGCGCCGAACAGGCTGTGAGCTATCGCCAGATCGTTCGCGGTGGCCTGTGGCAAGCTGGCTAGGGCCGTAGCGCTCAGCCCCACCCGCGCTCCCAGGTTGGGCATGGCCCGCACCACTCGGTGACTGCCGACGCGATGGGCGATGGTAATAGCCGATACCCCCGCCATCAACGAGAGGTATGGGGCGTTGCGCCGGGCGACCAGCGGCGCCACCGCTTCGAACGACTGCGGCTTGACGGCGATCAGGATCCGTTCGGCGTGGTGAAGATCGTCATCGCTGAGACCAACTACGCCAAAGGCGCCAGCTAGGGTCTGGCGCCGGGTCTCGTCAGGGTGATAGATGCCGACCTCTTCAGGCGCCAGCACCCCGGCGCGCAGCGCGCCGGTGAGCACTGCTCCGCCCATTTTGCCGGCACCGACCAGAGCGAGCTTCATGGGGCCATCTTACTCGGCTGGCCGGTGCTCGACTAGCTCGAGCAGCACCCCGCCCGCCCACTTGGGGTGCAAGAACACCACGCGGGTGCCGGCGCGACCAACTCTCGGCTCGGTGTCGATAAAGCGCGCACCGAGCCCCTGTAGCCGCGCAATTTCGGGCTCGAGCCGCGCCACGCGCAGCGCTAAGTGATGGAGCCCAGGCCCGCGCTGGTCCAAAAACTTGGCGATCGGGCTGTCCGGGTGGGTGGGCAGCAGTAGCTCGAGCAGGCTGTCACCGACCCGAAAGGCCCGTACTTTAACGTGCTGTGAAGCGATCACCTCATCCGTACCTTCAGGCTCAAGGCCGAGCAGCCGGTACGGCTCGCTGGCCGCCTCGAGGTCGATTACCGCGATCCCCAAATGATCGACCCGAGCGAAGCGAGAGTGATGTTCGACGGCATAGCCCAAAGCGTGCTCGTGGGTCATAAGGTTAGGCTGGCCGCGGGGCCATCACCACCAGCAGCACCACGCGGTTGGCCGAATCGTTGCGCACACCGTGCGGCACGCCGGCCCGGGCGATGACCGCCATACCTGGGGCTAACAGCTCCTCGTCGCCGCCGATGCTGAAGACCGCCTGTCCCTCCAGCACCAGATAGACCTTGTCCTGCTCGCTATGGCTGTGTACCCGCTGAGCTTGGCCGGGCTCCAGGCAGTACTGGTCCAGGAGCATTTTGTCCGAGTCAAAGACCGGGACTTTCTGGAGCTTCTCGCTGCTGAAGCGCCGCTGTTCGGCTAGGAAGACGTACTCCATGCCCAAGGATAACCCGCCGCCCGCAGTGGCGGGTGAGGTTTACCGGCGGCCGATGTACCGGGTGAGCTGCTCGATCAAAAACGCCTGCTGCGAGATTAGCGCCTTAACCACGTCGCCGATGGAGATAATGCCGATAAGCCGACCGTGTTCAACGACCGGGAGGTGGCGGACGCGCCACTCAGTCATTAAATTCATACAGTCTTCAAGCAGCTGTTCAGGGCTTACGGTGATGACCTGCTCGGTCATGATCTCGCTAACCCGCGTCTCTTTTGAGCGGCGGTCGTGCAGGATCACCTTGCGGGCATAATCGCGCTCGCTGATGATTCCCTGAAGCTCTCCTTCCTTAAGTACTACCAAGGCACCGACGTTATGCTCAGCCATCAGCTTGAGGGCCTCATATACGGTGGCCTCGGGGCCGATGGTATGGACCGTGTCCCCCTTCTGCTGCAACAACTGCCGAATCGAGATCATGTCGCCTCCTTGCGCTGCCAGGGTGGTGTCAGTCTACGGATAATGACCGCTTGCCGCAAGCGGTTGTACTCAGGAATCGGTAGTCAGTGGCGGCCAGCTTCAGCGGTTTTCACAAATACTGAGTCGCCTTAGCGCAGGTATCATCTCTGCAAAGGTGTCCTGCGAGTAAACCGCAGGATAGAGAACGATTCGCAGTCCTGCGAGCACCCGCAGGATCAAACCAGATGATACCTGCTATTGTCAGCGAGAAACGGGAAGAGAGGAGTGAGAAAAGAGTAAGCACTACCTGGGACGCCTAGTCCTAGCGTCCCGGCTATATACTAGCGAGCGTGTATGACGCGCTAGTGTGGCGCAACCTGGCGCTTCCGGGCCGGGTGCTGCCCTATGCCACCAAGCCGGGGACGCGCAGCTATCCCGAGCTATCGGTTGGGGTGCGCCTGCTTGTCGCCGAGGCCGAGCTTAACGCCGAGACGCTGGTCGATGCTACCGGCTACGGCGGGGTGGTAGCGCTGGCGGCCCAGGCTAAACGGAGGGTGGTGCTCGAGCCCTCGGCGGCGGCGCTGCGCTGCGCCCTGGCCACGCTGTCGGGAGTCTCCCAGGTGAGCGTGCAAGCGGGGCTCCCCTGGGATGCTGACAAAGAGAGCGCCGCGATGGTCTGCCTGGCCCCGGCTGCCGATAAGGGCACGGCGCGGGTGGTGGCCGAGCTGCAAGGCGGGCAGCGGCTCTTGATGCCTGGGGGGACTGCTTATCTGCTGCTGCACAAGGACCAAGGGGCCAAGCGTTACGAGGGGCTCGCGGAGGGGCTGTTCGGCCAGCTCTCAGTCGTGGCCAAGAGCGCGGGTTGGCGCCTGACGCGGTTGGTCAAGCGCCGGGAGTCCTGTGAACCCGTTCAGCCCGTAGCGTTTACGGCTGCCGACTTGGCGCTGGTTAGCTACCCCGGTGTGTTTGCTACAGGGAAGCTAGATCCCGGCACCGAGCGCTTGCTGGCGGCCCTAGACCTAGCAGCGCTGCGCGGCAAGCGGGTGCTCGACCTGGGTTGCGGCTACGGTATCCTGGCCTTAATGGCAGCCTTGGCCGGAGCGCACGTTACCGGCCTCGACGATGATGTCACAGCCATCACCGCTAGCTGCCAGAACGCGCAGCGGCACGGTCTGGCGATCCGCTGGCTGCACTCGGACTGCGACACGGCGCTACCTCCGGATGAAATTTTCGATGTGGTGGTGATGAACCCGCCTTGCCATGTAGGGAAGCAGGTGCGGCTCGAGCTCGCTGAAGCCTTCCTGACAGCGGCCCGCCGGCGCCTGCGCCGGGGCGGCAGCTTGACGCTGGTGGCGAATAAGGCCATGCACTACGAGCCGCTGTTGGCCTCCTGGGCAGAGGTTGCGCTGTTGCAGGAAGATCCGCAGTTCAAGGTGCTGCGGGCGATCAAACGGTAGGCGTTACCACCTGATAGCCGTCGCTGGGGGCAAGCTCGAGCACCCGCCCGCTGTCCCCCACAAAATCGCTCATAGCTTTGCAGCAGCCCGCTAACACCGCCTCGCTCAGCACGATAGCGACCAGTGCAGGGCCAGCTCCCGACAGAAAGACCGCGGTGGCCCCGGCTGCATACAGGGCTTGGCGGCAGGCTGCCATCCCCGGCACCAAGTGCTCGCGGTAGGGTTCATGGACAACATCGTGAGCGGCTGCCCTAAGCAGCTCGGGCCTATTAAGCGTGACGGCGGCCACCCACAGGGCGCTGCGGCTGGCCGCCAGAATCAGGTCGCTGCGGGGGTAGCGCTCCGGCAGCACCGCTCGAGCCTGGCTGGTGGGCAGCTCGAAGCCGGGCACGGCAAAGAGCAGCCGCCAGTTGGCAGGGAGGGGGTGCGAAGCCGTTACGAAGCGGCCATCGGGCGCTCTGGCCGAGACCGTGAACTGCCCGTAGACGGCTGGTGACACGTTGTCCGGGTGGCCCTCGAGCTGCGCAGTGAGCTGAAAGACCCCGTCGCGGCCGAGCGCCCCTTTAAGCCAGGCGTCAGCTAGCGCCGCACCCGCTACCAGTGCCGCCGACGACGAGCCGAGGCCCCGGGCTAGCGGGATGGGGTTGTAAGCCGTAAAGGCCACCCTGGGCGGGATCAGGCCCAGCTCGCTGAAAGCGGCGTGAAAGCCTTGATGGATGAGGTTGTCGGCGCTGTTGGGGACGCAGCCTTGACCGTGGTAATGGAGCAAGTCGCGCTCGGCGGGTTTAACCTCCACTTCGAGTTGCAGGTTCACCGCTAGGCCCAGACAGTCAAAGCCTGGGCCTAGGTTGGCACTGGTCGCTGGGACGCGGACGCGCATCACCGGGGGATGGTACCACGCACTAGCTGCTGCCAAGCGGGCGCCAGCTGCGCGATCAGGTCGCTGGCGGTGAGCCCGTCGCCATGACTGTGGGCGGCTAGCTCACCGGCTAGGCCGTGGACGAAGACCGCTGCGCAGGCACGCTCGAAGGGGTCGGCCCCGGTGGTTAACCAAGCGCCTAAGAGCCCGGCTAAGGCGTCGCCCGTGCCGCCGCTGGCCATGCCGGGGTGGCCGCGGGTGCTCACTGCTAGGCGGCCGTCCGGCGCGGCGATGGTTGTTGGCTGGCCTTTGAGCACTACCACCGCTTGGACTTGCTCGGCCAAGGCGGCGGCTGACCCCAGCGGATCGCGGGCTAGGTCGGCAGCGGGGCGCTGAAGCAACAGCGCCGCCTCGCCGTAGTGGGGGGTGAGCACGCAGCGACCGTGACGCCGGACAGCTTCAAGCCATAGGTCATTGCCCGCTAATGCCGTCGCATCGAGGATGGTGGGCGCCGGGCTAAGGCCGATCAGCTCAGGCAGATAGCTCAGCGCCTCGTCCCCTAGCCCTGGCCCAATTACGCGCTGCTGTTGCCGCTTGGGCGCCAGCGCAGCCAGCGTGTCAAGCGGCAGGCTAGTCCAAGAGACGGCTTCGTGGATCACCTCGGCTGGGAGGTTATGGGGCCGCTCGGGGCCAGCCAACGTGACCAGGCCCGCACCGGCCCGCAGTGCAGCGTGGGAGCAAAGCACGGCGGCCCCCTGATAGCGGCTCGAGCCCGCTATGACCAGCACCGTTCCTACCTGGTACTTGTGGGCATCAGGTGCCCGCCGCGGCAGCATCGGCCGCACCCTCTCCGGTGTTAGCCAGAGCACCGTCCCGCAAGCGTCTAGGATACTGGTGGGGATACCGATATCGGCTACTTCCCAGTTTCCAAAGGCAGCCCTGGCCGGATAGAGCACGCTAGCCAGCTTGGGCCCGGCTAGCTGCACGGTGGCCGTAGCCCGGATGTGGGGGCCTAGCGGTTCGGCGGTGTCAGCACTAAGGCCGCTGGGGAGATCGATGCTGAGGATGTCTGGGCCGCCGGTGTTGAGACGCGCTACGACTTCGGCCAAGAGGCCCTCCAGCGGCCGATTCAGGCCGCTCCCCAAGAGCGCGTCGAGCACCAGTTCGCTCCGGTTGAGGCTGGCCTCGAGGCGTTCCAGTGTCAACGGTGCGCTCTCGGCCCCTGGGTAGGCGAGATAGGTGCGGCGCATGGTGGCGGCGTCGGGGCTGAGCCGGTTCGGGTCGTCGGCGGCAGCAAGGACCGTTACTTGGCGTCCGGCTAGGTGCAATAACCGAGCCACCACGTAGCCGTCCCCGCCGTTATTGCCGCTGCCGCACAGCACCAGCACGCGCCGTACCTGTGGCCAGCGCGCTAGCGCGAAGTCGGCCACTGCTTGCCCGGCATGTTCCATCAGCAGTAGCGAGGGAATCCCCGCTTGCCAGGCCGCCTGATCTGCCGCCTGCATCTGGGCAGCGCGAAAGAGTTTCATGCCGGTAGTGTACGATGTCGATATAGCCCACGGGCCTTGGTGTAGTAAGTGAGGGTTCGTGGCTGGGTAATGAGTAATGGGTGATGAGGGCGTGGTATGGTGGGGCAGAATAAGTTTGGCTCTACTCGAATACTTGATTACTGCTTTTCGGAGGAATTGCCAATGAAGCAAGCTTTACCGCGAGGGATGAAAACAGGGCGACTCCACGTAGTTGCCCCTACTCGAATGCTTGACTACTCGACTACTCGACTACTCGACTACTTGACTACTTGCTTTTTATGGGAGGTAAGCCGTGGAGTTCCGTTACCTGGGCAAGACCGGACTGAAGGTCAGCGAGCTGTGTCTGGGCGCCATGACCTTCGGGCGCGAGACGAACGAAGAAGACAGCTTTGCCATCATGGACCGCTTTAGCGAGGTCGGCGGCAACTTTATCGACACTGCCGATGTCTATACCCAAGGTGCCTCGGAAGAGATCGTCGGGCGCTGGCTTAAGGGGCAGCCGCGTGAGGCGCTGGTCATCGCCACCAAGGTGCGCTTTGCCATGGGCGAGGGCCCGAACGATGTGGGTTTGTCGCGCAAACATATCTTGGCGGGCGTTGAGGCTAGTTTGCGGCGCCTGCAAACCGACTATATCGACCTCTATCAGGTCCACTGCTGGGACCCCGGCACACCGCTCGAGGAGACCCTAAGCACCCTCAACACGCTGGTCGAGCGCGGTCTGGTGCGCTATCTGGGGGCCAGCAACTTCACCGCCTGGCAGTTGCAAAAGGCTATCGACATCAGCCGCCATCACGGCTGGGAGGCGTTTAGCTGCCTGCAACCGCAGTACAACTTGCTCTGCCGCTCGACTGAGTGGGACCTCATCCCGGTCTGCTTAAACGAAGGGCTCGGCGTCATCCCCTGGAGCCCGTTGCGCGGCGGCTGGCTGTCAGGCAAATTCAAGCGCGGCATGGAGGGCCCACCTCAGGACAGCCGCATCGCCCTGGCCGAAGAGAAGGGCTGGAGCGAGCGCTGGAGCGCCTACAACAACGAGCACACCTGGACGGTGCTCGACGCGCTGCACGTGGTAGCGGCAGAGGTAGGCAAGGCGCCCGCGCAGGTCGCCATCCGCTGGCTCTTGCAGCGGCCCGGGGTCACCGCGCCAATCATCGGTGTGCGCAACATGGCGCAGCTCGAGGCCAACTTGGGCGCGCTCGGTTGGCCGCTAACCGACAACCAGCTTGACGTCCTTAATAATGCTAGCGCGCTAACGCCCCCCTACCCGCACGACTTTATCGCGCAAGTAGTCGGCAAACGCTGAGATCTGAAGGCTGCTTAACAGTTGAGGCTGCCAACCTCAGGCACAATGGAGCTTATGTTGACTGTCGATGTCAAAGTTGCCCGGCCTGACCATCCTATTCTCGACCTGATCGCCCAGCGCTTTAGCCCGCGGGCCTTTGCCGAGCGGCGCGTGGAGCAACATAAACTGCTCAGTGTGCTGGAGGCGGCGCGTTGGGCGCCCTCGTCTAATAACCAGCAACCTTGGCGTTTTATCGTCACCGAGCGCGGTAGCGCACCGTTCGAGACGCTAGCGGCCTGCCTGCGACCCGGCAACCTGACCTGGGCGCCCCGTGCGCCGGTGTTGATCCTGATGGTGGCGCACACCCGCTTTGAGGCTAAGGGTGACAAGCCTGCTCGCGAGAATCTCTACGCCTGGCACGACCTCGGCCTGGCTACCGGCAATCTGCTGCTGCAGGCTACCGCGCTCGGCCTGCATGCGCATCTGATGGCCGGTTTCGACCGCGAGCAGGCCCGCCTTGCCTTTGCCATCCCCGAAGGGTTTGAGCCGGTGACGGTGCTGGCTATGGGCTACCTGGGCGACCCGGAGGCGCTCCCAGACGATCTGCGCTCAGCGGAGACCGCCCAGCGCAGCCGTAAGCCGCTTAGCGACCTACTCTTGAAGGGTGGCTCCAGGCTAGAAGCAGCCAGAGAGGTGTAGGGGGTAAGTGGTTAATTTGCGTTACAATGTCCCAAATCGCAATCGCCGCTAGTTACGGCAGATCTTCGGCTAGTTTACACGGCCTTGCAATTGAAAGCGTTGGCAGGGTACGCTGTCTCTGCGTTTTGGCGGGTCCTGCCCGATAGTATACTTATGCGTATGAGGAGTAGCCGTTCATGGCCAATGTTGACCGCCTGGTAGACGTTAAGGAGCTCAAGGTCTATTTCGACACCGACGACGGCATTGTCAAGGCGGTGGACGGGGTGAGCTTTCACATCAACAGAGGTGAGACGCTCGGAGTAGTCGGCGAGTCGGGCTGCGGCAAATCGGTCACCAGCCTGGCGATCATGCGGCTTATTCCCGTTCCGCCCGGCCGCATCGCCGGAGGCCAGATCCTGTTCGGTGGGGAAGACCTGGTCAAAAAGTCAGAGAGCGCCATGCGGCGGATCCGCGGCAACGACATCTCGATGATCTTTCAGGAGCCGATGACCAGCCTTAACCCGGTTTACACTGTGGGTGACCAGATCGCCGAGGCCATTGTGCTCCACCAAAAGAAGTCTTACCGCCAGGCTATGAAGCTGGCTATCGAGATGCTTGACCTAGTGGGCATCCCGGAGCCGGCCAAGCGGGTCAAGAACTACCCACACCAGATGTCAGGTGGGATGCGTCAGCGCGTAATGATCGCCATGGCCCTTAGCTGTGGCCCCAAGCTGCTGATTGCTGACGAGCCTACTACCGCGCTGGACGTGACCATTCAGGCGCAGATCCTCGACCTGATGCGCAAGTTGCAGCGCGAGATCGGCATGTCGATCCTGTTTATCACTCACGACCTAGGCGTCATTGCCGAGATGGCCGACCGGGTGGTGGTGATGTACGCCGGGCGGGCCGTAGAGGAGGCCGACGTGGAAGACATCTTCGGCCACCCCAAGATGCCTTACACCATGGGACTGCTCAACTCAATCCCGCGCGTGGACAAGGCGGCGCATAAGCAGCAGCGCTTGCAGGCTATTCCCGGCAACGTACCCAACCCGCTCTACTTGCCCCCGGGGTGCGCCTTTCACCCCCGCTGCCGCTATATGACTGACGAATGTAGCAAGGAGATCCCGCCGCTTGAGGTCGCTGGTGATGGGCACATGGTGCGCTGCATCCACTGGCGCAACCTCACCGAGACTGTCAGGGTGACAGCATGACGACTTCAGCCTCCCCCGCATCCAGCAAGAGTCAGGGCGCCAAGTCCGAGTACCTGCTGGAGGTTAAGAATCTGCGCAAGTATTTCCCCATTCGTGGCGGTATCCTCTCGCGTGTGGTAGCTAACGTTAAGGCGGTGCAGGACATCTCCTTTAATATCAAGCCGGGTGAGGTGGTAGGACTAGTGGGCGAATCCGGCTCCGGCAAGACCACGGCGGGGCGGGCCATCTTGCGGCTGATCGAGCCGACCGCCGGTGAGGTGTTATTCGACGGCGTCGATGTGGTCAAGCTCAACAAGGGCCAGTTGCGCGAGTATCGCAAGAAGATGCAGATCATTTTTCAGGATCCGTACGCCAGCTTGAATCCGCGCATGACGGTGGGCGACATCATCGGTGAGGCTTTCGAGATTCATAAGCTGGCCCGCGGCAAGGAGAAGGAGGAGCGGGTGGCCGAGCTGCTAGTCAAGGTCGGCCTGGCGCCAGGGCATATGCGCCGCTATCCGCACGAGTTCTCCGGTGGCCAGCGCCAGCGTATCGGGGTGGCTCGAGCCCTTGCCGTGAACCCGCAGTTTATCGTGGCCGATGAGCCGGTATCGGCCCTGGACGTGTCGATTCAGGCGCAGGTGGTCAACCTGCTCAGCGACCTCAAGGACGAGCTGGGTTTGACCATGCTGTTCATTGCCCACGACCTGGCGGTAGTAGAGTACATCTCGGACCGGGTGGTGGTGATGTACCTCGGCAAGATCATGGAGATCGCCCACTCCAAGGAGCTTTATGCTAATCCTCTCCACCCCTATACCGAAGCTCTGTTGAGCGCTGTTCCTATCCCCGATCCGACAGTCAAGCGCGAGCGAGTGATCCTTCAGGGCGATATCCCGAGCCCCATCAATCCGCCCTCAGGGTGTGTGTTTCGCACCCGCTGCCCGATTGCCATCGAGGACTGCGCCCACGTCGTGCCGCCGCTCGAAGAGGTCTCGCCGGGGCACTTTAAGGCCTGCATTAGGCGCTAGCGCTCGGGGCCAGTCAGTGGGAAGTGGTATCCCCACAACCCACTGCCTACTTCCTTTTTAACTACCCGGCTCGTAGCGCGACAGCCGCCTACTGCCATAGGCTAGCGGCGCCGCCGTTGTTACTAGGGTCAAGCCAGCTAGCGCCAAGAGCAGCAGCTGCCCCTCGCTTTGCCCCCAAGGGAGTCCTGGAGTGCGTAGCGCCTGCCAGGCGGGCCAGGCCAGTATCAGCGTCATCAACCCAGCATAGGCTAGCGAAAGCGTCATGTACAAGAGCCCTCCCGGCGACAGCGGAATCTCGGCTGGGCTAGTGGCATCGAAGCGTGGGAAGGCCGCACCGAGTCCGACCCCGAGGGCGGTGATGGCTATAGCCGCACTCAGCCCGGCTAGCGGGGCAGCAAAAGCCAAGGTCGGCGACACGTCAACGAGGTGCGCTACCGCTAGGCCCAGGCCGGTGCCGAGCACGGCCATGATCGGCAGCGCGTGCAGGAACTTGGCCCATACGATCTGCCAGCTATTGAGCGGCCCGGTGCGCAAGAGCCAAAAACCTTCACCCTCGATCGAGACCAGGGGATAAGCCAGGCGGATCCCTACCCCGGCTAGTAAGAACCCTAAAAACATCAGGTTGATGGTGCCGAGCACGTCCCGAAAGCGCTGCCCTTCGACCGTGATACCGCCTACGCTAACTAAGTAAACACCGGCCAAAGCTAACAACACCAGCAGTTGCGACCACTGGGTCGGATCGCGCCAGAGCAGGCGGAGATCCTTGGTCATAACGCTGCCGCTGCGCCCGAACGGAACAAACAGGCGCTCCCACCAGGCGGCTTGGCGCGGTGTGGGATCGAGGCGCGGGCGGCTCGAGTCGAGTGCGCGCAGCCAGCCTTCGCGATAGGCAAAAGCCGCTAGCTGGGCTACTAGCCACAGCAGCACCAGCGAGACTCCGGCCAGTACCAACGCCCCTGGTGAGGCCTGTCCGTGCAGCGCTCCCCACACCGCTTGCGAGGCCCAGGCCGATGGAAGCCAGCCGATTTCGAAGCGAGCAAACGCGCTAAGCAACTGTTCGAACTCTTGGGGAGTTAAGGCGGTGAGCTGCTCCGGGCGGATCAGGCGCAGAGCAAAGATCAGCCCTGCCGCAAGCACTACGCTGGCTGCTGTGGCTAACTCTTTGACCCGCCCAGCCGGTGAGATGCGCATCAAGAGCAGCGCCATGACAGCACCCAGGGCTGCTGGAATAGCGTAGAGCGCCAACACTGCCGTTATCGCGAGGGGGTAGTAGGTGAGAGCAGCGGAGCGCTCGAGCCCCACCCCAACTATCACCGGCAGCGTAAAGAGGGCAGGCAGCAGCGCCGCACTGAGATAGGTCTCGACCATCTTGAGGTAGAAGATCTGTACCGGCGGGGCAGGCAGGCTGAGCAAAAACGGCAGATCCTCAGCGCTGTACAAGGTGGTGATGGCGGTAGTAATGACGCTGAAGGCCACCCCCACCATCAGGATCAAAAATAGCGCCTCGAGACTGCGTTGGAGGATGGCGTCGGCGATAGTGCCGAGTAGCGGATAGCTATCAAGGAAGCGTACCCCCCGCCGGGTCAGCGCTAACATTCCCCAGTACAACAAGCCGAGGAACAGCGCCCCTACTAGGTAGCGCCAGGGGTGCCGCCGCAGGCTGTTGACCACCCCGCGCCAACGCATGGCAAAGATGGTCATGCCGCGACCTTAGGCTCCTCGGTAAGGCGCAAGAAGACGGCCTCCAGATCGGCGTCTAGCTCTCCCACCTGGGTGCGCAGCGCACTTAGGTTCCCTTCCGCCACAATCCGGCCCCGGTCGATGACAATTACCCTAGAGGAGACGGCTTGCGCCACCTCCATCGAGTGCGTAGTTAAGAGCACCGTCTTCCCCTGCCGGGCATAGTCGGCTAGCAGCTCGCGGACCTGCTTGGCAGCGCGAGGGTCGAGCCCCACCATCGGCTCATCGACTACTAACACCTCTGGCTCGTGTAGCAGCGCGGCGATGAAGGTGAGCTTCTGGCGCATGCCGTGGGAGTAGGCCTCGATCAGCTCGTTACCGAACTCTTGCAGCGAGAAGAACTCCAGCCAGCGCTCCGCTTTAGCGTGGGCGGCCTCTACCTGGCGCAAGCGCCCCAAAAAGCGCAGCAGCTCGCGCCCGGTCAGCTTATGGTAGAGATAGGGGCGATCAGGCACATAACCGAGCCGCGACTTGGCCGCTACGCTCTGCCGCACCACGTCGTACCCTGCCAGCGTCACCTGACCGGCAGTAGGGCGGATCAGGCCGGTGATAACCTTAAGCGTAGTCGACTTACCAGCACCATTGGGTCCAAGTAGGGCGAGCACCTCGCCGGGATAGGCGGTCAGTGAGACGCTGCGCACAGCCTGGATGCGGCCATAGCTCTTGACTAAGTCACGGACAACGATCACGCCGTCACCATGCTAGCGCCGCGCCGCCAGGGGCGCTGTTGCAAAGTTCTCAGCGCGACTGCGCTACTACGCCCAAGAGCGTGTCGATGGCTACCTGTAGCACCGGGTCGTTCTCCAGATCGACGATAGCTTGGCCCTGCACATCGCTCGCTGGACCGCGCGGCACCGACTGGAAGAAGGAGAACTCGCCCTGCTCGTCGACCACCGAGGTGCCGATCACTTCGCCGCCCACCCGGATCTCGATCTCGGCTCCCGGTGTAGCGCCTCTGCCCTCAAGCGTAATCACTTCGGAGAGGCGCGTGTCCTTAACCTGTACGTCTGGGGCGATTCCCTGCTGGTTGATACTGCGGCGGCTCGGTGTTAACCACTCGAACGACAGGTAGGTCAGCTGCCCGCCGTTAGCGAGCGATACCACGCTCTGGCCCACCCCCTTACCAAAAGTCTCTTCGCCGATTACGAGGGCACGCTGATTGTCCTGCAAGGCCCCTGCCACGATCTCCGAAGCCGAAGCTGAATTGCGATTAACCAGCACCACCATCGGCAGGTCGATCCACTCCGGGCTGGCAAAGGCAAAACGCTGGGTCACGCCGCGCGCCCGCTGGAAGACGATATCTCCCTCCGCTAAGAAGGTATCAGCGACCATCACTCCCTGGTTGAGTAGGCCACCGCCGTTGTCGCGCAGATCTAGGATCAGCGAGCTGATGCCTTGGGCCTGCAAGGCGGTGAGCTGCTCTCGCATCTGGTCGTAGACCCGTTGATTGGCAAAGGTGGTGAGCCTTAGGTAGCCGACGTTGTCAGCTAGCACCGTCGATTCGGCGCTGATGATGTTGATGGTGTCGCGCACTACACTAAAGCGCACTAACCCCTCTACGCCGGGGCGGAGCATGCCGAGCTCGACCACCGTGCCGCGCGGCCCGCGCACCATCCGCACGATCTCATTGATCGGTGTCTGCTCGACATTCTGGCCGTCGATCTCGACGAAGATGTCACCGCGCTGGATGCCAGCCTGCCAAGCCGGGCTATCGCGAAAGACGTTGACGACCTCAACAGTTGTCTGAGTGGCGCGGTTGCGCGCTTGCAGTGTGGCACCGATCCCCTCGAACTCACCGAGGCGATCCTGGTTGGCTCGAGCCGCCGCCTCCGGGTCAGAGTAGCTGGTGTACGGGTCATCCAAGGCTTCGAGCATCCCTCTGATGGCCCCTTCAATGATGGCGTCGCTGTCTATGTCGGTAAGATAGTTTGAGGTCAGGGCTCCATAAACCTGCACCAGGGCTTGGCCGGCCGGACTGCTCAAAAACTCCTGTGAGAAATCGCGGGAGAACTGCGCGTTGACCACTACTGCGCCTAGCACCACTGCTATTAGGGTAATCAACCACCACTTGCGGGTCATAAAACCTCCATGCATGCTGTCCCAATTATAGGGAATGACCTCGCTGAGAACGGTAAGTTTAGATACGACCGGTCAGAAGGTGACGCTGAGTGGGACTGCGGTGAGTGTCGGTGTCGATTTATACTGCTGCCCGTCGCGTCAGCAGCCACAACACGGGCACCAGCGCCAGGCAGATAAAAACTGCCACCAGCAGCGTGCCAGCCACCTCGGTGAGTGAGGCGCCGCGGATCGCGACCTGGAAGATGGGATCTAAAAACCAGTAGGTGGGGAAGAGCTTGGCGATCCACTGCGGCCAGTCGGGGAACAGGTAGAAGATAACCGGCGCCAGCAGGAAGAGGTTGAGGCTCTTAATCAGAGTGTACAGGGCTTTGATGTCTTTGGCCAGGACGGCATACAGGAGACCGATCTCAACCGACATCACCGCACCTACCAAGAGTGCTAGCAGCAGGGCGGCGGGTTGGCTGGTCAGTACGCCGTTAAGAGCTAGCGTCACGACGGCCATCAGCACGGCTAACAAGAGCCCTAGCCCGGACTTGGCCAGCAGCACCTCAGGCAGCGCCACCGGCGTGACGAGCAGGGCGCTCAGGGTGCCGGTTTCACGCTCTTCCACCAGGCTAAAAGAGGTGACGAACACCCCGGCTACCAGCAGGGCATAGAGCACCAGCAGTGGCACCAACCGGTCGGCGAGGGGAAGAGCCGCACCGTCGCCGAGCTGAACGACCTCGACCGCGACCGGGGAGGGTTGACCCGCCACGGCGCGGACCAGATCGAGGGTGGTCACAGCTAGGATGAGGCGATTGGAAGCGAGACTCTCACCGCTGAAGTAGAGCTCGAGCAAAGGCCGCTCTCCGGCCCGCACGGCCTCGTCGAAGCCAGGTTTGAGTACTAGCCCAGCATCGACGTTGTGGGACTCGACGCGGCGCTTAAGCTCGGCGGCGTCCGGGTAGCGCACCAGTTGGATGCCGGGCAGCTCTTGCAGGGCCGCCGTGATGGCCGATGCGCCGCCGTCAACGAGGCCCAGGCGGGGTCTTGGCTCGAACAGGCCGCCGAACACGCCTTGGATCAAGAGGGTGATGACCACGGGCAGCACCAGCGCCCACAGGAAGATGGGCGAGCGCGGCCCTAGCTGGAGGTCCTTGCGCAGCAGCGCCATCGTGCGAGACAGACTCATGGCGAAGTCACCTTCCTTTGTAGCGCCAGCCAGCCCAGCGCGAACACCGCCACCACCCATAGCGCCGCGCTGGTGAAGTAACCG
>JAGXSJ010000131.1 GCA_018333895.1 Truepera sp.
GATCCGGCGCTCGAGCACTTTGCCCAGGGCGTACGCATCTTAGACGGGCGCACGCAGCAATCGGCCATCGGCGTTAGGCCGGACGGCACGGTCTTGCTGGTTGCCGCGGATAACATGGTAGCTCGCGAACTGGTACCGCTGTTCCTGTCGCTCGGCGCTAGGTACGCCATGCGCCTCGACTCCGGCACGCGCTCAACTTTATACGCTGCCGGACGCATTATTAACCGCAGCAGCGAGCGGCCCATCGTCAGCGCCATCGTGCTGGTACCGGCCCGGTAAGGGAATGCCCGACACCTAGCTTTAGCGCACCGCTTGCTAAACTTAAGTATGCGCCGCGCCGGAGTTTGCTGGGCTGTTGTGGTGCTGCTGGTAGCCCCTGTCGCCCTCGGCCAAAGCCGTAACATCGAGGTGGCCTTCGGCTTTGGCGGTGAGGTGGTGGCAGAGGCCTGGAATCCGCTACGGGTAACGCTGCGCGACCAGCCGAACTTAGAGCTTATGATCGACATCGAATACGGCAGCCTGCGCGACGGCGCGCAATCCCTGCAATACCGCGCAGCTTTGGCCGGCGGGAGCGGGCTGCACATTTTCGAGGACGACATCTTCATCCCGGCCTGGCGCAGCTTCCGCTGGCAGGTGCGCAGCGAGGAGGCGGTGCTAGCTAGCGGCAGTCTGGACCGGCGCCAGGCCGATCCCCGCCCGCTGACCATCCTCATCGCAGCTCGGCCGGGGGCTTACCGCGCCCTGTTGCCTGCCGAGGCCAGGCTGGTCGAGGTACGCAGCCCGCTGCCTGAACGTCTGGCGGCCTACCACGGCGTCGAGGCGCTGCTGGTAGCAGACGCCTTTGAGCGGCCGCGCAACGAAGCACTATTAGCAGCCAGCGCAGCAGGAAGCAGCATCTTACTGGCCGAGCCGGCTCCCGCACTAGCGGCGTTGCTAGCAGACGGCCCACGGCGTCTGGGCGCGGGTTGGCTCAGCAGCGCTGCAGGGCGTGACGAGCTAAGTCGGCTCGATACCCAGGCGTTGGCCCAGGCACTAATAACGCCAGCCCTGAGCCGTCCGCCCGACAATCTGCCGCCGCTGAACCTGGTAATCGCGGCTGCCCTATATCTGCTGGCGGTCTTGCTGCTGGTGCGCTTCGGCGGCGTGCCCGGCCTATTAAGCAGCTTCGGATTAATGTTATTGATTGCCGCCATAGCTTGGGTGGCGCTGCGACCTGCCGACGAAACGCTAATACGGAGCCGCACCCTGACTATCAGCGCCGGTGGGCTGGCGCAAGAGCTGGAGGTCATGGGGGTGTTCAGCTACCCGGCCCAGACGCTGACTCTGGGCAGCGCCAGACCGTTGGGCGCTGCTAGTTGGAATCTCACCCCCAGCGGCTTAACGCTGTCGCTACCGCGCTGGTCGAGTGTGGTCTTGCTGGCTAGGCCGCGCCTCAGCCCAGCAGGGCTGGAATGGTACGAGGGTGAGCTCTATAACCGCAGCGGCGAGGCTCTGGGGGATGTTTATATTGTCGGATTGGGGGCGCAAGAAGCGTTGCCCGCTAGCGCGCGACGCCCACCCCAGCAGCTTTCAGATTCAGTGGCGCCACCTCTTTATCAACCGCTCCTGCCACTTTTGCCCGCCGGGACGGCGCTGGGCCGCAGCGGCGGGCGCCTCTACCTAGCGCTGCCGGAGGGTGGGTTATGAGCCTCCTCACAGAGCTGAGCGAGCGCCTGCGCCAGGCCGACATCATGCAGTTACTCCTGGGCTACTTCGCGCTATTATTGATCGTAGCTATTCTTAGCTGGCCGACCAGCCCGCAGCTCGCCAACAACAGCTGGTTTGCTCTAGTGCAGGCCAAGATCATCGTGCTGGTGCTGCTCAGTCTCTATTACGGCAGCGCGCTCCACTACGCCCCCCGGCACACGCAAGCGGCGACAGTGCTGGCTATCTTGCTCTTTCACGCGCTGAGCCTCCCCTTTGATGTCGCTACCTACGCTGTTAGCTTTCCGGCAACACCCCTTTGGTGGCCGCCCTTAATCACGGCAGTGGATATCGTAGCCTTCTTCGGTGTGGGAGTGGTGCTGGGCCAGGTGATGCAGCTATTAAGGCTCAGCGTATTGCTCCCGCTCGCTCCGCCAGCGCTGCTAGCAGGCTTGGTGGCGGTCGATATCTGGCTAGGCCGGTCGCTTTTTAACCCTTTTACCGCGGTGGCGGTGGTGACGCTGCCGCACCTGCTGGTGATGGGCACCCTTAGCCTTTTCATGGTGGGCTGGGTCATGATCAAAACCAGGAGGAGTGCGAATGCCGATTGAAGCCAGCCGCCGCCAACGCCGCTCAGCCGATGCGCTGAGCGACGCCGTAGTGTTTGCCACCCACCACCGCCTGGCGCGGCGGCACCAGTGGCAGCAACGGCTGCTGTTTGCCAGCGGTGGAGCGCTGCTCGGCTCGCTGCTCGGTTGGGCCCTGGATTTAGCTCCACTGATGCAGGTGTTGAGCCTTATGGGAGGTTTTGCGGTAGGACTAATTGTCCCCCGGCCCGGCAGTGAAGCTTGGGCCATCGATTGGATTGAGGCTCAGGTGGGCTTCTCTTACCGCACGGCGCTCGAGCTTAGCCACGACGCTTACGGCCTGGCGCCGGCGGTCAAGGCTAGGGCGCGCCAGGAATTGCGGCGACTTACCCCTCCCAAGCTGCAACCATGGTGGTTACCGATGCTGGTACTAGCGGTAGGACTGCTGTTGTTGCCATTCTTGGGGCTAGGGAACGAACATGGTAGCGGGTCGCTGGCTGCCTCTCCCGCAGGTGACACTACCCCCGCTACCCCACCCGAGCAAGATTTGACCATCACCCCGATCCCTCAGACACCGGAGGAGCCTGCTGCCACACCGCCAGGGCTCGAGCCAGAGGCTCCGAGCGCTGCCCCTGACTTAAGCCGCGACGTCGACCTAACAGGGCCGGGACGCGACACTGCCGGGCAGGGTGCCGCTCGTAATGCCCCGCTTGATAGCGAGACGCTGTCGCAATTTTTGGAGCGCTTAGCCCAGGAGCCGCCCCGTGAAGTCGCGCCAGTCCCGGTCCGACCCCAAGAAGCGCTTCAGCCCGATGCCGGCGCAGAGGCCGAACTGCAGGGAGAGCCAGCCACGGGCGACCAGCGCGGTGAAGGGCTCGCTGGCCATGAGCGCCCAGCAGGCGCTCAAGCTAATGGCGAGGGGCAAGAGCCATCGCCGGGCGAGTTAGCCCAAGAGCCCGGTCAAGAACCGGGAGAGAACGCCGGTACGGCGGGCGAGCCTAGCCCTGAGGCCAGCGGCGATGAGGCAAGCCAAGAGCTCGGCGACACTCCCAATGACGGCGCGGGAGACACCGCCGGCGCCGGTGAGACGGTTCCAGTCCCGGTAGCACCGGCTCCCGGCGAGTCGCGGCAGCCGCTAGAGTTTCTGCCAGGGCAGCTGCAAGAAGGACCGGCGGCTCGAGCCGGTGTCATCTTACAGCCTGGCGTGGAGCCCGGTGAACTGCCCGCTGGGCTACCAGCCGGTGGTTTTGAGCGCGCCCTAGAGCAGGCCCTTACCGAAGGGCGTATCCCGGTGGAGCTGCAGGAGATATTGCGCAACTACTTCCGCTAGGTCCGGCCTAGCAGTCGTACCAGCTCGGCAGCCAGCCACGGGGCCAGCTCGGCCAGCGCCTGGCGGCGCGCCTCGCCCCTAAGCGCATCCTCGGCTTCCTCGCGCTGTGCTGCCCGGCGCGACATCAGCTCTTCTATGTAGATCACGCTCGAGCGGTAGCTCGCCACCACCGCCGCTGTACCAGGGTCAACGATCAACGCTTCCACCTGCACCGCTACCAAGACCCGCACCAGGTCGCCAAAGAGCGGCTCAACGACCCGCTCATAGCGCGGCGCGGCCACCATCAGGGCCAGATCAGCGCCGAACACCTGAGCCATAAACGCCGCCTGCAACGGAGCGCGGGCGTCGTACATGTCGCGGCGCTCTTCTTGAAAGCGCAATGGCTCGCTAAAGACAAACCGGAGCGCAGCCGCCGCCGGCTCGGCGCGCAACAGCGCCTCGAGCTCATCAGCCAGGGGAGTGATGCGCCACTCGGCCGGAGCGTTGATTACCGCCACCGCCGGGCGCGGGTCCGGCACCGCCGGCACACAGGCGCTTAAGCCTAACAACAGTAGCGCTAGCCATAACAGGCGGCTCATAGGTTTAATTTGGCACGAACTTTGACAAGAAGGGTGAAGCTTTGCTTAAGCGCGGCTTCATCAAGTTGGAGCCTGGGGCGAGTTGCCGGGAGCTACTGGGCACTCAGCAGATCCGGGCGCAACCCCACCGCCTCGCGCAAGTAGACGTGCCGCATCTGGGCTTGCGACCGCGGCGTATTGACCTGCATCATCACTCGGATAACGCGCGGGAGGCGGTTAGGCACGGGAATCTCCTGGTTGCACAACAGCGGCACCATAGTCATACCGATCCGCCTAGCAGCCTCCGCTGGAAAGGTGCTGACTAGGTCTGGTGTAGTGGTGAAGAAGATGGCGGCGATAGCCTCGAAGTCCGTGATGCCGTTCTGTGCCAGCATCGCTCTTAGTAGCTCCTCGGTCGCCGCTAGAATCAGTTCGGGTTCGTCGCGCACCACCGTAGTCGCGCCACGAATACCGCGCAGCCAGTATCGCTCCATGCCGAGCAGTCTAGCAGAGACCCGCGGTCAGGTTGTAGGTAGTGGGTTGTGGGGTGTGGGACAACCTACAGCTCACAAGGCTTCGCCCGACAGTTCCCTACAACCTACCGCCCCAAGGCTCCGCCCGACAATTACCTATAGCGCCGCGTCACGGCGTCAGCAGGTTGCGCACCGCCTGCTCCAGGTCGCTACTACCGGCCAGACTCCCTCCCACCAGCACGGCATCGGCTAAGCCCTGTAGCGGCACTAGCTCGGCGGCGGTGCGGTAGCCTGACTCCGCTACCAGCAGGCCGTCAAAGCTCTCTCGCGCATGCCGCAGCAGGCGCGGAGCGGTGCTTAAGTCGAGACTGAGGGTGGTTAAGTCACGGTTGTTAACGCCAACAATACGGGCGCCATGGGCTAGCGCTAGCTCGAGCTCGGCTTCGGTGTGGACCTCGACCAGGGCGTCGAGCCCTAGCGCGTGGGCGTAGTTAAGGTAAACACCGGTCTGCTCACCCAACACCGCCACGATCAAGAGCACAGCGCTAGCACCGGTGGCTTTGGCCTCACGGAGCTGCTGCGGATGGACGGTAAAGTCTTTGCGCAACAGCGGGAGGCTTACCGCCGAAGCTACCGCCTGTAAGTGCGCTAGCGCACCGCCGAAGTGGCGCGGCTCGGTAAGGACACTGATCGCCGCCGCGCCGCCGCGCGCGTAGGCTTTAGCCGCTGAGGCCGGCTCGAGCTCGGCAATAGCGCCCTGCGAAGGGCTCTGGCGCTTCACTTCGGCAATTAAGCTCAGCCCCGGCGCCGCTAACGCCGCCGCCAGGCTAGGGCGCGCCCCCGGTGGGGCCAAAAGTTCCTCTGCCACCGCCTGATAATCGGCCCAGCGCTCCCGCGCAATCCCCCCTAGCACGCCGGGGATAGCTGCCGCTTCAGCCCAGGTGAGCGGCCTAGGCTCAGTAAACATAAAACCCCGTAAGGCCGCCAGCCTCTGCCCAAAACACCTCGACTGCTTGCACTCGAGCATGCACCGGCCCGCGCTGTAACAGGTGGAGGTAGTGCTGCAACTCGGTCCTATCCCCTTCAGCCACCACTTCCACCCGACCATCCGGGAGGTTTTCGGTGTAGCCACTAAGCCCTAGTTCCAGGGCCTGGCGCCGGGCAAAGGCTCGATACCCCACCCCCTGCACGCAACCCGAGATCAACACCGTCAGCCTTGCCTGCTCCATCAGGACATGCTACCGCATCCGAGCGACGCCCCGTCCCGAGCCTTCGGCCTCGAGGGCCCGCCCTGCCTGCCCTGAGCCTGTCGAAGGGAGCTTGTCGAAGGGACCTCAGCCCGAAGGCCTGCGTGGGGAAGCGAGAATCGATAGCCCCTTTCTCATCTAGCGGGTGCTAAGGTGTGCGTGTGGGTCGCGCCATGGCCCACGGGCAAGGCAAGCTTTATGCGACCGATCCACCTCCTCTGGCGGTGTTGCTGTACACCCCAGTCCAGATCATGACACGACTAATCAAAGTCGTGCTGGCCACCATCCTACTGTTGGCCTTATACCTAACACCGCAGCTAACGGCCGTGCATCACTACGCGCTCGACGTGGTGATGAGCGGACTAGCTGAGGCTGGTTACACCTTCAGCTACACCGCCAGTACCGGCAACCTCTGGCACGGGGTGCAGCTGCAGGATAGCCGCCTCTCTGGACCAGGGGTTGAGGTGGCCATCGCCGAGCTGACCATCCATTACACCCTGCTGGCCCTGGTTATGGGGCAGCTGCCGCTGTCGGTTAGCGCGTCAGGGCTCTCCGGCAGCGTGACGCTGGCCGAGCTTAAGCTGCCGGCCGGCGGCGCGGGTGGCATTCGCCCCGTGTTGCGCAGCGCTACGCTTAGCGATGTAGCCATCTCGCTCACCGACCTCCCCCACACCCTGCCGGACATGCGCTTTTCCGAGGCTCAGATCAGCCCGGCGGGCGATGATTTTAGGGTGGTTGTCACCGTCACGACAGAAAATGGCTCCGCCGAACTCGACGGCGTGGTGAGCCTAGACCCGCTCGCCATCGAGGCGGAAGTCATCCGGGCCGACGCTACCCTGGGGCGGCACTGGTGGGACGGGGTTACCGGCGGCAGCGCACGGGGGAGCATAACCGTCCAAGATGGCAACGTTGAGGTAGCGCTGGACTTTACCGACGGCAGCGTGATGTTAGCCGGTATCACGGCCAGCGAGATTTCGGGACGCGCGGTGATGCGCGACCTTACCATTCACGCCGAGCTTACCGGACGCGCGTTGGAAGGGGTGGTGCATGGGGTAGGCGCGGTACATATCCTGGAGGAGCGCTGGGAGGCCGCTGTCACCGGGGAGCCGTCACTGGTAGCGGCAGCGCGCTGGCTCAGCGTGGGGCGCTTGCCGGATCTAACCGAGCTGCTTGGGCTGAGCGGCCAGGGGAGGGCCGCGCTGTCGCTCTCCGGCTGGTCGCACGTAAACATCCGTGGCGAGGCGGTCGGCAGCGGCGCCTTGCTGGGCGAGCCGCTCACAGCGCTCAGCGCCACCTTTAGCAAGGCTCCGCCCGACAATAAGGCTCCGCCCGACAATTCCGACGGCGCGGCGGATATCCAGGTAGAGGTTAGCGCCCAGGTTGGAGACGGCTCTGTCGCTGTCACGCTAAGCCCTCATACTAACGGCTTCGATCTGGCCATACAGACCACGGCGCTCCCCTTGCCCGGCGGCCTGCACACCGATGCTAACTGGCAGTTGACCCAGCGCCAAACACTCACTAGCGAGCTGCAGGCTGCCATTGGCGGCACGTTGCTGGGCCGCCCGCTGGCAGGCTTGCTGAGTGGCGACTACCGCCAGGGGGTATGGGAGTTTGCCTTACAGGGCGCGGACGACTACGGAGCGGTGCTGCTGGGTACGGCTGCGCTGCATGATGGCCACCTTAAGGGGAGCGTAACCGCCAGCGGCCTGTCCATCCCTTATCTCTCCGGCCCGCTTAACCTGGCGCTGTCTGCCGACGGCCCCTTGGACAGCCTCCCGCTCCAGCTCGCCATTACTGCGCCTGAGGCGCTATCGCTCAGGCTGGGCGGAGCAGGTCTAGAGACCGATCTGCGCGGAGAGCTGCGGGCTACCCTTAGAGAGGGTGAGCTGGCCGACTTGCAGGGTGAGCTGGGCGCGCTGTGGCTGTCGGGGAGGATGAGCTTGCAACCTTGGGAAGCGACCCTCGACTACCGGCTTAACGATACCTCGTTGTCCGGCCTCCTCAGCGGCAGCCTGGCGCTCGAGGGGGAGCTGGTGTTTGACCATACGGGGCCAACTGCAAGCACCTCGCTGCGCGGTAGTCAGCTGGCCCTGGGGCCGGTGACGCTGCCCGCACTGGACGCTGCTCTCACCGTAACCGGGGAGGAGCTGACGCTCGCTGCGCCGGCCCAAGGGCTGGCCCTAGTGCTGCAAGAGGGCATAGTCCGGCTCAGGCTCGAGCAGACCCAGCTAACTCTGGCAGAGCAGGCGCTAGCCATCACTGGGAGCGCCGAGGCACCGCTTGAGGCTCTGGCTAGCGCTAACTTCGCCCTTAGCGCCAAGAGCGAGCAGTTAACGCTGCATACCCAAGGGAGTGCGGTGCAGGCTGAGCTGGCACTAACTGTCGCCCCAGGCCCCTGGCGGCTCCAGGAGAGCATGACACTAAGGGGCGAACTGCGCCTTCAGGAGGGGCGGGCTGCACTGCGCGGCGGGCTGGGGGCACTGGCGCTAGACGTCTCCGCCCTACTCTCCCCAGGCCAGCTAGAGGCCAC
Source organism: Truepera sp. (assembly GCA_018333895.1). Classification (GTDB taxonomy): domain Bacteria; phylum Deinococcota; class Deinococci; order Deinococcales; family Trueperaceae; genus JAGXSJ01. Next base: position 8,408 of record JAGXSJ010000131.1, read on the forward strand.
CCTCAGCGGTGAGGGAGAGACCCTGGTCGCCGCACTTAGTGCCGAGCGCTGGACACTTAGCGGTGCACTGCCACTAACCTCCCTGGGCGACCTGCTCTACCTCCCCCTAACCGGGCATCTCCAAGCCGATCTGAGCGGAACAGCGGCAGGGTTTAGCGGCCAGGCCAGCATAACGGGCAGCTACGCCGAGCAACCTTTCAGCGCTGCGCTGCGCGGTGAGGGGGAGTTCATCGCCGCTACTCTGGAAACCGTAGCGCAAGGGGTGCCGCTGACGCTAACCGGCGCGGTCTTCCCCGCTCTCGATGCCACGCTGACCGTAGCCGAGTTTGGTGCAGTGGCTATCAGCGGCCCCCTCAACGACCTGCGGGCCGAAGGGGAGGGCACCTTGAGCCTCCCTTCGGCTTCGCTCAGGACAGGCCCCGCGGCCGCCGGGCTTAAGCTCTCCCCAGCGCCCTGGACGCTGCGCGCTTCTCTGGCTGAGCAACAGGCCCAGCTTAGCGTCGGAGCGTCACAGGCGACGCTTAATTGGCAGGCCGGTGGTTGGCACCTGGCCGCCACGTTAGCGCAACAGGCGGCGTGGCAGGGGCTCCCCCTGGCGCTATCAGCTACGGTCACCGCCAATAGTGCTAATCCTAGCGGCGACATCCGCGGCGAGCTTAGCTTAGCCGGGCAACCGCTAGCGCTCACCGGAACGCTAGCCGGCATCGCGCTGCGCGGCGCACTAGCCGTTCCGCCGGTGGCTGCGGCGCTAGGCGCGCCGGAGCTGGCCGGGACGCTGACCATCGCCGGACAACTACAGCCCCAACACCTATTCTCGCTTCGCTCGGATCTGGGGCCTACCTACGCGCTCGAGGCGCTGTGGCGCCTGGAAACCTCGGAGCTAGCCATTCACGTCAGCGGCAGTGGTGGGGCACTTGCGGCCCGTGCGCAGACTGAGGGTTTTACGGCTTCGTTCGACAGCGGCAGCGGCCTGATCGCGGTGAGTGCGGCGCGAAGGTCGCTTAAGCCCTTTTTGCCCCTTGATGCCAGCATCACCGGCGACCTGACCTTCGACCCGGCCCCGGGGGTCTGGAGCGGCGCGCTAACAGCCGCTGCCGCCCCCCTTACCCTTACCCTTCAGGGCGACGGCCCCCGGCTAGTGGCCGACCTCACGGCGGTAAGCGAGGCGTACCAGCTTAACGCCCGCGGCCCGGTCTTCCCTACCCTAGAGCTAGCTGTCTTGGCCGAAGTGCCCCAGCTCGCTGCATTTGCAGGGACACTGTTAGGAGCTTATGACGACGCCTCGCTGCAAGGCGAGGTAACTATCACGCCGCCGACTAGTGCGGAGATAGCCATCAGTCCGCTACAAGCAGGCGTCCAGGGCAGGTGGCTCGGCAGCCTGGAGGCTGCCGAGCTGCGCGTGCAGGGCGAAGCTATCGACCTCCGGCTGCAGCGCGGGGCCTGGTCGGGCGGGATCGACCTGGGGGTAGCTGTGAAAGAGGCTGCGCACGCCCTGCAGGTGCTCGTGTCGGGGGCCGTGAACAACCCGGCACTGCACGGGGTCGTGACGGGGCCTTATCTCAGCGGCGAGTTTAGCGGCACGCCGCTGAGTACCCCGCTCGGCTTTTCGTTCACGGCGCAGGCCGACCCCTGGCTGCCTTCGCTAAACCTGAGCGCTGAAGGAACTATCGACCAGCAGGGGGTCTGGCGGGCCAGTGGGGCCATTGAGGGCCGGCTCGCTGGCCTCCCTCTGGCGGGCAGCATGGCCGGTTCCGGCAGGCTAGCGAGCTTCCAGGCGGAAGGTATCGCCTGGCTAGACGGCCAACCCCTCCCAATTAGGCTTGCTGGCGACGGGACGCTGATCCAAGCCTCAACTGAGGGCAGCCTCGACTTAGCGGCGCTCTCCACCGCCCTGCCAATTGCGCTCAGCGGCGCTCTAGAGGGCAGTGCCGCGGCGTCCATCGGCCCTGGCGGCTTTGACTACCGGCTTGACCTGGCCGCGCAAGGGACGGCTGAGGGCCACCCTTTCACGCTCACGGCCAGCGCGGCGGCACACGGCCTGACGGCGCAGGGCGACCTATTCGGCGCCCGCGTAGCGTTAAGCGGAGACCTCGAGCGGCTGCAACTTGACCTTAGCGGCCCCGAAGCGCTAACGCTCTCGGCTACCGCTACGCTGGGTGAAGAGCTTACCGTGCTGGGTAACGGTAGCTTCCGGGGTCAGCCGCTACAGGTCGAGCTTAGACTTAAGCCCGTCTCCTTAACCGGACAAGGGAGCCTCCGCTACGGCACAGCGCTGCTGGAGCTGCAAAGCACCTCGCGGCTCGAGGCTGAGCTAACGGCACCAGACGGCCTGGCCGGAGTGTGGGGAGCCCCGCTCACAGCCAGCGGCCAGCTCGGTGCCGAGGGGTTCCGGCTCGAGGCCGCCACCCGGCTCCTTGACGAACCACTCGGCGTTGAAGTCAGCGGCCGCTTGAGCCCGGCCCAGATCGAGGCTGCCCTTAACTGGGCACCGTGGCCCGACCCCATCCGTGCCCGGCTCGAGCAGGACCAGGGCGGCTTTGCGCTGGCCCTAGACAGCCAGGAGTTCGCGCTACTTGGCCACCTTAATAGCGACCTAGCCCTGACCGCTTGGCAGGCCGAGGGCAAGCTTGAGCTGCCGCGGTGGGAGGCGGCGTTGGAAAGTGAGCTGCGCTGGCAGGCCGGAACGGGCTTTATGGGCCAGGCCAGCGCCAGCGCGGAGTTAGCCGGGCTTAAACTCGGACTCGCCTTGCACGGCGATACCACGCTGTCCGTCACTGGGGCGGCGACGCTGGAGGACCGGAGGCTTCGCCCGACAATTCCGCTGGCTAACCTGTCGCTGCGGCTCAGCCAGACCCCCTGGCATGATCCCCGGCTGGCGGGCGGGGTGCGGCTGAACGCGCCGCTTAACCAGTGGCTCGCTAGCCGCAATCTATGGCCTACCGGCCATGACCTGTGGCTCAGCGGCGACATCGCACTGACGGGTAAGCTCACCGCACCGCAGCTCAGCGGCCAGGTGCAGTTAGCGGGCGCGGTGGAGGCGCAGGGCACGCTCACCGGTGGGCTGCCAGGGACTGAGCTATTGCTAACGGGACCGGCGCTGTCGCTCACTGCCCGCACCGACCTACAGGGCTGGGAGCTGCAGGCTACGGCTAGCGCGCTCCCTCTCCCCTTCACTCACTTAGCCGAGGTACAAGCCAGCGCGGTGGTAGTGGCGAGCCAGCGCTGGGGTGAAGATTTTCAGCTGCACCTCAGCGAGCTGGCGCTGCGCCAGGGCGAAAGCCTGCTTAGCGGCTGGTTGGAGTATCGCGACCGCTGGCAGGGCACCCTCACCTTTGATCTCAACCTGGCCGACCTGACGCCTATGCGTGGACGGCTACACGGGCCGCTGACCATCGCTGGGGAGGGTCAAGACCTGTCGCTGGCCGGAGCCTGGCAGCTCGACGCGCTCGGCCTGCCGGGCGCTGACTGGGGGCTGTCGGGGACGGCTCTGCTGGGCGGCACCTGGGAGGCGCCACAGCTTGCGCTGTCGCTCTTAGGTGAAGGGGGCGCCCAAGGCCAGCTACAGCTAGCCGTCGAACCGCGGCAGGCCGTACTGCGCGGTAGCGGTAGTCTGGCCTGGGACGAGCTGGGCCTGCGCTTGGAGGACGGCGACCCGGCTGGGCGGCAGCTTAGCCTCCTCGGTGACGGCCGCTTGGCTGGGTGGCGGCTCGACTTGGCACCGGGTGAGGCGGTAGCGCGCCTTAGCGGCGACCTAGCCTCGCTCGAGGCGGGGGGAGCCGGGGAGCTGATGCTGGCACTGGAATGGTCGGGCGAAGCCTTCTGGCAGGAGTTCACGAAGCCCAAGGCTTCGCCCGACCATTCCGAAGGGACCGCTACCACCTGGCTCAGCGGCACGCTCCAAGGCGGCACGCTGTCAGGCGTGGCGCTCGGAGATATGACCATCACCGCAGCGAGCGATACCCTGCGGCTTGAGGGCGAGCAGGTCAGGGGTGCGTTGTCGCTCTCAGACTTAAACTGGCAGGGTCGGCTCAACCTGACGTTGCCGGGCGGCCTTGACCTCGCCGCCTCACTCCAAGGGGTAGCCGATCAAGCGGAGGTAAGCGCTACTCTCAGCACAACCTTGCTCGGCGAGCCGGTAGCGCTCCCCCTGAGCGCCGCCCATCGCGCAGGCCGCGTCAGCGCCTGGGCCGATACACCGCTGCTGGGCGGTCGGCTGACGCTGGAGGCGCACCACGACCACAGCGGCTGGCAGGGCACCTTAGCCCTGACCGAGGTAGGGCTGGCTGGGGCGCAGCTAACGGCTACCGGCAACCTGTCAGGCCCCCTGAGCGAGCCGCGCTTAAGCGGTGAGGCTCGGCTCATCGCCGGGGCCGAGACGCAGCTAAGCGGCACCTTCGAGGCCGGGCCGGCGGGCGTGAGCGTTGCTCAGCAGCTCAGTTCGGAGCTGCTGGCTACACCACTGAGCATCGCGGGGACGCTCGCCCCACGGCTCGAGCTAAGCCTAGCTAGCGGCTCCGAGGCGCTCTGGCTCAGCTACCAAGACCGGCTGAAGGCCGAGGGGTCGCTAACCCTAGCCCTCCCCGGCGCCGCGCTAACCCTCGTCCCCGCAACGGAGCCAGCGGGCTGGCTCGACCTCGCGCTAGCGCTCGACGTGGGCTTAGCCCTAGCCGGGACGCTGCCGCAGACTCCAGCCGAGTTAGCTAACTCCTGGCTGCTCCAGGGCACCGGCGCTACCAGCGGAGCGCTCGAGCTGCAACTGGCCGAGCGGGCCGTTAACATCCGCGACCTCACCTGGCAGAGTCCGGTCGGCAGGGTGGCGCTGGCCGGGCGGCTCAGCCTGGACGGCCAGGGGAGGCTCAGCGGGCGTTGGCAGAGCGATTTTCCAGGCGGCCCAGGCTGGCTTACGGAGGCCAATCTCCCCTTTGAACTGATGGTGACCCAGGAGTCCGCCTGGCTTACCCTAGCTGGCCCTCTGGGCAGCGGCAGAGTTGAGCTGAGCTGGCGCGAGGCGCTGCAAGCCGACGCGGCGCTGGCGCTACAGCTCGGCGAGGGGAGGGTCAGGCTCGAGCTCGCGTACCATCAGGCCCACGGCCCCCAGGGCCACCTGGAGCTAACCCAGGTGCCCATCTGGGGTCAGGACGATGAGACCATCGCGCTAAGCGGCAGCTTGGCGCTCGAGCCTACCGGGGTCACGGGCACCGGCCAGCTGATCACCGCGTTCGCCGGGACGCCCCACCAGGGCACCCTCGAGGTGTCAGGGTCACTCGGCTGGCTGCGGCTGCTCCCCAGCTTAGCCGGTTATCTGCCGGGTGCGGCTGACCATACCCTGGTCCAGGTGCGCATCGCCAGCCTGGAGCTTGGCGCCCTGCCCGGGCTAAGCCAGCGCCTGCCGCATCTGCACGCCCCGGTCAGCGGCACGTTGCAACTGCGCGACGCGGCCGTTACCGGGCAGTTAGTCAGCCCTGAGCTGCAAGTGCTAGAGCAGGCTCTCCCCGGCACGCTCGAGCTAGTCGGCACGCTCGAGCGCCTAGAAGCGCGGGGGAGCCTCGGGCGGAGCCAGCTCAGCGCCATCCTGAGCGGCAACCACCTGGAGGGGCTCTTGAACCTGCACGAATTCCCGCTGCAGGTGCTAGCCGAAGCCGCCGTCGGCGAGACCGGCGTCTACGCCTCGGCCACCGGCCTGGCCCGCTTCAGTTTCCCGCTTAACGACCCAGCTAGCGGCGTGCTGCGCGTAGCCAGCGAGCGCCTCCTGCTTAAGCGCGACGGCGTCGTCACGGAAGGCGAAGTAGCCTTCCGCTACGACGAGCAGGGGCTCTTCATCGAGACCGCCGAGTTTCGCGGCGACGGCCAGTGGCAGGCTGAGGGGGCGATCACCCAAGCCGGGATCGACTTCCGTCTACAGGCCGATGAGGCCAACTTTACTCCGCTGCTGGGGCTGTTCCCGGCTTTTGCCGAGTGGCAGGTCGGCGCTCGCGGCTCGCTGACGCTGGTAGCGGACGGCACACTGGCCGCCCCTCGAGTAAGCCTAATCAGCCCTAGTCTCGACCTGGCGATCAGCGGCACAAACTACCGCCTCGACGGGCTTAGCGCCCAATTGGAGGGGGGACAGCTGACCGCCCTAGCGCAGCTCTGGGGGCTTAACCCGGTGACGGGGCGACTGGCTATCAACGCGCGCGGCTCGCTGAATTGTCGGGCGACCCTGCGTCCTGCACGCAAGCTGCAGGATGTGCGCAGGGCTTGCGAACAGGCCCTCCAAGTCAGCTTTAGCGGCTCGGCTGAGGTGCCGTTGGTCGGGAGCATCACTAACCTCTTTGGCGAGTTGCGCTCCGCCGACGGGACCTGGACTGTAGCCGGCGAGGGCTATCTGGGCAACCGCTTCACCTTCGGCGGCAGCCTTCATCCCTTGCAGCTCCAACTTACCGGCAACCGCCTGACGCTTAGCGCCCCCACGCTATTTGTCACCCAGGCCGAGGCCGATGTGGCCATAGGTCTCCGCTACGACGAGGCCTTCCTGCTGAGTGGGGAGGTTATCAGCCACCAGACCCGCTTGGCCTTAGGCTCGGGCGACGAGGCGCCAGAGATAGTAGTGCGCGACACGGCAGCCAACCCAGCCCTGGAGCGCATCCGCTTCGATAACCTGATCGTCCGCGCCCCCCAACAGGTCCAGTTTCGCAGCAACATCGGCCAGGCTGAGCTCGGGGTAGACCTAACAGTCGGAGGGAGCGCCGCCCAGCTCGAGCTGCAAGGCACGGCGCAAACGATCCGCGGCACCTTCCGCTTTGCCGGGGTGGACTTTACCGTTACCCGCGGCGTGGCGAGCTTTGAGCCCTCGCGCGGCGCACATCCCGTGATCGAGCTGCGCGCTGAGGCCAACTTCGATAAGCTCCGCGTGCTCGGCGGACTAGGCGGCCGCTACGAGTTCGTTGCCCCGCGCGAAGGGGGAAGCTTTCAGATGGTGCTCGAGCTAAGCGGCGAGTTCGATCCTGCGGATACTCGCAGGATCGGGCGAAGCCTTGAGGTAGCTCCCCGCACCTTCCGGCTAGTCTTAACGCCGATGCTCACCAGTAACGCGCTGTTGCAGGAGGTCGGCAACGGCGGAAGCGGGCCCAGGCCGCTCAGCAGCGACGAGTTGCTGGCACTGTTGACCCTAGGCCGACTTGAGGTCAATCCGCAACTTACCGGCGGTTTGGTCGGCTCGGTGGCCCAGTCGGCTTTTGACACCGCCCTCGACCTGTTCGTACTGTCAGAGCTGCAAGGCGCCCTCGGTCAGGCGCTAGGTGTGGATCTGCTGGAGATCCGCACCACGGCCCTTAGCTCGCTCTTTGATACCGCCCCCCCAGAGTTCGACGTCTCGCTGCGGATAGGCGGCTATCTCTCAGAAGAGCTATTCGCCAGCTTCAGCGTGGGCCGCGGCCAAGCCTTTGCGCTCCGCAACGAGTTCAGCCTCCACTACGAACTCGGGCCGCTGGCGCTGGCGCTGCGCGGCGGCGTGAACCTGCTCAACGACCAGCGGCTTACCCCCATCCCCGAATTCGGCCTGTCGCTGGGCTATGCGCTCTCGCCGCTGGCTAACCTCGAGGTCGGCTTGGGCATCTCCAGCGTGCGGCAGCGCCTGAGCTTCGGGATCAGCTTGCGCTGGTAGCAGTTATTACGGCTGATTAGCGGTCAGCCTAAGCCCGGATTGCCGAGAATTGCTTGCTGATAAGCATAGAGCGCCGGGCTGCCGCCAGTGTGCAAGAACAGCACCTTCTCACCCTTAGCGAACTGCCCGCGCTTAACCAGCTCGAGCAGCCCGGCCATGGCCTTACCGGTATAGACCGGGTCGAGCAGGATCCCTTCCAGCCGGGCCAGCAGCTTGACCGCCTCGATCATAGCCGCAGTCGGCAGCGAGTAGCCCGGCCCCAGCCACTCATCCAGGCAGAGTACCGTCTCGCGCGGCACTGCGCCCCGCAGCCCGGCCAGCTCAGCGGTCTGCTCGGCCAGCGTGTGGACGATCGCCTCCTGCTCGGCGCGGGGCCGGCTCACGTTGATACCGGTGATGGGCAGGCGGCTGCTGTTGCCCAACAGCCCTACCAACAGCCCGGCGTGCGTCCCGGCACTGCCGCTGGTGCAGACCAGGTGATCGAACTGTAGTCCCAAGTCGAAGCACTGGCTAAGCAGCTCCTGGGCGCAGGCCACATAGCCCAGAGCCCCCAGCGGGGTGGAGCCGCCCACGGGTATGACATAGGTCCGGCGCCCTTCCTGCGACTTGTGCGCAGGACTGGCAGCCTCTGAGACCATCTCGGGCAGCGCAGCGTTAAGGCCGCCAGCGGCCACCACCCGAATCTGCTCAGCACCCAGGAGCCGGTAGAGAAAGTTATTGCCGCTGGCTTCTGGACGATAGCTCCCCGGCACCCGCTCTTCGAGCAACAGACGACACTTGAGCCCTTCTTTGATGGCGGCGGCTAGGGTCAGGCGGCAGTGGTTGCTCTGCACCGCCCCTACGGTAATTATGGTGTCGGCGCCACGGGCGAGCGCGTCGGCCATTAAGAACTCGAGCTTGCGCGTCTTGCTGCCGCCCCCGGCCAGCCCCAGCAGGTCGTCGCGTTTGAGATAGATTTCGGGACCACCCAGCTCGCGCGACAGGTGCGCTAACTTCTCGATCGGGGTCGGCCAGGGGGTGTAGCGGCGGCGGGGGAAGCGGGCAAGGTCCATCTTTACCTCCAAGGCGTGTTGGTCCCATTCTACCAGTGCTATAGTGGCCCGTTACGGCGCTGTTTTGGCGCCAAGGAGCAATCGTGTGGGCAACAGCAGCTAAAGAGGTCCGAGGGCTGCTCGGGCTGGCCGTGCCGCTGATCATTGCGCAGTTAGCGCAAAACTCGATGAGCTTCATCGACACCCTGATGGTAGGGCGGCTCGGCTCAGCAGAGTTGGCGGGGATCGCCTTGGGGAGCAGCATCTTCTTTTTTGTGCTGATCCTGAGTTCGGGCGTGGTCCTGGCGGTCGGGCCGATGGTGTCGCAGGCTTATGGCGCCGGCAACCGCGAGGCGATAGTAAAGGCCACCCGCCAAGGACTGCTGCTCGGCAGCGGGCTGGCGGTGTTGGCCATAACGCTGTTCTGGAACGTCAAGCCGCTGCTGCTGTTAACCGGCCAGGCCGAAGCGACCGCCGAGTTAGCCAGCGGTTACTTGCGCGCCATCAGTTGGGGTTTTCTACCGGCGATCTGGCTCACGGCGTTGCGCAGCTTCTTGGAGGGGATCGGCCGCCCGCAGCCGATCTTGGTCGTTACTCTGTTAGGGGTAGGACTAAACATCCTGGCCAACGACACGCTGATGTTCGGGCGCTTTGGCTTCCCGGCCTTGGGGCTGGTGGGCACCGGCTATGCCAGCTCTATCGTCTACAGCGTCATGCTGTTATCAATCCTGGTTTACATCCTGTGGCGCCTCAAATCTTACCGCCTGCTGCACGGACTGAGGCTCGAGCCCCCCGTCTTGCGTGAACTGTTTACCATCGGCTGGCCCATCGGGCTGACCCTCGGCTTTGAGACCGGGCTGTTCACGGTCACGGCGCTGCTGATGGGGTTGGTGGGCCAAAGCCAGCTAGCGGCGCACCAGGTGGCGCTCCAGTCCGCATCCTTTACCTTCATGGTACCGCTGGGCTTGGCTATTGCCACCTCGGTGCGAGTCGGGCAGGCGGTAGGCCGGGGCGACCTGCTTGGCGCGGCGCGGGCCGGCTACGCCGGGATTTCGCTAAGCGCCCTGTTCATGTCGTTCACGGCCCTTACCTTCTGGTTGCTGCCGAAGGCGGTGATTGGGCTTTACCTGGACGCTAGCGATCCTGCGAACGCCGAGGTGGTGGCGTTTGCCGTGACCTTCCTCGGCATCGCGGCGGCCTTTCAGGTGGTGGACGGCTTGCAGGTCAGCGCTGCGGGGGCGCTGCGCGGCCTTAAGGACACGCGGGTGCCGATGCTGATCTCGCTCTTTTCTTACTGGCTGGTGGGGATGTCGGCGGGGATAATCCTAGCCTTTAGCCTGGGGCTAGGCGGCCATGGGCTATGGTGGGGGCTGGTGCTGGGCCTAGCAACCGCCGCAGCGCTACTGGTCACGCGCTTTATCAGGCAGATGCGCCGCGTCATGCTCCCCTGGCACGAGGTGCGCCCGCTGGTTGACGCACCACAAAGAGAACAACCCTCTTCTCCTTAATTTTGCTCGGTCGCTACTCCGATGAGTTAGTCGGTTGAGCCTCTACTGGGAAGAGAGTTGTCCCGGTGTGAATCATCAAGCTTCTCCGCTATAACGTCACCTCCTTTGTCTTAACTATACGTCTAACCCGGCTAAAAAAAGGTAAACCAACTCCTAGCGCAACGGTGGTAAGGCTGATACAATTAAAAATTGGAGTGCTAAAATTGCCACCCGTGCTACCTACAGCGGTTTTCACAAATGTTGAGTCGGCTAGGTGCAGGTATCATCTCCGCAAAGACGTCCTGCGAGTAAACCGCAGGATAGGCAACGATTCGTAGTCCTGCGAGCACCCGCAGGATCAAACCAGATGATACCTGCTATAAGGCGTAGCGGGTAAGGGCCCCTACAGGCGAACAAGCTGAACCAGCACAAAAGCGCTAAACCCCGCGGCACTAAGGGC
>JAGXSJ010000132.1 GCA_018333895.1 Truepera sp.
GAACGGGTGTTCCCGCTTCACTCACCGCTGATCGATAAAATCGCCGTAATACGTCGGGGCAAGAGCCGTCGCGCCAAGCTCTATTACCTGCGCAACCTGCGCGGTAAGGCGGCCCGCCTCAAGACCGATGTCAGTCGGCAGGATGCTGACCGAACTGACTTGACAGCCAGCACGACTGGCGCATAGACTAGCTGATGCCGCTAGGTGTCGGCATCTGGGGCTGTGGCGCAGTTGGGAGCGCGTCTGAATGGCATTCAGAAGGTCAGGGGTTCGAATCCCCTCAGCTCCACCAAAGTCAACGCCCGGTTTAGATGACCGGGCGTTATTTACCTTCAGGTCGTCACTTGAGCCCCATCAGCGGTTTTCACAAATACTGAGTCGCCTTAGCGCAGGTATCATCTCTGCCAAGGCGCCCTGGAGAACGATTCGCAGTCCTGCGAGCACCCGCAGGATCAAACCAGATGATACCTGCTAATGGCCAGAAGTTTCCACTCTCTCGGCTCTGCCCACCAACACGGGCACCGTAGCGTCAGAGGTTGCAAGAACCCCGGTCGCCACGGTACTCCGGCATCCTGCGATCCTGCGCGCTCGAGCCGCAGGATGCGCCGCAGGATCGATCTGCTCATCATCTGGAAGCCCAAGGGGGTGGGCTTCGAGCTGATGGCCTTGATCTCGACCCTAGCTGGCGGCGTCCAGGAGATATTGACCGCCTGGCAAGGCTTCGCCCGACAATTGCGATGGTGACCGGGAATACTGCTCTAGCAGCGTGAGGAGGTGTCGTCTGGTAGTGATGTGTACAGAGATCGTAAGCTTCTGGCAACATCTTTCCGGACGATCGGGCGATACTATCATAACGCTTGACGTTATTAGCGCCGTGCGTTACTATTGCTTCGGGTGATCCGCTCCTTTCGCTCCAAAGACACCGAAAAGCTCTTCAAGCGTGAGGTTGTGCGGCGCTACCCGCCCGATATTGTGTCCATAGCCCGGCGCAAGCTGGAAATCCTGGACGCCGCAGAACGCTTAGATGACCTGAAGGTGCCGCCAGGCAATCGCCTCGAGAAGCTCTCGGGAGGCCGCCTGGGTCAACACAGTATCCGCATCAACGACCGATGGCGCATCTGTTTTCGCTGGAGAGAAGGCGATGCTTACGAGGTAGAGATCGTGGATTATCACTAGGAGTTGTTATGGAGAAACTTCCCCCCATCCACCCCGGAGAGATTCTGCTCGAGGAGTTCCTCAAGCCCCTGGGCATCAGCCAGTACCGCCTAGCCAAAGATATTGGGGTGTCTGCTCGCCGTATCAACGAGATCGTACATGGTCAGCGGGCCATTAGCCCCGATACCGCCTTGAGGCTTGCGCGTTATTTTTCGATGAGCGAGCGTTTCTGGCTGAACCTGCAGAGCCGCTACGACCTTGAGGTAGAAAAAGACCGGTCGTCAAAGCAAATCGAGCAGCAGGTGCGGGTGCTGGCAGCCCAGGCGTAGTAGCGCCTCGGACACGGTTGGGGCTGCAATGGGCTCCAGCACCATGGCCATATGCCTCCATGATAGCAGGGCGGGAGGGGCGCTCGGGTATGGGTCGTGATTGCCGGCCTGCCCTCCGGCCTATCCGTTAAAAGTCGCGTCCTTAACCCTCTTCCAGTCAACGGGGCGCGGGTGTTGGGGCTCGAGCCCGGTATCTCGCTACCCTGGATATCACGAATCGCCTCGACGATATCGCCAAGCCAGTAACGCCACTCTCTAGGCGGCATACACGGCCTCTTTCAAGATGTCTTCACGCATCCACCACCTGAGGCCATCTGGTGTAAGTACATCGACCTCACGCCCCAGCAGGGTTTCGAGATGGATCTTGAGGTCGTAAAGTTCGAACAGCCCCGAGCAAGCTTCCGGGGCGAACTCGACCAGGATGTCCACGTCGCTCACGTCGTCGGCTTGGTCGCGGGCGGTGGAGCCGAAGAGGTAGAGGGACTGCACCCCGAAGCGCGTTTTCACTTCGTCCCTATGGGCTTTGAGGATAGCTAGCGCCTCATCTCGCCGCATGCCGTTTAGCACCTCCAGCCCTCAGTATAGGTGAGATCGAATAGCTATAGCAGGTATCATCTGGTTTGATCCTGCGGGTGCTCGCAGGACTACGAATCGTTGCCTAGGACGTCTTTGCGGAGATGATACCTGCACCTAGCCGACTCAGCATTTGTGAAAACCGCTGTAGGGAGCTTCGGGTATAGCTTGAACACTTCTCGCACGGTTTTGGGCGCCTGTTCAATTCGGGGAGGTTTGCTGTAGAGTCGCAGGCCAGCCAACCCGAACCGATCGCGCAGATTGCCAGACAGCTCGGGATGCCGAAGCGGCTCTATCCTTACGGCACGATCATCGCCAAGGTCGAGCGCCTGCTGCCGGTGGCGGGAGGATGATTTTTATCAAGTGCCAACACGGCACCAGCGGTCCGTTCGTCAACGATCAACACCATGCCCCCTGAAACGCTTGCCGCCTTCCTCGATCACGGTCGGGTGGCACGTACCGTCGACAGCGGACTTGCGGAGGCTGAGCAAGAGGTTATCCAATTGGCCCGCATCGGCATAGATCTCAATAAGGTGGCTAAAAAGCTCGAGCGCGAGGGGATTGAGAAGTTCACCCAGTCGTTCACGGCCTTGCTGGACAGGATCAAGCAGCCTCAACCGGCCTAGGCTTAGGCCACATTTGACACGGCTACCCTACGCTGGTAGCCTTTTTCCTGCCGCGACAGCCGTTTACGGATTTCTGGTAGCCTTGGCAGACGACGGGGCCCTAGCCCCTTTATTCGGAGGAACCCCATGGACACGCTGACCTACCCCCCCGACACGGCGCTACAGACACGTGCGATTAACGCCATCCGCGCTCTCACCATCGACGCTACCGAGGCCACCGGCGACGGCCACCCCGGTATGCCGATGGGCGCGGCAGCGATGGGATATACGCTGTGGACTAGGTTCTTACAGCACAACCCCCATAATCCCAGTTGGTTTAACCGCGACCGCTTTGTGCAATCGGCCGGGCACGGCTCAATGCTGCTTTACAGCCTGTTGCACCTAACCGGCTACGACCTGCCGATGGCGGAGCTTAAGCGCTACCGGCAGTGGGGGAGCCAGACGCCGGGCCACCCCGAGTATGGCCACACGCCCGGGGTGGAGACCACCACCGGCCCGCTGGGGCAAGGCGTCAGCACGGCGGTGGGGATGGCCCTGGCCGAGGCGCACCTAGCCGCGCGCTTTAATCGGCCCGGCTTTGACATCATCGACCACTACACTTACGTCATCGCCTCCGATGGCGATCTGATGGAGGGCGTCTCAGCGGAGGCCTCGTCGCTGGCCGGGCACTTAGGGCTTGGCAAGCTGATCGTGCTCTATGATGACAACCAGATCACCATCGACGGCAAAACCGAGATCACCTTCACCGAGGATGTGCTGAAGCGCTATCAGGCCTACGGCTGGCACACCGAGCGGGTCGAGGACGGCAACGACGTGGCGGCCATAATGGCCGCCCTGGAGCGGGCCAAGGTCGATCCGCGGCCCAGCCTAATCGCAGTGCGCACCGTTATCGGCTACGGCTCACCTAACAAGGCCGGCAGCTCGGCAGCGCACGGCTCGGTGTTGGGCGCTGAGGAGGCTAAGCGCACCAAGGACCACCTCGGCATCGACTGGCCGGCTTTTAGCGTGCCTGAGGACGTGTTGGCCCATTATCAAGAGGCTGTGACCGCCGGAGCCGCCGCCGAACAGCGCTGGCAGGAGCGTCTGGCTGCCTACCAGGCCGCTCATCCCGAGCTTGCCGCCGAGCTTCAGCGCACGATGGCCGGCGAGGTGCCGGAGGTTCATGATCTACTGCCGCGCTTTGAGGTCGGCGGCAAGGACGCCACCCGCAACAGCTCGCACCAGGTGCTAAACGCCATCGCCGGGCGCGTGAAAGAGTTGGTGGGCGGTTCAGCCGATCTGGCCGGCTCGAACAAGACCACACTCAAGGGCGTCGCTTTTATGCAGCGTGGACATTACGCCGGGCGCAACATCCACTTCGGCGTGCGCGAGCACGGCATGGGCGCTATCGCCAACGGGCTGGCGCTACACGGCGGGGTGATACCATATGTAGCAACCTTTTTGATCTTCTCGGACTACCTGCGGCCCAGCTTGCGGCTAGCCGCCCTGATGGGTATCAAGGTCATCTATCTGTTCACTCACGACAGCATCGGCCTAGGCGGCGACGGCCCTACCCACCAGCCGATTGAGCACCTGATGTCGCTGCGGGCCATTCCCAACCTGCTCCTGCTGCGCCCTGCCGACGCCAACGAGACCACCCAAGCCTGGGAAGTGGCGGTCAAGCAGCAGGGCGGCCCGGTAGTGCTGGCGCTGAGCCGTCAAGATCTCCCCCACTTGGCTATCCCCCAGGGCGCGGTAGTCAAGGGAGCTTACGTGCTGAGCGAGTCATCCGGACCGCTACGGCTGGTCCTCGTAGCTACCGGCTCAGAGGTGTCCCTGGCGCTGGCGGCCCAGGCAGCGCTAACGCAGGGCGGCATCGGCACGCGGGTAGTGAGCATGCCTAGCTGGGAGCTGTTCGACCGGCAGGAGGCAGCTTACCGAGATGCAGTGCTGCCTCAGGGCGTTCCGCGCCTGGCCCTAGAGGCCGGGGCTACCTTGGGCTGGTACAAGTACCTTGGCGCCACGGGGTCGGTCATCGGTGTGGATCGCTTCGGCGCCTCAGCACCCGGCGAGGAGGTCATGGCGCGTTATGGGTTTAACGTGGAAAGTGTGGTGCAGGCGGCCAAGCAGCTGCTGATTAACTGTTGACACTTGAGGATTAGAATCATTCTCATTGCCGCACTGTACACTATGGCCGATGCCTAAGGAGGGCAAGCTATGTTCAATTTGCTTAACCGTGTCCTGGCCCTACTGCTGACCCTGCTGCTAGCCAGCACGGGGCTCGCACAAACCCTCGCCCCGCTGCTCCCCGCTGAGACCATCCTGGCTTTAGGTATGCAGGATCTGGCAACACTCTCCGACCAGCTTGACGATTTTCGCACTGAGTTCGAGCGCCTAGACGTAGCCGGAGCCCTGGCCGCGGCGTTCCCGATGGGCGCGCAAGGCGAAGCTAACCTGCCCGAGGCGTGGCGCGAACTAGATGCGCTTAAGGTGTTAGGTCAAGAGGCCTGGGTGGCTGTGTCGGCCTCGCAGTTCAATCCGCTGCCGGCGGTGACGCTAATAACGCGGCTTACCCCGGAGGTGCAGGCCACGGTAACGGGGCTATTAGCAGAAGCGCAGCCGGTGGAGAGTTTTAGCGAGAGCGGCTTCACCTTCCATCAGCTCGTGCTCGAAGACGAACTGCTGCCGGTGCTAGCCTACGCGCAGGCGCAAGACCTGCTGCTGTTGTCGAGTAACCCCGACACGCTGCGCGGCCTGCTGCGCCGCCTAGCCGGGGCTGCTGAACCTAACTTTGCTAGCAGTGCGGGGTATCAGGCTACTCTGGGGCAGCTAGCGCCGGGGAGCTTCTATGGCTACCTTAACTTCGCCCAGCTCGCGGTGGTAGCCCGGCCTTTTGTTCAAGGCTTCGGAGTCGATGCCCTGGTGGCGCGGCTCGCCACAGCGCTACAGACAGCGGGAAGCACCGGTAGCGTGCTGCGCGTAACCCCCACCGGGCTCGAGCAAGAGAGCCGCCAGGTGGTCAACCCGCAAGGCGGCGACTTAGCGCTTTATCAACTGCTCACAGCGGGCGAGCCGGTCAGCTTCGACAGCCTCCGCTTCGCACCGCAAAACGCGCTCAGCTACACGGTCGACGCCACTAACCTGCGCGGCTGGTGGGACTACCTCAACGACCTGGCCATTAGCATCCCGGAGCTAGGCGGCAGCCTCGATCAGCTGCTGCTGACAAACTTCGGCCTCGATCTGCGCCGCACCGCCCTAAACTGGACCGGCGCGCATATTGCCACCATCGTCACAGCCCCCAGCGAAGTGGTGGTACCCGGCGTAGCCGCCGAAAACCTGCTGGGAGAGAATCTGTTCTTGCTCGCCACCACCGACGAAGCCGCGGCCCAGAAGGGCTTGACTGAGCTGTTGCAGGTAGTAAGCCAAACTATTGCCGCCTTCGGTGACCCGATGGGGGTAGGCGTCCCCACCATCAGCAGCGAAGTGATCGGCGGCGTGACCGTAACCCATTACGACATCACTCAAGGTGTGAGCCTGAGCTACGCCGTGACCGGCGGCTATGCGCTGATTGCCACCAGCCGGGAGGCGATGCGCGCGGTTCTCGAAACGCTTGCCGGGACGGTCAATCTGGGCACGCAAGCCAGTTACCAGGCGCTGGTAGCTGCGGTGCCGACCCAAATCAATAGCTTAAGCTTTACCGATATGCGCCTGTTCATGGAGTGGATGGCTCGGGAATTGCGGAGCCAGCTTCAGCTCACGGCCGGGCTTACCGGCGGGGCCGGCCTCGACTTTGCGGCTATCGACCGTGCGGCTGGCGCGCTCGAGCAGTTCCTGCTCTTTACCGCCGGGCGCTTAGGCAGCGGCATCGGTTACAGCCAGCGCTCGCCAGCGGGGATTTACAGCTACAGCTTTACCGAAGTGAGTTGGTAAGGCTAACCGACCCTGATGTTGCTTAGCAGCAGCGCCTGCTCGCGCAGCAAAGGGCCGAGGGCGCGCTGCAAGGTAGTAGGGTCTGCTGAGGTAGGCAAGAGCAGCCTGGCCGGGGCCCTGACGTTCCAGACTGGCGCCTCAGGGTGCAACCCGGCCAGCGCCTTGGCGCGCTCCAGACCGCTAGCAATGTCGCCTAGCTCGTCGATTAAGCCCCGCGCCAGAGCGTCCTCACCCGACCAGATGCGACCTTGCCCCAGCGCATCGACCGCCTCCTGGCTGAGCTTCCTCCCCTCGGCCACGCGGACAACAAAGCGCTGGTAGACTTCGCCAATATAGTGCGCAATTAGCTCCCGCTCCTCCGGGCTAAAGGGCTGGTTAGCGCTGTAAAGCTGCGCAAAGCGCCCCCGCGAGAGCGCCTCAGGTTGCAGGCCGTATTGGGCGTAGAACTGCTCAAGCACAAACTTAACAGTCAGCACCCCGATCGATCCGGTAACGGTGGTCGGAGCGGCAACGATCTGCCGGGCGTTAGTCAGCACGTAGTAGCCGCCGCTGGCGGCCACGCTACCCATCACTGCCACCACCGGCTTCTTGACACCGACACGCTTTACCTCGCGCCAGATCAGATCGCTGGCCAAGGCCGAGCCGCCGCCGGAGTCGACATAGAACACGATGGCAGCGGTGCTAGCATCCTTCTCGGCCAGGCGAAAGGCTGTCAGGATGGTCTCCGCGCCCGCCTGCTGGTCGCCGATAAGGGGCAGCGGGAAGGGCGTCCGGCGCGACTTGCCGGGTACAATTATCCCTTCTAGGCTAATCACTGCCACCCGCTTCTCCCCTACCGGCAGCGGCGTGCGCCGCAAGAAGCGCACCCCGGCTGCTAGCGGGGCGGCCTGCCGGGGCATCAGTTCATCCTCATAGGCTACACGGTCGATAATACCCAGGCGCTGGGCCGTAACGGCTGACGTTACGCCCTGGTCGATCCAGCCCTTGACCGTCTCGAACGATACTTTGCGCCCGTCGGCAATCCTCTGCAGCACCGTCCGCTCAAAACTGCTCAGCAGCGCCGAAAGCTGCTCGCGCGCCGCCTCACTCAGCTCCTGGCGCACGAACTGATCACCGGCGCTCTTGTAGGCGCCGATCGCTATCTTGTCGGCAGCGATGCCTAAGCGGGCCAGCGCGTCACGCATGAACAGCGTCTCTAGTGACAGGCCCCGCAGGTCAAACTCGGCACTTTCAGGCGCAGCGATCTGGCTGGCGGCAGAGGCTAGGTAGTAGCTGCCAAGATCAAACTGGGTCGCATAAGCCACCGTCTCTTTGCCAGCCTCTCGGAGTAGCTTGAGGATGTTGAGGAGGGCATAGGCGGTTGCGAAGTCAAGGCGCAGCTCGTCTAGCCGAAAGATCACCCCGGTTAGCCAGGGCGCCAGCCCTAGCTCCCGCACAAGTGCGACTAGTGCCTCTTGCGAGGCCTCAGGGGGCTTAACGTCAGGGGGGAACTCGGTCAAGCGGCGGTGCCTGGTTCTGGCCGGATAACCACCGGAGAGCGGGATCACTAGCCACGGTGGTCGCTCGCCTGGGAGGTTGGTTAAAGCGTTGCTAAGGGCGATACCAAGATTCTTTAGGATGGTCCCAGCCACATGCGGGTTAAGGTTTGACATAGATTAGGCTACCATTCACGACCTCCGATCGGCGCCACAACCTCGGCCAAGTGGGAATTTACCCTCTTGCCTGGAGTGGGAATTCTGATATAGTGGCCTGTCATGCCTGCTTGGCGCTACGGCTTCATCCTCATACTTATCCTCATAGCCTTCCTGCTTTCCGTCGCCGCAGCCCAAGATATTACTGTCAAGCCCGGCGATTCCCTCTGGGCCATCGCCAGCCGCCACCACACCACAGTCGAGGCGCTAATGCTCGAAAACGGCCTAACCAGTAGTAGTCTGATGCCGGGGATGGTGTTACGACTTCCCGGCGGCTCGACTGCGCAGCCGAGCACCTACACCGTTAGGCCAGGCGATACGCTCTACGACATCGCGCTGGCCTTTAACACGTCGGTCGACTCGTTGATTGTGCTCAATAACCTTGACGGCACCTTAATCCGCGTCGGTCAGGTGCTTAGAGTAGTTCGCAGCGAGGAAGAGCCGGAGCCCGAGCCGCTGGTAGTAACGATTAATCCCGGCGATACCCTGTGGGCGCTTGCCCGCCGGCACGACAGCACGCCGGAAGCCATCAGCGCCGCCAACCGCATAGCGGTAAACAGCGTGCTCCGCCCTGGTGACCAGCTCCGCATCCCTGGCCGTTACGCCCCCCTTAATCAGGCCGATCAGGGAGGGGCGGCGCCGCCCACCATCACGGTGCGGCGCGGCGACTCGCTGTGGCAGATCGCCCAGCGCTACGGCACCACCGTAGCCGCCCTGATGTCGGCCAACAACCTCTCTGATACCAACCTGCGCACTGGTCAGACGCTGCGCATCGTACCGGGCAACGAACTGGCTCGCGCGCTCCCGGCACCCACACCCACACCAACACCTGCGCCCACCCCGCGGGCCGGGAGTGAGCTGATCTGGCCAGCTAATGGCGCTATTACCTCACCTTTTGGCCACCGCCGCTTGCGCATTAGCGGCTCGAACTTCCACACCGGGATCGATATCGACGGCAACACCGGCGACCCCATCGTGGCCGCCCGGGGCGGCCTGGTAACTTTTGCGGGTTGGCGCAGCGGCTTCGGCAAGCTGGTCATTATCACTGCCGGTGACACCGAGTACTATTACGCTCACGCCTCACAGCTGCTGGTGAGTGTTGGTGAGGTGGTCGAGGCTGGTCAATTGATCGCTCGCATCGGCGCCACCGGTATAGCCACGGGCTCTCACTTGCACTTTGAGATTCGCGTTAACGGCCGCCCCCTCGATCCGCTGCCGCTGCTCGAGGGTCGCCAAGCCAGCAACTAGCGCTGCGTGTTCGCCCTAACGGTTTTATGAACGGGGATATTGCGCCCCTGTTGCCGCTGCTAAAGGCGTATTTTGGCTTTGCAGCCTGGCGTCCGGGCCAGGAGGCGATTATCGGACCGGCGCTGCAAGGGCATGATGTGTTAGGAGTAATGCCCACCGGCGCAGGCAAATCGCTCACCTACCAGCTCCCGGCTATGGTGCAAGATAGGCTGACCCTAGTTGTCAGCCCGCTTATTGCCCTGATGAAAGACCAAGTCGATACCTTGCGGGCGCGCAACCTCCCGGCGGCCATGCTCAACAGCAGCCAGAGCGAGCCGGAGCAGGCCCAGGTGGTGGCCGCGCTCCCCCGGCTCAAACTGCTCTACCTCGCCCCCGAGCGCCTGTCTCAGCCGGGCTTCCAGCGCGCGTTGCGGCGCGTCCGAATAGCGCGCTTGGTCATCGACGAAGCGCACTGCGTCTCGCAGTGGGGGCACGACTTCCGGCCCGACTACCTAAACCTCGGTACAGTTCGGCGACAGCTTGACAGCCCGCCCGTCACGGCGCTCACCGCTACCGCCACCCCAGCCGTTCAGCGCGACATTCTGACCCTGCTGGAGATGACTAACCCGGTGCGCATCGTCACCGGGTTTGACCGGCCCAACCTGGCCTACCGCGTCTGGCCGACGGTCTGCGAAGCGCACAAACCCGCCCTGCTCAAACGCTTTTTGGAGCTTCATCCGGGGCCTGGCGTGATCTACGTAGGCACCCGCCGCGAGGCGGAGGAGCTCTCTGAAGCCACCCGGCAGTGGGGCTACCGCAGTTCGTACTACCACGGCGCACGCGACAGCGACGAGCGGCGCCGTGTGCAAGAGGGCTTCATGAGCGGCAAGCTTAAGCTGGTAATCGCCACCAGCGCCTTCGGTATGGGGATCGACAAGGCGGATGTGCGGATAGTCTGTCACTACCGCCTGCCGGGCGCCATCGAGAACTACTACCAGGAGGCTGGACGAGCCGGGCGCGATGGCCGGGAGGCGATTTGCACCCTGCTCTATACGCCCGGTGACCAGACCTTGCAGCAGTGGTTCATCGAGTCCAGCACCCCCTCGGCGCTCGAGCTTAAGAAGGTCTACCTGTACCTGCGCAACCGGGACGAAGCGGCCCCAACCCCGGCCCTCGCCAAGCAGCTTAACCTCAGCCGCGCCAAACTGGCAGGGGCGCTGCGCGAGCTAGCCCAGCAAGGCATCGCCCTAGCGGGCGGCGAGGCCGGCTACCGGCTGGCCGCCCCCTTTGACAGCAAAATTCCCGACTTCGACGAGCAGCGGCTCCAGGCGCACAAACAGCACCGCCTAGCGCTGCTAGCCGAGATGGTGCGTTACGCCGAGGCCAGGCGCTGCCGCCGCGAGCTGTTGCTGACCTACTTTGGTGAGGCTGCGGGTCAGCGCGAGGGGTGCGGTTGCGATCACTGCCGCCCCGACGCCCAGGCTCCGCTCAGCGAGGATGACCTGGCGGTATTAAAACTGTGCGCTAGCCGCCCCCTGGCTGTGCGCGAGCTGGTAGGCCAACTAAGCCGCGGTGTGCTCAGCCACTGGCCACAGGCCGACATCGGTCGGCTGCTAACGCAGCTGCGCGCCCAGGGGTTGCTGCAAGAGCGGGGAGCGCTGGCCATAAGCGCGGCGGGTCGCCGGGCGATCGAGCCCGCCGCTAGCTCGGCTGACGCCAAGGCCCGCTGCTTGGCGCTGTTTACGGCCGGCCAGAGCCCAGCACAGATCGCCCAAGCGCTCGCCGTGCCGACCGAACGTGTTGAGCAGTGGCTAATCGCCTGCTATCAAGAGGGTAAGCTTACTGAGGAGCAGCTGATCCGTCCCGGCGTCAGGGCGCAGGTACTCGAGGCTGTAGCGCAACATGGAACCAGCCACCTTAAGCGACTCCGGGAAGCCCTCCCGGATGTCACGCCGCTGGAGATCCGGGCGGTGCTAGCTGGAGATTCATCATGCGCCTCATCGTGATCGGCGAC
>JAGXSJ010000133.1 GCA_018333895.1 Truepera sp.
GCCATCGGTGACCCCCTGCAGTATCCGGAGGTGCTCTACGGGCCGTTCATCAACCAGCGCTTTTTTGAGAGCTGGCTCAAGCACTACGATTGGGGCGCTGAGGATGGCGCGGCGCTGCTATACGGCAGAGGGCGGATCACGCCCGAGAACCAGCCGGCGGGCTTTTTAGGCGATCCCGAGGCGGCCTATTACGGCTGGCCGACCGTCTGGGAAGGGGTCGAGCCCGGCATGAAGCTTTTCCAGACCGAGATCTTCGGGCCGACCGTCAACCTGGTCAAGGTCGAAGGGATAGCAGAGGCCATCGACGTAGCCAACGCCGTGGCTTACGGCCTGAGTTCGGCCATCTACACCAACCACCGCGAGTGGGCGCACACCTTCAAGGAGAACATCCAGGCCGGGATGACCAGCATCAACAACGCCACCACCGGGGCCGAGGCGCACATGCCCTTTGGCGGCATCAAAGGCTCGGGCAACAGCACCCGCGAGAGCGGCATCTGGGTGATTGAAGGCTATACCTACTGGCACGCTGTGAATGACGATGTATCCGGCAGATTGCAGCTAGCGCAGATGGAGACCGAGTACGTGGCGCCCAAAGCGGCGGTGGAGGTGGCTGCGCTGTTTAAGGAGTGAGCCTGTCCAAGATGGGCTTTAGCGCCAATCCCGGTACGCGCTCGAAGTGTCGCGCATTCCCCGTCACGAGGGTCAAGCCATGATGGAGCGCCGTGGCGGCAATCTGCAGGTCGGCGGTAGGCCATTATCCTTTCTCGCAGGGCTGGCGTCCTGACGTACGCACATGCGCCAGGGCATGAGCGACCAACGCCTCGGAGTCTTCCCAGCCCCCCGCCAACCCAGCCAACCCAGCTTCAGGGCCGGCCGCCCGTAGCCGCATGAGCTGCTCAAGGTTATCGGTGCCGACAAGTGCGGCCACGGGCTTGCCACGGCGAGTAATCACCACCGTCTCCCCGTGTTCGACATCACGAACCCAGCTAGAGAGCTGCTTCTTCGCCTCTGCTATCGCTACTGTCTTGCTCATAGGCGCCTCCGAAAATCAGTAGTCAAGTAATCGAGTAGGACGGGCAAGCCACGTACCTGGCAACGCGCAAGTGGTGCCTCACCAGAAACTCTTCCAACATGGTCATGATAGTCTTTATAGTCTAAGTAACCCTAGTGGTCCGAGTCACCGCTCCTCAGAAAATCAGCTATTAGCCGTTAGCCGTTAGCGTAGGGGCGACCCCACGTACGCCTTCGCTCGGCGCTTCGCGGAAGGTCGCCCGTTTTCATCCTGGTACGCCTTCGCCCGGCCCCTTCACTTCGCAGGCTCAGTGCAAGCGCTGTGCTCAGGACTGATGGTGAACGGTAGTTGATCGGCAATGCTCCCGAACGAGTGGCCAGAATTCACGAAGTGCGTGCTTATCACTCATTACCAATTCCCATCACCAGCCTGGGCTACAATGGCTTTGGGAGTGTACTGATGCTGAACTTTACCGACAAAGCCAAGGAGCGTATCCTGCATTATCTCGACCTGCAACAGGGCCAGGGGGTCACGGCGCTCAGAGTGGCCGGGACCCAGGCCGACCCCAAGCTGTTCTTAGCCAAGGAGGGCGACCGCCAGGCCGACGACCTGAGCCAGGAGGTGGCCCATGAGGTGCGAAGCTTTACCCTGCTAGTCGATCCCCTAAGCGCCAAGGCGCTCAAGGGGGCGACGGTTGACTTTGTGGAGAACGTGATCTCCAGCGGCTTTCGGATCTTCTTCCCAAGCCCCACCTGGGACGACCCGCTAGCGCAGAAGGTGCAAGATGTGCTCGATAAGCAGATCAACCCTGGCGTGGCCAGCCACGGTGGCAAGGTCACGCTGCAGGGCGTCAAGGACGACGTGGCCTATATTCGCTTGGGCGGCGGCTGCCAGGGCTGCGGCATGGCCGATGTGACCTTGAAGCAGGGGATCGAAGTAATGATCAAGGAGGCGGTGCCGGAGATTAAGGATGTCATCGATATTACCGATCACGCCCTGGGCGAGAACCCGTACTACCAGGCCGCGCCTAGCGACGGCCACTCCCCGCTAAAGGATAGGGCATAAAAAAACGCGCTTTCCAGCGCGCTGATGGAAAATAGTTTAACCCGCTATGCGCTATTCGTCAAGGGGTTGCAGCCGACTTGCCACAAGCGCCCTCGCCGGGTCGGGTAATCGGCACAAACCGGCTCGCTAAAGAGCCGATCTCCCTTATGCGCATCGCCTATTTCACCGAGACCTTCCTGCCGAAGATCGACGGTGTAGTTACCCGCCTAAGCCGCACGCTCGAGCAGCTTGCTGAGCTGGGGCATGAGGCGATTATCTTCGCGCCGCTTCCAAGCCTTGCCCCGAGTTTGCGAGGGGCCGGGCGAGAGCGCTACCGCCCCTCTGAGTCGTATGCTGGCCACCGCGTGGTTAGGGTGCCGAGCGTCGCTTTCAAACCCTGGTATCCGGAGCTGATGCTGGGCCTGCCGCGCCCGCGCCTTGGGCGTGAGATCGACCGCTTCGTTCCGGATGTGGTGCATGTCGTTAATCCGGTAGTGCTGGGGCTGTGGGGGACGGCTATCGCTAAGCAACGCAACCTGCCCTTGCTAGCTAGCTACCACACCGACCTCCCGCAGTACACCGTGCATCTCAAGCTCTCCTTTTTAAACCCGCTCTCCAAGGCCTTCCTGCGCGATGTTCACAACCAGGCTCACGTTAACCTCTGCACCAGCTCTCCGATGGTTAACTCGGCGCGGGGCTTAGGGATCAAGCGGGTGCGGCTGTGGCCCAAGGCGGTCGATAGCGATAGCTACCACCCCGATAATGCCAGCGCCGCCATGCGCGCACGGCTCAGCGGCGGCGAGCCCGACAAGCCGCTGATGATCTATGCCGGGCGGCTATCACACGAGAAACGGCTGGACTGGCTCTATGCGCCGATTACCGGCATCCCCGGCGTTAGATTGGCGATAGTCGGCTCCGGGCCGGCGGAGCCATCCCTGCGTGAGCGCTTTCGCGGTACCCCGACGGTCTTTACCGGCTATTTGCGGGGGGCCGAGCTGATCGCTGCCTACGCCAGCGCCGATGTCTTTGCTTTTCCTTCGGACACCGAGACGCTGGGCTTGGTGGCCATGGAGGCGATGGCCTCGGGCGTGCCGGTCGTTGGCGCCCGGGCCGGGGGAGTCCCTGATATTATCCGCCATGGCGAGAACGGCCTAATGTTCACCCCGGGCGATCTCGGCGAGCTAACCCAGCAGCTCAAGGAGATGCTGTTTAACCCTGAGCTGCGCCAGCGCCTCGGACGCCAGGCCCGCCGCGACATGGCGGGGTTGAGTTGGCGCCAGAGCACCGAACAGCTCCTAGCCTACTACCGGTTGGCCCAACTGGTTCGGCGGCGCTACGACCCGTAGCCAGCCGTGATGCGGTAGCATGAGGCTATGATGGTGCGCGAGCTTAACGAGTCCGATCTGCCCCAACTGCTAGCGCTGCTAAGGCAGCTCGACCAGCATCCTGAGTACCGCACCATAGCCCCCGAGAGCCGTAGCCTCGACGAGTTGAGGCTCGAGCTCTTCGATAATCCCAGCTACGAGGCCAAGCCGCTGGTACTGGTACGCAACGGGGTAACTTGCGCCTACGCCAACCTTTGCAGCCATCATGGCGAAGCCTTTCTGGAGGGCCCGCTGCTGGCCGAGGGGGTCAGCCCGCATGAGGCTGAGCCGCTCTTGGCGGCCATCATCGAGCTAGCGCGCAGCAAGTACCACTACCTTGATGCGTTTGTGGGCGAAGCCAACTACCGCGCGCAAGAGGCGCTCAGGCTGGTCGGTTTTGAGCCGTTTAGGACTACCTACCTCTACGAACTCCCGCGCCAGCACCAGCTCCCGCTCACTCTCCATCCCGGTGTGCGGCTCGAGCTGGCTACCGAGATTGAGCTAGGTACCTACCGCGACCTCTACCGCGATACCAGCGATCACTGGGCCACCCGCCTGGCCTGGGACGATGAGGAGCTGCTGACACGCTTCGATGACCCTAATGTGCAGCTCATCCTGGCCTATCTGGGTTCGGAGCTGGTGGGGCACCTGGAGCTGGAGTTTGTGCCAGAAGAAGGACTGGCCGAAGTGGCCTATTTCGGTGTGCTGCCACAAGCACGTGGCCAGGGGGTAGGGCGGGCGCTCTTAACTCGCGGCCTGCGCGAAGCCTTTGCCGACCCCGCCGTGGAGCTAGTGATGGCCCGCGCCTACGACGATGAGCGGGCTGCCTGCCACGCCTTAGAGCGCCTGGGCTTCCGCCTCTCGCACGCCGTGACGGCGCTGACGCTCGAGCTGACTTAAGGGCTGAGGCGGTAGAGCCCGCCCCGGAGGTCTAAGACATACAGTTCGCCCGCTTCATCTTCGGCGAACGAGGTGATGACTAGTTCGGTATCGAGCAGCTCCTGCATCAGCCACAGCTCCGGCTCGACCTCCTTAAGCGCCCAGATCCGCCCCGAGGTGAAGTCGCCAAAGATGTAGTGGCCTACTATGGCGGGGAGGTTAGTGCCGCGATAGACATAGCCGCCGATTACCGCCCCGCCGCCGCGCGGGTCGAGATAGAGGTGGGCATAGTAAGCCACCGGGTTCTGAAAGTGTGTAGCGGTTTCGCAGGTAGCGACCACCAGTGCGCCGTCCTCCGGGAAGCGCGCACAGTCCGGTCCTTCCTTGGCTGGCCAGCCGTAGTTGCCGCCCGCTTCGATCAGGTTGATCTCTTCCCAAGTCGACCAACCCACGTCGGCGAGGAAGAGCGCTCCGGTGGCGCGGTCGAACGAGAAGCGCCAGGGGTTGCGAAAGCCGTAGGCGTAGAGCTCCGGGCGCGCCGCAGTATCAGCCACAAACGGGTTATCGGCAGGGATGGCGTAGGGCACGGCCTGATCGACATCGAGCCGGA
This sequence comes from Truepera sp., assembly GCA_018333895.1. GTDB lineage: Bacteria > Deinococcota > Deinococci > Deinococcales > Trueperaceae > JAGXSJ01. The sequence continues at coordinate 4,910 of JAGXSJ010000133.1, forward strand.
GCAGTGAGCCGTGCCAGGTCGTTAGGTCTTGGGCCATTGGCGGGTAGCGGCGCAGCAGCTCGTGACTGACGATGGTATCGCCGATGCTGAGATAGAGATAGCCGTCGGGGCCAAAAGCTAGCTGTCCGCCGTAGTGGAAGGGCTCGAGCGGCACCAGCTCGAGCAAAATGACCTCAAAGGCGTCTGGGTCGGCCCAGGATCGGTCAGCAGCGGCGCGGTGCTCCGCTACCACCAGGTAGCCGGTATAACGCTGGGCGTAGCTCACAAAGAGACGCCCGTTCTCAACAAAGTTGGGATGAAAGGCCAGGCTGAATAGCCCCTGCTCGCCGTGGAGCCCTTGCATCCGGCTGCGCAGGTCGATAAACGGCTGCTCTTGCCAGGCGCCCCCGTCCCAGACCCGGATCAGCCCCTCCAATTCGACCACGAAGAGGCGGCCTGAGCCGTCGCCGGCGTGGGTGGCATAGACCGGCAGGGTCGCTTCGGTAAGGTGTTGCAGCGTTATCGCTAGGCCACCGGCATGAATCAGCCGGCTCTGGGCCAACGCGCTGCTAAGTAGCACCAGCAGTGTCAGTACCAACAGTCGCATGACCTCACTCTAGCGCAAGTTTTAGCCTAAGCCGTGGTAGCATGAACTCCCGGAGAAGGTGACTCATGGAGACCTGCTATATCTTTATTACCGGCGGCGTGGTCAGCAGCCTCGGCAAGGGGATCGCCACCTCGAGCATCGGGGTGCTGTTAAGGGCCCGCGGCTACCGCGTGACTGCCGTTAAGATCGACCCCTACATCAACGTCGATGCCGGCACCATGCGGCCCTATGAGCACGGCGAGGTGTTCGTCACCGCCGACGGAGCCGAGACCGACCTCGATATCGGCACCTACGAGCGCTTTTTGGGAATCGACCTGACTAGAGCCAACAACCTCACTACCGGCCAGGTCTACCAAACCGTTATCGACAAGGAGCGGCGCGGCGAGTACCTGTCCCAAACCGTCCAGGTTATCCCGCACGTGACCGATGAAGTGAAGCGGCGCATCCGCGAGGCGGGCCAGCTAGCCAACGCCGAGATCGTCTTAGTCGAAGTCGGCGGCACGGTGGGCGACATCGAGTCGCTCCCCTTTCTGGAGGCCATCCGCCAGATGCGCTTCGATTGCCGCGACCGCACCCTCTATCTGCACGTCACCTTGCTCCCTTACCTGGGCACCAGCGAGGAGTACAAGACCAAACCGACCCAACACTCGGTCGCTACCCTGCGCGGGGTCGGCATCCAGCCCGACGGCATCATCCTGCGCTCTAAGAGCCCTGTCCCTGATGAGGCCAGGCACAAGATCGCGCTGTTTACCAACGTCGAGGCGCGCGATGTTTTTAACTCCTATGATGCCGACTATGTCTACGCTGTGCCGGAGATCTTAGAGCAGCAGGGGATCGGGCGCTTCATTGAGCGGCGCTTGCAGCTAGAGAAGGTCACCCCGGAGCTGCGCGGCTGGCAGGAGGCGGTGCGCACCCTGCGCGAGCCCGATGACCGGGTCGTGATCGGCATCGTCGGCAAGTACGTGGCCATGCCGGATGCCTACCTCAGCCTGATTGAGGCATTAAGGCATGCCGGGATCGCCAACCGCGCCGAAGTGCGGCTCGAGTGGATCAACGCCGAGGCGCTAGTCGCGGGTGACCTTACCCGCCTCCACACGCTCGACGGCATCTTAGTGCCGGGCGGCTTCGGCATCCGCGGCATTGAAGGGAAAGTCCTAGCCGCCCGCTACGCCCGTGAGCAGCAGGTCCCCTTTTTGGGCATCTGCTTGGGGATGCAGGTGGCGGTAATCGAGTACGCCCGCCACCAAGCCGGGCTGGAGGGCGCTAACTCCACCGAGTTCGACCCTTACACCCCTTATCCGGTGATCGATCTGATGCCCGAGCAGCTTGACACCGCCGACTTGGGTGGCACCATGCGGCTCGGTAACTGGCCCATGCAGATAAACCCCAATACCATCCTGGCCAAGGTTTACGGCCCAGCAGCAAATCAAGGATTGGTCTATGAGCGCCACCGCCACCGCTATGAAGTTAATCCGGCCTTCGCCGATGCCTTGCAGGTTGCCGGATTGATCATCTCCGGCACCACCCCAGGGATGCGCGGGCGCGGTGCCGGGCTAATTGAGGCGATTGAGCTAAGTGACCACCCCTTTTTTTTAGGGGTGCAATCGCACCCCGAGTTTGCTTCGCGCCTGATGCGACCCAGCCCGCCCTTTCGGAGCTTTATCGAGGCCGCTGTGGCCTACCACCGGCAGCATCAGCCCGCCGCCGACTTAAGAGCATGAGGCCGTTGGTCATTGGACTGACGGGTGGTACCGGCTCGGGCAAAACCACTGTTGCCGAAGCGATTATCGCGGCAGCCGGCGAACCGCAGGTGACCTTATTGCCGCAAGATGCTTACTATCGTGCTCAACCCAACCTCCCCTTTGAGGTGCGCGAGCAGACCAACTATGACGAGCCGAGCGCATTTGACACCGAGTTGTTAGTTGCCCACCTTGAAGCGTTGCTACGCGGTGAGGCGATTGCGCGCCCGGTTTACGACTTTGTCCGCCACGATCGCGCACCCCACACCATCCCGCTGGCCTCGCGCCCGGTCATCGTGGTTGAGGGGATTCTGGTCTTGCACGAACCAACCTTGCGCCAACGCCTGGCGCTGAAGATCTTCGTGGATACGCCGCCCGACGAGCGCTTCATCCGGCGGCTCACGCGCGACATCAAAGAGCGCGGACGTAGCGCCGAGAGCGTTATTAATCAGTACCGCCGCACGGTCAAGCCGATGCACGATCTGTTCGTGGAACCGACCAAGCAGCATGCCGACCTGATCATCCCCGAGGGGGGCGAAAACAAGATCGCGCTGGAGGTGCTGTGCGCCTATGTCTCGCAGGTCATGCGCCGCCTGTCGGCCAGCCTTCATGAAAGCGTGTCAAGCTAACGCTATGAAGCGCCTACTCTGGCTGATAGTTGTTCTAAGCCTTATCCCTGGCCTGCTCATGGCCTATGACCGCTTTCAGGCCGAAGGGGTAAGCCGCACTGTGACGTTGCTGATGGACGAGATCGCCCTGCGCGACCAGGCGGCCATCGCCGGCGTGAGCATCTTCGAGCTGGCCGAGCGCTACCGTGCGCTGGGCCTAAACGGCATCGCCCTCTATGAGGATACGCTGGAGAGCTTAGAAGCCAAGGGCCGGGTGGCTAAGCTCAGCAACGCTGAAGCTAAGGCTACGGCTGCGCTGCTCGGCGAGAGCTTACCCGAGCTGCCCGCTAACAGCACGCTGGTGACCGAGTTAGTACCCGGCGCCGCCGCCGGACTGCTGGCCAAGAATACCCCTGAGCCGCAGCGTGTGACGCTGGCCGGACGCGAATGGCTGCTCTTTGCCGGGGACGCCCGGCTCCGCCCGACCGGGCCCGACCTGGCGGCCCTGGCCATCTGGCAGGCAGCCGGTTGGGAGATCGCCTTCCGCCCGCGCAACTTCCCGCAGCTCAGCGCCGTTGGCGCCGATTTCCCTGAAGGCGTCAGCTACATCATTCACGCCGGCACCGAGATCGCCGGTCACCCCAACCTCATCGACGAGCTAGTCGAGGCCTCGCAGGGCTTCCTGACCGGGATCATCGAGGGCACGCCCCAAGACGGCCAGAACCAGATCGTTAACCGGGTGCCGACTACCCGCGTATTTAGCATCAGCCAGGAGTGGCTCGATACCATGCGGCCCGAGGAGGCGGTGCCCAGATTCGTGCTGGCTGCCAATGAGCGCGGCGCCCGACTGCTCTATCTGCGCCCTTACAGCCGAGAGCGCATGGGCGACATGTTCGGGAATACCGAGGCGCTGATCAGCGGCCTGGTCACGGCGCTCAAGGCCGAGGGCTTCACCATCGGCCCGGTGCGCCCGCTGGTCTATGAGCCGAACCACTCGCTGCGCCTGCTCAGCGCCTT
>JAGXSJ010000134.1 GCA_018333895.1 Truepera sp.
ATCGATAATCTGGTCAGAAAAGCGGTTTAAGCGCGCCAGCTTCTCCTCGGCGTAGCGCTTCATGGCCTCAGAGATCTCCAGGTTGCGTCCGATGAGCTTGTAGATATTCATAACGCTCCTTTCAAAGGACCGCGAGCGGAGTAAGGAGGCTAATTTGTAACGCATAGAGCTCCTGGCTAAAGTGTACCACGCCGCTAAAGCGCGTGCTTGCGGCCGGTCATAGCCAATAGCTGAGACTCGGCTGGCCATCTCTCCCTCGAAGACAGGGGTTAGCAACGGTCCTGCTAGCTCTCGGGCTGGACGACCTGAATGCCAATGGCAATCAGCCCGGCCAACGCTACGGCGTAGAGGCTGATGCTGATAAATGAAAACAGCAGCAGTTTGCGCTGGTCGATACCGAGCGCCATCGCCGTTACTGCTACTGCCCAGACACCGATCCACGGGGTAGCGAGCAGGATAAACCAGGGGCCGTAGGAGTCAAGGAGCCCCTTAGCGCGGGGAGAGGCGAGCTTTGCCAGCCAGGGGCCGAGGCGCTGGTGGTTAAGGAGCTGCCGGTAGAAGAGCACAATCAGGGGAACCGGCAGGTAGTTGCCCAGCACAGTCCAGAACACCGCCGAGGTATAGTCGAGCCCCATCGCAATAGCCGCAGGCACCGCGACATAGATTTCGAAGAATGGGAAGAAGCCCAGAAACCAGGCGGTGGCAGCTTTGACAGCGTAGTCGAACATCAGTCGATCCCCCGGTTGCTTAGCGCCAGAAGCCGCTGGCGTAGCTGTTCTCTGAGCGCTCCGGCTGGTGGGGCAAGGTGCAGAAGATCGGCAAACCAGAGGCCATCTGCGGCTAGCCGCAGTAGGGTGGCATGGGCAGGCTCGAGCCCATCGCCTTCGATACGCTGCTGATAGCCCTCGAAGGCAACCCGCACAGGCTTTAGCAGCTCGGGGTTCAGCGCTAGCGCGGCCAGCAGACCGGCCCGCAGCAAGGGCTGGTGGGGGTCGGCGTCGAAGGTGGCCCCAATCAGGGCACGGCTGAAGCGCCCCTGGGCATCCGGGTCGTGCGCCGTGCGGCGCGAGAGCTCGGCCTCGAACAGTGCCAGGTAGTGCTCGAGCAAGCCGCGTATGAGAGCCTCTTTGCTAGGAAAGTGATAAAGGAGCCCACCTTTGCTGACCCCGGCTTCTTTAGCGACGGCCTCGAGCGTCAGATGCGCGATGCCGTCGCGCAGAATTACGGTGTTGGTAGCTTCTAGCAGGGCGTTGCGAGTATCTTTCATCTTTTATACTATACCGTCCAGACGGTATAGTTATAGTGTGCTGGGTTACTTTTTGTAGCCATAGGCAATTTCAGCTCGAGGGTGCGTCTCAAAACTGGTGGGTGCTAAAGTAGGGAATGGACAAAGCCAAGGAAGCCTTGAAAGCGGAGCTGTTGGAACTGTATAGCCAGGCGCTCGACGAGATGTTAGAAACGTGCCCAGAGCAGGAGGATTTCGCGGTACTCGAGGAGAGGGTCGAGCAGCTGGCGAGGCAGACACTGCCTGAGACGCTGAGTAAGCTGGCCCAAGAGCGAGGGATTTTCCCCCCTGACTTGTCGTCATTGCCAAAAACCTCTTCAGAGAAACGGTAAGCGCGACGTCAGCATCCTTACACCTTGGGGAAGCTGTCAGCTCACCTTAAGACGCGGCTTGTGCGTCAATTGCGGCAAGCATGTTCAGCCCTTGCCGGTGGGGCTCGACCATAGCGGCCTTAGCCCCAAGGCGCTTATGCGGGTGCTCGACCAATGCACCAGGTTGCCGTTTCGAGAAGCGCGTGAGGCCCTAGAGATTCAGGGCCTGTCCTTGAGTCTAAGTCACTGTGAGAGGCTGACGCAAGGCTATGCTGAGGTGTTCGAGCAAGCTTCTGTAGAAGCCCTTAAAGTCTTAGCCGACCTGCCTCTCGCCTCGGCAGCCATGAAGCCCCGAACGATGGTGGTACAAGCCGATGGCGTCTATGTACTGGAGCGGGACAAGCCCGTGCCGGGGCAGTGTGAGGGTCGCGAGATCAAGCAGGTGCTGTTCTATCCCAACAGCAGCCCCAGCGAACGCGACAGCTATGCCAGCACTGCCGCGATAGATGACTTTATCCCCTTGGCACACGGGTTGATGCGTCAGGCTGGAGTGAGACAAGATGATGTTCTTATCGGCGTGGGTGACGGGGCCACCTGGATTGATCAGCTCTTCGACTGCCTGGGAGTCGAGCAGCGCATCCTCGACGTCTATCACGCCAGCCTCTATCTGGAGCAGGTGCTGGTGGCCATGGGCTGGGATGAGGCGGAGCGCGAGATGGAGCGACGGGCCTGGCTGCGCGGCGAGGTGAACGGGCGCGACTGGCTCAGAGACTTTCTGCCCCCACCTCAGGTCTGGTTACAGTGGCCGTCGCAGGCTCAGACCGCCTTACGGTATCTAGAGCAGCGCTTAGACCATATGGACTACCGCAATTACCAGGCCAAGGGCTGGCCGATTGGCAGCGGGCAGATCGAGGGGGCTAACAAGTCGGTCATCGGGGCACGCATGAAACGTGGTGGGATGCGCTGGTCACGTGAGGGCATCCCACGTATGGCCGCTCTCTGTGCTGCCTAAACCGGATGCTGCGACAGGCAGCAGTGGGCACGAAGGGGTAACGACCGGCCTACCGCAGAGCGAACTGGCTGTGTCGACCATAGTGGCATTTGCGGGCTGTCTCACCGATATGTGTCGAGTTGCCTCTTGATCGTCCGCCCCGTCGTCGCAATGGGACAGCAAGCCGCCGCTGATCAGGCTCCCATCACGAACGCAAACTGGTGCTTGATATAGCGAGCGCACGAACTGATCCAGGCGACCACCTCTTGCGTCGAACTGATCGGCGGTCCGGCACGGCCGTTGGTTACATGCCAATTCGCTGCCATCGCGAAGTGGAACTTATGCATCTGCTGAACAGACAGACCGAAATTTTGGGCAGCAGCGGGCGCTACCCACGCTGGCCCGCACGCCCAAGTGTCTTCCATCGTCCAGGGTGCCCGGTCCTGGTCATGACAGTTAGCGTCGTAGAGCGGGTCGCTCGCCTTCATCAGCTCGATCTGCGCGATGAGCTCCTTTGCGCTCGCGTGCTCGACTTCGGCCTCG
>JAGXSJ010000135.1 GCA_018333895.1 Truepera sp.
CTGCCGGAAGGCTCGTATGTGACGCGCCTGCACGGGCAGGGCCTGGGCCGGGTAGCGCAGAAGGTGATCGAGGAGGCCGGCGAGAGCGCCATAGCCGCACTACAGGAACCGCGTAAACTCGCTAGTGAAGCGGCGGACCTGCTCTTCCACCTGACCATACTCCTGCGCGAGCGCGGGGTGGCGCTGCAGGAGGTGGCCGATGAGTTGCACAAGCGCCATCAGCAGCGCCCGGCGCACTAAGTACAACGCCACTGGCGCACCGCCCTTATGAGAGACTGACCTGGGGGCGAAGGAAGGAGCTTAGCGAGCTATGGATATGGAGCGGGCGTTAGTTCTTGACACGGTGCGCGTCACCGAGCAGGCGGCTATTGCGGCGAGCCGAGTGGCCGGCAAAGGTGATCCCGAGTTGGTGGATCAGGCGGGCACTGAGGCCATGCGGCGCGTTTTGAACGAACTTGATATCGACGGCGAGATCGTCATCGGCGAAGGGGAACGCGACGAGGCCCCGATGCTCTTTATCGGCGAGCGGGTCGGCCAAGCTAAACCCGACTCCTGGCCGGTCGATATCGCCGTAGATCCGGTTGAAGGGACCGGGATCGCCGCAAGGAACGTCCAAAACGCCGTGACAGTGATCGCCCTGTCCGAAAAAGGGGGTCTCTTTAAGGCGCCGGATACTTATATGGAGAAGCTGATTGTCGGGCCGACCGCGGCAGGTCAGATCGACCTAACTTGGCCGGTGGCCGAGAACCTGCGCGCTATCGCCAAGTCGCTCGACCGTGCGCTGGAAGACCTCTCCATCGTTATCTTAGATCGCCCGCGCCACGCTGCGCTGATCGAGCAGGTGCGGGAGGCGGGCGCCCGCGTCAAGCTGATCGGCGATGGGGATGTAATTGCAGCCCTAGCAGCGGCTATTCGCGGCACCGGTGTCCATGGCGTGATGGGTATTGGCGGAGCACCGGAAGGGGTGTTGGCGGCAGCAGCGCTGAAGTGCTTAGGCGGCGAGATTCAGGGGCGCTTTGCACCGCGCAACGCTAGCGAGCGGGCTCGCCTAGAAGCGATGGGCGCCGCGGTGGGCACCGTCTATCGCACCCACGAGCTGGCGCCTGGCGAAAACCTCGTCTTCAGTGCCACTGGGATAACTGACGGTGACTTGCTGCGCGGCGTGCGCTTTTTCAAGAACGGCGCCCGCACCCATTCGATCACTATGGGCTATCGCTCGCGGGTTGTTCGCCTATCTGATACCGTTCACCTGCTCGGCGATGGGGCGCGCGTCAGCATTCAGATCTAGGGCTATACTGAGACATGGAGCAGTTGCCGCGCTTGAAGTATGAAGGCGTGGCGGAAAAGACCTATCCGCCCTTCCTGGTCCGCTACCCGAGCGAGCGCGAAGCTGAGGCCGAGGCGGCGGTGGCGGTGTTGCAGGCGGTCTTGCCGGTAGTCGAGCGGTATCTCCAGACTAAGCTCGAAGGTAGCGTGCGGCTCGACTTGTTGGCAGAGACACGCATCAGCGGCGTTAACCCAGTAGTCGGCATGCTGCGCCACTCGCTGGCAGATTTTGCTGATCGCTCACCGCGCACTGCTGGGTTAATGAGCTACCACCTGGGGCATATCCTCTGGTACCGCGCCTCCCGTGACAAGGAGTACCGTGGCGCGGCGCCGCGAGTGCCGGAGTGGCTGATTGAGGCCGCCCTCTTGCCGCTCTTACACAGTTGGGCCTCCCGCGAGGCCTGGTTGGCACACCTTGACCATCAGCTTAGGCTCTTAGCTAAAGAGGGCGTCCAGGAGACGGAGCTACTGCCCCAGCAAGATTCCCGCGCTGCCGCCCAGTGCCTGCTGCGCGGCCAGTCGCTCAGCCGGCGCCACCCGCTGTGGCACGCCGAGCTGTTGGCGCTGCTGGCCGCCGATACCGCGCTGGATGGTCTCTCGGCCATCGATCAGCTCACCGGGCAATCACCCCAGGCTTGGGAGCGGCTCTTTGCTGAGGACTTAAGCGCGTGGCTGGCCGAGGTTGGGACCGATGAAGCCGGCTAACTGATTTTCTGAGGAATTGCCCATGAACTATCGTTCACCACCAGGGATGAAAAACGGGCGACCACGTGGGGTCGCCCCTACTGACTACTCGACTACTGCTATCCGGAGGCGCCAGATGAATGTCCGTATCGAAAAAGACACCATGGGAGCGATAGAGGTTCCGGCACAGAAGTATTGGGGCGCCCAGACCCAGCGCTCGATCGATAACTTCCCGATTGGCGTTGAGAGGTTCCGAATACCGCGGGCGATCATTCGGGCTCTCGGTATACTCAAGAAAGGTGCCGCGCTGGCTAATGCCGAACTTGCTGAGCTGCCCCGCGACAAGGTTGAACTGATCGTAAAGGCTGCCGACGAGGTGATCGCCGGGAAGCTTGACGAGCACTTCCCGCTGGTGGTCTTTCAGACCGGCTCGGGCACCCAGAGCAACATGAACGCCAACGAGGTGATCGCCAACCGGGCCATTGAACTCTCGGGCGGAGTGTTGGGGAGCAAGGAGCCAATACATCCCAACGACCACGTCAACCGGGGGCAGTCCAGCAACGACACCTTTCCTACCGCCATGCACATCGCCACCGTGGAGGAGCTGCACCGCCAGCTCTACCCCAACGTGCAGAAGCTGCGCGACACGCTGGCGGCCAAGGCCGAGGCATACCAAGATGTCGTCAAGGTGGGCCGCACCCACCTTCAAGATGCCACGCCGATTACCTTGGGCCAGGAGATCGGCAGTTGGGTGGCACAGCTCGATTACTGCCTAGCGGAAGTGCGCCACGCTGAACAGGGGCTCTACGAGCTGGCTATCGGCGGGACGGCGGTAGGGACAGGCTTAAACGCTCACCCCAAGCTCGGCGAGCTGGCCGCGGCCTACTTCGCTAAGGAGACCGGCTTCCCCTTCGTTTCAGCTCCCAACAAGTTTGCTGCGCTGGCCGCTCATGACGCCTTGGTAACAACTAGCGCTGCGCTGCGCACGTTAGCTGGCGCCCTGCTGAAGATGGCTAACGACGTGCGCTGGCTGGCCTCTGGTCCCCGCAACGGCATCGGCGAGCTGATTATCCCCGAGAACGAGCCGGGCTCCTCAATCATGCCCGGCAAGGTCAACCCGACCCAGAGCGAGGCCTTGACCATGGTCTGCGTGCAGGTGTTCGGCAACGACGCAGCGGTAGCCTTCGCCGGCAGCCAAGGGAACTTCCAGCTCAACGTTTTTAAGCCGGTCATGGTCCATAACGTGCTGGAGAGCATCCAGCTTCTGGGCGACGCCTGCAGCGCCTTCAATGACCACTGCGCGGTGGGGCTCGAGCCCAACCTCCCTCGCATCCGGGAGAACCTGGAGAAAAACCTGATGCTGGTGACCGCGCTAAACCGTCACATCGGCTACGACAAGGCTGCCGCCATTGCCAAGAAGGCTCACCAGGAAGGGCTAACGCTGCGTGAGGCGGCGCTGGCGCTAGGTGTCGGGGCTGAGGAGTTCGATGCCTTTGTGGTGCCCGGGCAGATGGTGGGGAACTAGCGCTCGTCGATAATTTCGGCGTCTGGTGGTAGGTAGCGCAGGTCGTCTGGACTAAGCCCCTGGTCGCGCACCAGGTCGGTAAAAAACAGCTCGGCGATAACTTGGCCGTCGCTAGCTACGAACTCTAGCCGGTAAGGGACCCAGCGCTCGGCGACCACTTGGGCGTTAACATGACTAATTTCGGCTAATGGGTCGCTATTGCTGAACCTCAGCAGATAGACCTCCCCCTCGGGGCTGGGACCGTAACCGATGAGGCTAGCCTCCCAACCGTCGAAGAGGCGGCTTAAGTCAAACGATAACGCTAGCGGCCCCACCGCGTTGGCGTCGGGGAACAGGGCGCCCAAGGCGTCCGGGTCGCCGGCGCTATGAATCATCACCTGATTGGTCACAAATAGATAGTTATAGACAATTTCCCTGTCCAGTACCATAAAATTGTCAGCTAGCGCGGTGGGTTGGAGGAACTCTAGCCGCACCAGCTCCAATGCTGGGATGAGATAGACTCTAAGCTCGAGCGCCATCTCGCTGCCAGCAGGGTCGATCATGCGCCCGCTGACTAGCAGGCTGGCATCTTCTAGGCTCTGCGCACTAGCCGTAAGTTGAGCCAGCACCTCGTCAGCGGTCAGGTCTTGGGCTAGGCCGAAACTGAGTAGGGCTAAACTGATGGTCCACAACAGCTTAATCATGAAACTCCCTTGGCGGCGGAGGCCGCTTTCCCGAACATTATTATTAAACCCGCCCACAACACCATGAGAGTTTAACTGCATGAAGGCACGATGAAGCCTTCGCCGTCCAGCATGAAGGTCGCTTCAGTTTCGGCACACGAAGCTCGCAACCGGTGTGCTAGGCTCCAATAGCGAAAGGAGCGGTCATGAAACGACTGTTGAGCGTACTCCCACTGCTGCTGATATCAGCGGCGCTAGCCCAGAATGTCATCATCAGCCCGCAAGCCATCATCATCAACCCAATTCCGGCTTTCTCGGTCGAGGTCTTTGTCGATAGAGATCCTTCGGGCAGTCATACTCCCAGCTATGAGATCGGCGAGCAGATTCGCATCGGCGTGCGGGTCGGCGAGGACGCCTTTGTCTACCTCTTCAACGTCCGCGCCGACAACCAGATCGTGCAGTTTTTCCCCAACCGGATCGATAGCGATAACTACGTGCGCGCCGGTCGCACCTTGTGGGTGCCGCCTGATGGCGCGCGCTACCGCCTTACCATCGGCGGGCCGGAAGGGCTGAATAGGGTCATCGCCGTAGCCAGCAAGCGCCAACTCGCCACCCATGAACTAGCCAACTTTGAAGGGGGTGGGGTGCTGGCGGAAAGCAGGCTGAGCCAAGACGACTTTGCCCGTACCCTGGCCATCATCGTGGAGCCGCTGCCGCAGCAGGACTGGGTGACCGATACGGCGCTCTTTGTTGTTGGGCAGCCGGCGCCGCCGGTGGTGTTTGGCACCATCGCGGTGCGCTCGAGCCCCAGCGGGGCCAACGTCTTCATCAACGACCGGTTCGCCGGCACCACCCCGCTAAGCCACAGCATCGCTGCCGGACGCCATGAGGTGAGGATCGAACTGGCAGGCCACCAGACCTTCCGTGAGACGGTCACGTTACGCGGCGGCGAGACGGTGAGAGTGTCGGCCAGCCTAAGTCCGCTGCGCCGCACCGGCACGGTCAGCTTTACTAGCCGCCCAGCCAACGCTGAGGTCTATGTGGACGGTCGCTTTATCGGCACCACCCCAACTGGGGCCATCACTCTCGATGAGGGGACCTATCAGGCACACTTCGTGCGGCGGGGGTTCAGCGACACCTTTGTGCAATTCACGGTGCGCGCCGGCACTACTCAAACCGTGGAGGCCACCTTGCGAACCCTGACAGGGTCGCTGCTGATTCAGGCCAACGTCGGCGGGGCGCGGGTGTTCATCAACGGTACCGAGTACGGCAGCATCCCTAGCGGCAGCGGCCGCCTGACGATCAGCGACCTCCCGGCCGGGCGCCACGAGCTTACCGTGATAGCCCCCGGCTTCCGCACCTTTGTGCGCGAGTTCGACATTACCAGCGGGCAGACTACCGAGATCCGGGTGAGGCAAGAGCGGCGGTAGTGCGATCGGAGGTTGCTGCCGAGGAGAGCGTGCTGGAGTAGTGATTAGTGCCTAGTACCGAGTACCTAGTACCGAGTACGGCGCAGCTTGCTGGCTACTCGGTACTGGGTAACTAGGTACAATAGACCTCGTGACCCAGCACCCTGAAGCCGTCGCCGTGATCCTGGCCGGAGGGGGCGCCTCCGACCCGCTAGCCCGGCACGCGAGTGTCCCCACCAAGGCGCACGTGCTGCTTGATGGCAAGCCCATGGTCGGCTATGTCATTGCGGCGCTACGCGCTAGCCGTCATGTCGGCCCCTTAGTCTATGTCGGGGAGCCGCCAGCCGAACTGGCCGCCCAGCTCAGCAGCTGCGTGCCGGCGGGGCAGCGCTTTGTTGAGAGCTTGCAGGTTGGGTGCGAGGCGGCGCTAGCGCTAGCCGCGCCCGGTCAGCGGCTGCTGCTCATCTCTGGCGACCTCCCCTGGCTGACTGCTGAGGCGGTAGACCACCTGCTGACAGATGCGCCGCGTGTGGCGCTGGTGTACAGCATTGTGGCCAAGGCTACCGCGCAGGCGCAGTTCCCCGGTCAGGCGCGGACCTATGCGCGGCTGCGAGACGGTGTTTTTACCGGAGGTAACGCCGTAGTGGCGACGCCGGAAGTAGTCCCCTTGCTGCTGCCGCTGATCGAGCGGGTTTTTCTGGCCCGCAAGCGCCCGCTGGCGCTGGCCCGGCTGGCCGGCTGGCGCACCCTGCTCAGATTTGCCTTGCGGCTAGCCAGCCTGGCTGAGCTTGAGATGCGCGTCAGCCAGTTGCTCGGTGCGCCGGCCAGAGCTTTCGTTACGCCTTATGCCTGCATCGGAGCGGATCTCGACCGGCCAAGCCAGCTAAGCAGTTGGCGCTGAGCTGGTCGGATAAGCGCAGACCGCTAGCGTGCCGGGACCCAAATAGGCACCTAGCTGCGGCCCGAGGAGCTGCACCCGGCCCCGACTGAGCTTGATCGAACTGGCACTGAGCGCCGCTCTTAGCTGGTCAACGCGCTGATACTCGCGTCCTGCTACCGCCAAGGTGATTTGTAGCGGCTCACCGTCAAAGCGCTCCTGTAGCTGCCGGATCAGCGCCTGGGTCACTTGCGACTGCCGCACTGAGCCTGCCAAAACCAGCTCTCCATCCTGCAAGCTGAAGATAGGCCGTAGTCTAAAAAGTTTACTGAGCCAGGCTTGGCTCCTACTAATACCCTCGGCCAGCTCGAGCCACTCCAGTGAGGCCGGGGTGAGCAGGGTGTAGATTCTCTCCCTGATCTGCTCGGCTACGTCGATGACCTGCGCGGCGGTGGCCCCGTTGGCCGCCTGGCGGGCTGCGGCCATGACTAGTTCGGCGAGCGCGGCACCGCTGCTGTAGGAGTCGAGGTGGTGGATGCGCTTACTAGCCCCTAGCTCGAGCGCCGCCTGGACAGCTCGCTCGAGCGTGTCAGACAGGGTGCTGGCGTGGTGAATCGAAATGATCTCATCATAAGCGCTCAGATAGCGCCGGTAGACTGCTGTGAAATCCGCAACTTCCGGTGGGGTTACCTGGGGTACCACCCCTTGCTCGAGCATCCAGCGGTACAGGGTACCGGGTTCAACGTCGCGCCAGTCGCGATAGACCTCGTCACCGATGATGATCCGCAGCGGCACCGCGGCCACCCCCAGCTTCAGCAACCTGGCGGCGGGGAGGTCGCAGGTCGAATCGGTGACTATGCCAACCGGCATGAGGCGAGTCTATCACCCCTCATTGCAGTCACTTGTGAAACGCTTGGCGGTAGGAGGGGCGCGTTAGACTGCGGGATGAATATCGCAGTGTTATTGCACGGCACCGCAGGCGGCAGCGGCGTGGTAGCGACTGAACTTGGGCTTTGTCTGGCGCAACGCGGTCACGCTGTACATTTTGTGGCCGACCGGGTGCCCTTCCGCTTAGCCGAGCTGAGCGAGCCGAATGTCTACTACCACCAGGTGGAGAGCATGGCCTACCCGCTGTTCGAGGCGCCGCTGACCACCTTGGCCGAGGCCTCCAAGCTAGTGGAGGTAGTCGAGGAGTACGGCATCGACATCATCCACGCCCACTATGCTGTCCCCCATGCGGTAGCGGCCATCCTCGCGCGCGATATGACGCGGCTAGTCCCCAAGCCCGCGGTAGTAACTACCCTGCACGGCACCGACGTGACATTAGTCGGGATCGACCGCGCTTATCTGCGTACCACGCAGTACTCTATCGAGCGCTCGGAGGTGGTCACGGCAGTCAGCCACTATCTGGCCCAGGCCACCTTAGACATGGCGGTAACGCGCGAGATTGTGGTCATCCCCAACGCTGTCGATCACCAGCGCTTTTATCCGCGACGGCTCCCCCAGCTTCGGCTCCGCTATGCCCATCCCGACGAGAAGCTGTTAGTCCACGTGTCGAACTTCCGCCCGATCAAACGGACCCTGGACGTGATCCGGGTCTTTAGAGAGGTCAGCGAGCAATTAGGGGCCAGGCTGCTGATGATCGGCGATGGTCCGGAGCGGCCCCATGCGGTTGAACTGGCCTCTCGTCTGGGGGTATCAGGCCGGGTAGCCTTTTTAGGCAGCTTCCCGCGCGTTGAGGAGCTGTTAGCCATCAGCGATCTGTTCGTCTTGCCGAGCAGCCAGGAGTCATTCGGCTTAGCGGCGCTCGAGGCGATGGCCTCGGGCGTGCCGGTGATTGCGACCCGTATCGGCGGCATTCCCGAGGTCGTCAGCGACCAGGAGACCGGCCTGCTCTTTGACGTTGGCGATGTGGCGGGGATGGCGCAAGGGGCGCTCCGCCTGCT
>JAGXSJ010000136.1 GCA_018333895.1 Truepera sp.
GTGGCAACCTATAACCCTTTGGTGTTGGTGTTGGCCTTGGTCTCTGCGGCAGGGGCATCCGGCGTGGTCTACCTGTTGAAGGTGGCCAGAGGGCAGGATTCGCGGGAGCTAAAGCGTGAATTTGGCCTGCTGTTCCTGGCGGTAGGGGTCTTTGCGCTAGGCGGCTTTATTCAGCTCCTGTGGACCGACTGGGCGGGCTTCCCGGCCGACCAGTTCACCGAGCTCTTTGGAGTCACTTCGGGCCTGTTCGCCTTTATCATGATCGTGGCCGGGCTTAACTTTCTCTTGGGGCTAGACCTGCGGGCGCTGGCCTGGCCGGCAGCGCTGATGGGCCTGTTCTTGCTGCAAGGGGCTCGAGCAGTGCTCGACTTTGACCTGACCCGCAACCCGTTCATGACCTTCCTGCTGTGGCTGAGCGCCGGGTTAGCTAGCCTTGGCCTTCTGCCTTACGCCTATTTACAGGCGCAACGCAAGCTGTTCGCTTACCTGGGCGCGGCCGTCCTGGCGCTTATGACCCTGGCTGCCTTCGTGACCGGGATCAACGCTTTCTACGGCCATATTGCCCGGATTGTGGGCGGGTCATAAACGAACTAGCAGCGCCGCCGAGCGGGCCGGGATGTCGTGGCCGGTTAGCTGAGTGTCGTAAATATCGATCGACAGGCCATTTAAGAGGTCGCGGTAGCGGCCCGCGAAGCGCTTGGTAGCAAGGCTCAGCTCGAGCCTGTGCTGTTGCTTGTTGGCGTTAAGTATGCCGATGACCTTCTCGTCCTCATGGACGCGGGCGAATACCACTAGCCCCTTATCGGCGTAGAGGGTCTCAAAGCGGCCCCGCCGCAAGGCGACATGCTCCTTGCGCAAGGTGATCAGGTGCTTGGTAAAGGCTCTCAGCTCGTGGTTCCAGGTCTGGGGCTGTTCCCACGGCATGGTCTGGCGGCAGAAGGGATCGTGGGTGCCGGTCAGGCCAAGTTCGTCACCGTAGTAGATGCAAGGCGCACCGGGAAAGGCCATCAGCATCACCAGCGACATCCGCAGGGCGCGCTCATCCTCGCCGACGACGGTCAGCGCGCGGGGGGTATCGTGGCTGCCGAGCAGGTTGAGCTGCACCGCGGTCACCTCGGGGCGGTGCTGCTGCAAGAGCTGCTCGAGCTGCGCAGCAAACCCTCTGGCGCTTAGCGGCGGAATGTGCTGATAGCCGCAGCGCTTGATCTCTTCGGTGTTCAAGGTCTCGGCTGCAGTAAAGCCGAAGACCGCCCGAGTAAAGGGGTAGTTCATCACCGCGTCGAACTGATCCCCCTTAAGCCAGCGCTCAGCACCGTCCCAGATCTCGCCGACCAGATAGCACTCCGGGTTCACCGCCCGGCAGCGCCGCCTAAACTCCTGCCAGAAGGCGTCATCGGCGATCTCGTTGGGAACGTCTAGGCGCCAGCCGTCGATGCCGAGTTTAAGCCAATAGCTGGCGACATCCCACAAAAACTCACGCACCGCCGGGGTGCGGGTGTTGAACTTGGGCAACGCCGGCAAGCCCCACCAGGCTTCGTAGCCGAGCCCGCCGGGGCCGCCATAGGCGTTGAGCGGAAACTTATGGACGATAAACCAGTCGAGATAGGCGCTGTAAGAGCCGTTCTCCAGGATATCGTTGAACTGAAAAAAGCCCCGGCTGGCATGATTAAAGACGCCGTCCAACACGACCTTCATATCGCGCTTGTGGGCTTCTTCAAGCAGCTCTTGTAAGGCCGCGGTGCCGCCCAACATCGGATCGACCCGGTAGTAGTCATGGGTATGATAGCGGTGATTGCTGGCCGATTGGAAGATGGGATTGAAATATAAGGCGGTGACGCCGAGCTCTTGCAGGTAGTCGAGCTTTTCCACCACGCCTAACAGGTCGCCGCCTTTGTAGCCGTGAATCGTGGGCGGGCTGTCCCAGGACTCCAGGCCGCTCGGCTTGGCGACTCGGGTACTGCGGGCGAAGCGATCCGGGAAGATCTGATATAAGATAGCGTCTTTGACCCACTCAGGGGTTATCATGTCGTTCATCAATTCCAACCCTTCTCACTCCGTTCGGATCGCGGCTTGAGTGCCGGTGCTAATTCTACCCCGCCCCCGGCTTACGGGGGTGACAGCTGCACCGCGCCCTTTACTCCATCTGGCGCTGGACTGCAAGGGACAGGTGTCTCTAGTCACCGCTACAGGTCTGCGCTACTCTAACATCGCAGGACAAGGGTGAGCCGATCAGCTTCACCTGCATGACGACAGGCTCTGCTTGTCCTTATCAGCGCGACCCTACCGCACCCGTATCGAGTGGACCCTCCTGAACCGACCATAAGGGTGCGGTAGCTTTTTACCGGTAGCTTTTCACTCTGTGGCGCTGTCCGGCCTCAGCAGCGGGAACAGGATCACGTCGCGGATGCTCGGCGCGTCGGCTAGCAGCATCGCCAGCCGGTCGATACCCAGCCCCAGGCCGCCGGTAGGTGGCATGCCGTACTCGAGCGCGGCCAAAAACTCCTCATCGATCGGCTGAGCCTCCTCATCACCAGCATCACGCAGCGCCTGTTGTGCCAAAAAGCGCTCGCGCTGGTCAAGGGGGTCGTTAAGCTCGGAAAAGGCGTTGCCCAGTTCCATCCCCATACAGACCGGCTCAAAGCGCTCGACCAAGCCCGCCCGGCTGCGGTGCGCCTTAGCCAGCGGGCTGATGGCCAACGGGTGGTCCATCACGAAGGTCGGCTGCTGCAAGTGGGGCTCAAGATAGAGGTCGTAGAGCTTATTGTAGCTGCGCCCCAGGGATTCTTGGGCCAGCTCTGGATGGCGCTCGCTTAGCCAGTGCCGCAGCGCCGCTTCGTCAAGCAGGTCGGGGCTGCCGGCGCGCTCGGCGATAGCGGTGGTGTAGTCCACGCGCGGCCAGGGGGGGGTGAAGTCTAGCGTCACGCCCTGATAGCTGAGCTTCATGGCACCGGTCAGTTCATAGACGAGCCGACTGTACAGCTCTTCGACCAGTTGCAAGATGTCGAGGTAATCCTTGCCGGCCCAGTAGAGCTCGAGCATGGTGTACTCGGGGTTGTGTTTATAGCTGATCCCCTCGTTGCGGAAGTTGCGGCCGATCTCATAGACCGCCTCGAAGTCGCCCACGATCAGTCGCTTGAGGTAGAGCTCGAGGCTGATGCGCAGGTGAAAATCGTAATCGAGGGCGTTGTGGTGAGTCACGAAGGGCCGCGCCTCAGCGCCGCCAGGGACGGCTTGCAGCACCGGCGTCTCGACCTCTAGAAAGCCTAGCTTGTCCAGGTAGCGCCGGATGAACGACACCGCCTGAGAGCGGAGCACAAAGGCGCGCTTGACCTCGGGGTTAAGCATCAGATCGAGGTGGCGCTGGCGGTAGCGCGCCTCCTTGTCGCTGAGGCCGTGGAACTTATCAGGCAGCGGGCGCAGGCTTTTCACCAGCGGGCGGAACTCCGTCGCCTTCACGGTCAGCTCACCGGTCTTGGTGACAAAGATAGTCCCGGAGACCTCTAGCCAGTCGCCCAGGTCGATCTTCTTGAGCGCGCCATAGTGAGCCAACAGATCCTTGTGGAAGTAGGCTTGGATGCGCCCCGAGGCGTCTTGCAGGGTAGCGAAGGTGACCTTGCCCATGGCCCGCAAGAGCATTACGCGCCCGGCTAAGGTGACGCGCTCATCAGGGAATTCGTCGCCGGCTTTAGCTTCCCGGTGCGCCTGCTGGAGTTCGGCAGCACGGTGAGTCACCGTGTAGCGGTAAGGATAGGCCTCGAAGCCCTGCGAGGTCAGCGCCTCAAGGTTCTTCAGGCGCTGCTCGCGCTGTTCAAGGGAGGTCTGCGGCATACCGCTCTACCATAGCAGACGCGGCGACCCGGCCGGCATCAATTAATGGCGATGACGGTGTATTCGTTGGTCTTGGCGTTGATCGTCACCTTAAAGGTCTCGCCGGCCTTGCGGCCCTTGATGGCCTTACCGAGCGGCGACTCATCGCTGATACGCGGGATGTCACCATCCAGCACGCCGGCTTCGACCGGCGCTACTAGCTGGACCTCGAAGCCCTCGCGGCTGCTGGTGTCTTGCAGGGTGACGATGCTGCCCAGATCGATATGGTCGCGAGCGGTGCCCTCGATGATCACGGCTCGAGCCAGCTGATCTTCGAGGTTATCGATGCGCAGCTCGAGCCGCACCTTCTCGCGCTTAGCATCCTCAAGGCCCGAGTCGTCGTAGTCGTCTGATGAGCCGGTCAGCTCACGCAGGATGCGGGTAGCCTCCTCGAGCCGGACATACTCTTGTGCCAAGGTGCTCTTAAGCCGGTCATAGCCTTCTTGGGTTAGGCGCACTTCTCTAGCCATCGCTACCTCCTGTGAAACAAAACCCGCACGCCCCAAGCTGCTGGCATGCAGGGGTTATCAACAAGCGCGCCTATTGTAGCTCAAAAAGAGGCTCCTGACTAGAGAGTAAGAAATCTGTAAGAGCCCGCCTGCTATAAGTACCGCAAGGAGACGCGATGTCAGATTTCCAACTCACCAGTATGGAGGCTATGCGCCGCTGGCAGGGCGCCTGGGCGGCGTTCTGGCAGCGCGTAGCCGCGCATATGTTCGGGGTAGCGAGAGAGCATGTGGTTGATGAGGTCTTCGAGCCTAGCGACAGCCAGGTGGCCCTAGCGACGATCGAGCGGCTGTGCCGCGATATCGGCTTGGGCCAGAGCTGGGTAGTCTGGGTCGCCGAAGTCAACAGCGTCCTGCCCGATCCTGAGGCCGCTATGCCGTCAGCCTGGCTGCCTCACCAGCTACCCCTCCCCCCCGAAGAGCCCGCCGGCGCAACCGCCACGCTGCTCAACCGGGTCAACCGTGACCGCCTGGAGGGTTGGGCGGCTTCGTGGATCCTCTATCACCTGGCGCTGGCTCGAGCCGTGCGCGAAGTGCGCGGCAAAGGCCCCATCGCCTAACTACGCTTACGCACCTCAGCAAAACCTTGCAGGTTAATCACAAAGTGCGCCAGTATGGCTGCCCACAACTGTCCGGTTAGCAACGTAGCGTAGCCGAGCAGCACCCCAGCCACCAAGGTATACGCAGTATAGCTCCAGCCTTGGCGTGGAGCGGGGTGAGCCAGGCCAAACAGCACCGCCTGCCCCCACACGCCGAGCCAGGAGAGCAGCGCGCCGCGAAACAGCAGCTCTTCGGCCACGGCGGTCAGCGCGGCCAGCACTATCATGGCGGGAACCGAGAGCTGAAGGTCCGCTAGCGCTTGTTCCAAGAGGCAGCTGGCATAGCGGAACGAGGGGAGCAGCCGCTCACATAGCCAGGCGCCAGCTAGCAGCGCTGCTATCAGGACCACAGCCACCACCAGCGTGAGGCCCGGCCCGGCACTGGGCCCTAGGTCCAGTGGGCGAAACATTAACCAGACCCCGCCGATGACGCCGCCGAGCAGGCTGGGGAGGAAGACCAGGTAGCGGCTCACAGCCTGCCTCTTCGGGCTTGAGCCCCTTCGGGCTGAGCGAAGCCTTGCGCCTCAGCGTAGCGCCGCAAGGCCGCCTCGGCGTCCTCGCGGGTACGCACGTCGCCCACAGCCTGAGCTTCCTGGATGAAACGCATGGCCTGGCCTACCTGCGGACCAGGCTTAAGGTTGAGCAGCGCCATCACCTCGTGGCCATCAAGGAGGGGCGGCTGCGGCTCGGCCATAATAGCCAGTACCCGCCCCAGCGCTAGCCGGTAGGCCTCGCGCGCACGATCGCTGGAAAGCGGCCCGCGGGCCGCCTCCCGGTCGGCGATCATCAGCTTTAAGAGGTCGGGCAGGATGTCGCGGCGACGGTGGGCAAAGCGCCGCGCCGCGCGCTCGCCCTTAGGCAGCGGCAGCATATGGTAGCGCACCAGCTTAGCCACTCTCAGCGCAACTTCGTGCGGTGCCCGCAAGCGGGCCAGCGCCGCCTGGGCCAGCCGACTGCCGAGCCGGTCGTGGCCGTAGAAGTGGTAGTAGCGCCCCGCCTCGTCATAGCTCTTGGTGGCAGGCTTACCGATATCGTGCAGCAGCGCGGCCCAGCGCAGCGACGAGTCGGCCTCCGGGAAGCGTACTAGCAGCTGGCGCAGGGCTTCTACGGAGTGCTCAAAGACATCCAGGTGATGAAAACCGCAGGGCTCGCTATAGCGACCGCCAAGCTGCTCAACACCACAAGTCTGCGCCAGCTCGGGGAGGTAGGTTTCTAGCAAGCCCAGCGTTGCTAGCAGCGCCACCCCATCGGCGGCACGTGCGCTCATAACGATCCGTCCCAGCTCTTCTGTAACCCGTTCCCAGGCCGGGAGCGAAGCCGCACCGCGAACCTGCGCCACCGCATGGGAGGTAATAACTTGGCGCGTGGCAGGCTCGAGCCCAAAGCCCAACTCTACCGCCAGACGCACGCCCCGCAAGGGGCGCAGCGGATCGGCGGTCAGCGCGGTGGGGCTGAGCATCCTAAGCTGCTTGCGGGCCAGGTCGCGGCGCCCCTCGAAGGGGTCGATCAGCGTGCCGTCCGGCGTCACCGCCATAGCGTTGACGGTGTAGTCGCGAGCTGCCAGGTTATCGGCCAGGCTACCCGTTAGCGGCGACAGATCGAAGGTGCGGTTCCCAGCCACCACGCGATAAGCACCGCGCGCTTCAGCGAGGGGGAAGGCGCTGCCTTCAAGCGCGGCCGCGAGCTGCCGAGCGGAGGCTTGAGGATCCGCAACCAGCCAGTCGGTGTCGGCGCTGGGACGGCCCAAGAGTGCGTCCCGCACCGCCCCACCCACCAGGGTGCCGCCGACTGGGCACGGGGCGAACGCCGTCAAGTCCAGCCGACTCGGATACCGCTCTCGCCATGACCATAGCCAGCGCATAGCATGATTATATGGAGACCATGCGCCCTAGGCTGATCGGCCTTACTGGCAACATCGGCTCGGGCAAGTCCACGGTGGCCCGGCTACTGGTAGCGAAGGGAGCGGCGTTAGTTGACGCCGACGAGCTAGCCCGCCAGGCTACCGGCGACCCCGCAGTGCTCTTGGCCATTGCCCAGCAGCTCGGCAGTGACCTGGTGCGAGGCGGGCAGCTCGACCGCGCGGCTACCGCCCGGCGGGTCTTCGCCGACCCTGAGGCACGGCTGGGCCTCAATAGCATCGTTCACCCCTGGGTGCGCCGCGCTATGGCGGCGCAGGTGACAACGCTGCTGGCCAGCCCTGAACCGCCACCGGTGATTATCCTGGACATCCCCTTGCTGTATGAGAACGGGCTCGAGCACACCGTAGAGGCAGTGATCGTGGTCAACGCCAGCCTAAAGACGCGGCTCGAGCGGGTTACGGCGGGTGGCCTGCTAAGCGCCGACGAGGTACGCGCCCGCGACGCCGCCCAGCTCCCGCTGGCCGAGAAGGTGGCCCGCGCCGACTTCGTAATCGACAACGAGGGGGACCTCTCACAGCTCGCCGCGCAGATCGACAGCCTCTGGGCGCTGCTACGCCAAGCCGCGTAGCATCCCGTGCCAGTACAGCTGCGGCAATGCGTAGCGCTTAAGCAGGTACATGTCCAACCGCTCCTTGGTCTGATCAACCGGGAAGCTCGGGGCATACTTGTTGTCGTATTTGAACTCGGCCAGCACCAGGCTGCGGTAGCCGGTGAGCAAGGGGCAAGATGAGTAGCCGTCATAGTGAGCGGGCAGCGCTTGGCCGCGCATAATCGCCAGCAGGTTCTTGACCAGCACCGGAGCCTGCTTGCGAATAGCGGCGCCGGTCTTGGCCGTCGGCAAGGCGGCAGCGTCGCCTAGCGCGAACACGTTCGGGTAGCGCCGGTGCTGCAAGGTATGGATATCGACCTCGACATACCCCTGATGCGGCCCTTCGGCCACGGCCAGGGGGCTGGCCTTGATAAAGTCAGGGGCGCTCATCGGCGGCGTGACGTGAATCATGTCAAAGGGGATGGTCTTTTGGCTTACCCCTTCCGGACTAGTTACGTCGAAGGTAGCGACCTTCTTGGCACCGTCAATCGCCACCAGATTGTGATAAAAGCGCATCTCGATGCTGCGCTCGGCCACGATGCGGTTCAGAGTAGCGTTGATCTCCGGTACGCCCAGCATCACAGTACCGGCAAAGGCGCCGATCACGCTGGCAGAGTCGCGGATGCCCCGGCGCCGGAAGTGATCGTCGGCTAGGTACATAATCTTCTGCGGAGCACCGCCGCATTTCACCTGCGTTGCCGGGTTGGTAAAGACCGCGTCCCCCCCCTTGAATGCGCGCATAGTCTGCCAGGTGTACTCCGCCAGCCGGTAGTCGTAGATGCTGCACACCCCGTTCCGGCCAATAGTCTCCTTTAGCCCGGTGACCTTGTGCCAGTCAAGCTGGATGCCCGGCGCCACGATCAGGTAATCGTAGCTAAGCTTAGCGCCGCTGCCGATAGTCACGGTGTTGGCTTCAGGATCGATAGCCGTCGCATGGTCACGGAGCCACTTCACCCCCCAGGGGATATAGTCTTCCTCCGGTCGCTCGGTGAGATCCTTTTTCACCACTCCGGCCCCCACCAGGGTCCACAGCGGCTGATAGTAGTGGCGGTCAGACGGTTCGATCAGGGTGATGCTGATGGTGCTGCTAGCACGCTTTAAGCGCGCTGCTACGGTGATCCCGGCGGTGCCGCCGCCGATGATAACAACCTGTTGCTGGATTACGTTAGGCATGGCTTCTCCTTCATCGCTCGCAGTATATCTTTATACCCCTAATGGGTATAGGGACAATTGTCTTTAACGAAGATCGCTCACCGCCAGACTGTTCCTTGCAGCCCTTGACGATGCCCGCCCATTACGATGTATAATACCCGTTATGGGTATCCTCGAAGCACTCAGCCAGCCCTGGCCCTGGTACATCGCCGGGCCACTGATCGGCCTCACGGTGCCGCTGCTGCTGCTACTGGGCAACAAGCACTTCGGCGTCTCCGAGAACTTCCGCACCGTCTGCGCCATGATCCCTAACAAAGTCCCCTTTCTTAACTATAACTGGCGCGCTCAGACCTGGAATCTAGTCTTTGCACTAGGGATATTGCTCGGCGGCTTAGTCGCGGGTGTCTTGCTCGCCAATCCCGAACCCCTCCGGGTAGCTTCCGCCACCACTGACGACCTAGCGGCCTTGGGCGTCGCCGTAGACGGCGAGTTCGTGCCCGCCTCGCTGTTTAGCTGGAGCAACTTGTTTACCCTACAGGGCTTCATCCTAATGGTGGTGGGCGGCTTTCTAATCGGCTTTGGGACGCGCTATGCGGGCGGCTGCACTTCGGGTCACGCCATCATGGGGCTATCGGAGTTGCAGCTTCCCTCGCTCATTGCGGTGATCGGCTTCTTTGCCGGGGGCCTGCTCATGACCCACCTCCTCCTCCCCTTGATCCTCAGCCTCTAGGAGCATGGTTATGACCCCCACTAAACCCCCATGCGTTGCCAAGTCGATCTTTGGCTATAGCGGCTACCTCTTGGCCGGCGTATACTTCGGCTTTGTACTGATGAGGGCCGAAGTCATCTCCTGGTATCGCATTCAGGAGATGTTCCGCTTCCAGTCGTTTCACATGTACGGCGTCATCGGCACCGCCGTGCTGGTCGGGCTGATCTCGATCTGGCTGATCAGGCGCTACCGGGTTAAGGCCCTAAGCGGCGAAGCCATCACCTTTACCCCCAAGGCTCCGACAATAATCCGCTACCTTGCCGGCGGCAGCATCTTTGGGCTGGGCTGGGCGATGACGGGCGCCTGTCCGGGACCGATCCTGGCCCTGATCGGCAGCGGCCTCAGCGTCTTTGTGGTGGTGCTGCTGGCTGCTTTAGCCGGTACCTGGACTTACAGTGTACTGCGGCCCAAGCTCCCTCATTGAATCACTTGCATCATATACCCCTATGGGGTATAATGTCGGCAGGTGTTTAATCCTCCCGGTTGAACCGATCATCCGGGCGGACCGAAAAGGAGCTTTTTATGCCGATTCTTGATGATGCTCTCCAGCAGCAGGTCAGAGATGCCCTCGCCCCCTTAGTGACGCCCGTGGAAATGATCGTCTACACCGGCAGCAGTCTGGTCATCCCCGGTCAGGATGCTCCAGGGCAGCAGGAAGAGACGC
Source organism: Truepera sp. (assembly GCA_018333895.1). Taxonomy (GTDB): domain Bacteria; phylum Deinococcota; class Deinococci; order Deinococcales; family Trueperaceae; genus JAGXSJ01. Next base: position 10,066 of record JAGXSJ010000136.1, read on the forward strand.
TTAAGCTACTCCGCGAGGTAGCAGCTACCAGCGACAAGCTCACCGTTATCGAGCGCTCGCTAGTTGGCGATCAGGAGGCTGCCGCGCTCGGCATCACGCTGGCCCCGACCACGCTGCTGCGCGAAGCTGGTACGTCGCGCCACAACATCCGTTTTAGCGGCCTACCGGGCGGCTACGAGTTCCAGACGCTGATCGAGACGCTGCTGCTGCTAGGAACCGGCCAGAGCCGGCTGAGCCATACCAGCCAGCAGCGACTGGCCGCCATCGCTACTCCGGTCACCTTACAGAGCTTTGTCACGCCGACCTGTCCCTACTGCCCCCGCGCTGTCATCACCGCCTTTGAGTTGGCCTATCACCATCCCCAGATCCGGGCCGAGGGGATCGAAGCCAACGAATTTCCTGCGCTATCGCAGCGCCATCGCATCTCCGGTGTGCCAGACACCATCATTAGCGGCACCACGACCGAGCGCGTCTTGGGGGCGCAGCCCGAACGCGCCTTCGTAGAAGCTACGCTTAAGGCCGCCGGTGTAGCGCTAGTCACACCCGCCTAAGGAGGCCCTATGACCGTGGCTCTGCACAGCACCACCGCCTTAACGCTACAAGAGGAGAAGAGGGAGAAGATCATCAACCGCCTCAAGCGCCTCGAGGGGCAGGTGCGCGGGTTGCAACGCATGGTCGATGAAGAGCGCGACTGTCAGGAGATACTGACCCTGTTAGCCGGGGTACGGAGCGCGCTCAACGCCGCCGGTGATCTGATCCTCGAGCACTACCTGCAAGTCTGTCAGGCCGAGTTTGCTGACGGTCGAGGAGATATTGGCGAGTTGGTGCGGATGGTGAAATTGGCTCGGGGCTAGCCAAGCCAGGCGCTGATGCGTGGGTGGCTGGCACGGTAGCCGATGCCCTAGCGGACCTACCCTCGATTCGCGGGCCGACTCGCGGTTGATGGCCTCGAGGGGCAGGGCGACTTCGATGAGTTTGCGCTTATAGGTCATGCTGACTCCGTGGTTAGGTAGTGGTCAAGAACGGGAGTTGTCCAGGTGGCAAGGCCGCTGCCAAAGAAGTCACGGTCGTTGGTCCAGATACCCGTGTCAAGCGCCAGCGCTAGCGCCGCCGTGGGCCAGTCGTTCGGATCGGCGGGCAGGCGTCCACGCGCTACCGTCTCGAGCGGAGCGTAGCTTTCGGCAGGCATCACGTTCACGCTGGCCCCGAGCGCCGCCATGCCGGCAGCCAAGAGTGCCGCTGCGTCAGCTTCACGCAGGCCGTGGCGCTTGGCGATGACGCCGGCCCGCCTGGTCAACTCATGGCGGGTTTCAGACCAGGCGTGCTCGCTCATGAAGAGTTCGAGGCGCTCGTGTCGCAACAGCGCCAGTCCGCGCTCGCGCAAGCCTTCAGCGACGGCAGTGCTGGCGTCCAGTACGAAAGGCTTACGCGTCACGCCGTCCAGCTTCGTCCCAAGCCCTTTCAAACTCCTCGCGCGTCATACCGGTTCGCTGCAAGATCCCTTCGAGAGTCTGCTCGAAACGCTCGACGGCCTCGCGGGCTTTGGCCTTATCCTTCTGCCGCAAGGGGATATAGAACCCTACGGGCTTGCCGTGCTTTTCGATGACGAGGGTGTCTGCCTCGGCAATGAGGGCAGTTGCTTTTGTCTTGAATTCTCGAACGCCTACACGTTTCATGGCGCCTCCTTGGTGACTACCATTGTATCTCTTTTTCGATCAGGGCTAACGGATCGGTCTGATGTCGATGCCAAGAGGCAACCGGCTCCATTCACGATCGGCGGTATAGACACTCCAACCTTTCTCGAGGCCAAGCGCCAAGCAAGCCCGGTCGCCTAGCGACAGCCCGAGCTGCCTGGTCTCTTAGGCGTTTGCGAGAAGATCAGTTTCCTCTCTCGTCCCGCCTGCTGCGCGAGCTCCATAGCGTGCTCTTGGCTAAGGGTCGAGGGGCGGAGAAGGGACCGGGCGAGTTCCGGCGGTCGCTGCGACAAAGGGCGCTCCTCGTCGGCCACAGCGCTGTTTGTGCTCTTGTGATCGATAAACTTCCGGGTCGGTTTGGGCCTGTCATGCTGAGCACATGAGTCTGGAGACTGCGCCCAATAACCCCCTAAGCCGTCCCTGCGCGGAGAGCCCATGATCCCCACCCCACTGATGCCCACGGTCATCATCAACACCCTGCTGTCGTTCGTAAAAGACAGCAGTTATGCACTGCGTGGCCCCGACACCGTCGGCGTGATTATCCCCATGTACAACGAAGAGGCAGGCGCCCGCCGGGCGCTCGAATCGCTCATCTACCAGGAGCAGGCGGCAGATGAGCTAGTAGTGAGCATTAACGGTGGCCGCGACGCCACCCTGGACGTCGTCCTGGCCACACTTAGAGAGAACGGCTATGCCCTGCGCGACAGCGGTCACTTCGCGGCGCTCCAGGCTGAGGTGCAGCAGTGGCACCACCCTAGCCGTGTGCCGGTGACGGTGGTGAATTACCCCCACCAAACGGCTAAGGCCGACAGCATCAACAACGCTGTGCTATCCGGGCTGCTAACTAGCGATCGGGTGTTAGTCGTCGACGGCGACACCCTGGTTGAGCGCAGCTTTATTCGCGAGCTGCGCCATCACTTCTACCGCCTAACCATCCGCCATAGCGGTGGTAAGCGGCAGGTAGTGATCGAGGATTACGGCGTCCAGTCGGGGGCGGTAATGTCCTATGCCGAGGCGGGCGATAGCCCGGCCAAGCGCTTCGTTTCGCTGGCGCGCGAAGCAGAGTACGCCTTTGGCTGCATGCTAAAAACTGGGCAGGCCAAGCAGCTGCCAGGTAGCCCGTTAGGGAGTTCGCGGCTTTATACCGTGGTGGGCTGCGGCTTTGTGGCGCGGCGCGAGCTGTTCCCTATGCCCTCGAATACCAAGACCGAAGATCATGATTTTACCCTGGCGGCCCAAAACGTCCCCCCTAGCTCTGGCCGGGTAGCGCTGGAGGCGCTCCAAGCACGCGGTTTTCGTGTCGTTATTGACGGCTTAGAGCACGGTCCACAGGCGCTGCTAGCCGAGGATGATGATATTGTGCTGGTCAAGAGTGGCCATGCTCGCTTCGTAGAGCGGGCCCGCACCTACACTCAAGACCCTCCGCACCTTAACGGGTATGTCAATCAGGTCGAGCGCTGGCATGGAGGTGGGCAGCAGAACTTCCTCAAGCGTTTCGGCGGGGCGCTGCGCGGCAATGTGCGCTACACCGTCTGGTCGTCCTTGGCCGAGAACTTGGCCGGTGTGCTGCTGGTCAGTCTGATCCCGCTGGGGCTGGCGCTCAACTACGGCAATCCGAGCATCGGCCTGCCCCCGGCCACGCTGCTGCTCGGTCTACTGATCGATCTGATCATGACGGCGCTGCTGGTGGGCTACGGTTTTTATCGTTACGCCCGCGCACCTGGCGCCTCACCTGCGGCAGCGCTGTGGGCGGCGCTGGGCAACAGCCTGCGCACCCTGGCGCCGTATATCTTGTTGCGCTATCTCAATCCGCTGATCTACCTGGCTAGCGCCTGGACCGTCTTCCCCGAGTTTATCCGGGAGCGGCGCGGGCGCGTTGTGCTCGGTAAGGCGGCCTGGGAGCGGCCCAAGGTCAGGCGCGCTTCCGCAACGCAGCGGCTGCTCGGTCCGGCGCTGCTGGGGTTGGCCATCGGAGCCTGGGCCGCAGCCGGTTTGGCCCCACGCCTTAACCCGGTCAATGCGCAAGCGTGGCGGCTGGTGAACAGCTCGAGCGCGGCCCAGATCAACGCGCTCTGGGAGGCGCATGACTTTAAGCCGGGCGCGACGCTGCCAGCCCTATCGGCACCGGAAGCCCTGGTAAGCCGGGGCGGTCCTGAGCTCTTGTTAGCGGTGGATAAGTCCGGCTCTGTCTCAGCCTATTGCCACCTGTCGTTTACTTCCAATATCGCTAAGGAGAAGGTGGCCAGGCGGACCTTGGCAGCCTATGGGCAGCCCGAAAACTATCGGCCCCTGGGGCCGGGACACCTCCTGACGTTAGCGCGCCTAGCGCCGTTAGCCGGGCTACTCGATACCGCGGCCCAGACCTACGATGTCTCGGGTCATCTGCTGCTGCGCGTGCTGATCAACGAATCTTATCTGGACCCGTTAGCCGTTGGGCCAACCGGCGATTACGGCCTCTCACAAAAGACCGCCGACGCCATAGCGATGCTAGAAGCGCTCTCCAGCAATCCCCTGAACCGCCTGTTTAACCCGCGGCTGTTCGCCACGCCGTTTGACCTTTTTGACCCCGACTTTTCGATCTGCGCCGGCGCCGCCAAGCTAGCCTGGGCCGTATCCCAACCCGAGGCCACCAGCGACCGCAAAGCCTACGCGCTGTACATCAATCCGCTGCATGGTCTGGTAAATGGCCGCCTCAGTCCGATCCACGAACCGCTCACCGAGAGCATCATTCGGCTCGTCCCGATGGTACAGGCCCTGGCAGACCTCTTTGCCGCCCATGAGTACGGGCTGACGCTCACCGATACCGAACGGCAGCTCATGGCGATCGCTACAGCCACCCGCGAGGGGCACCTGTCGGTCGAGCAGGCTTATCGCCAGGTGTACCAGGTGGTGCTGGCCGCCGAGATCCCTGACGCCGAGATGTATGAGCGGCTGTTTGCCGAGCTGTTTGTAGATTACTATAGCTCTAATAGTGGCGTACTTGATTCCCAAGTGCCGTAGGGCCCTGCTCGCTCTGCTAGCAGGGCTGAGCGCCTGGGCAGCGGCTGCCCCCTGGACCGATTGGTATCTAACCGGCGCCGTTTTAGTCGAAGAGGAGCAGATCGCGCTAGCCCCAGACACGGCTGCGCACTTCACCGGCGTGCATCGGGCCCTCCCCGAAACCGACCTGTCACGGCACATCTTGCGCCTGGAGGTCAAGGTTCACGACTGGCAAGCCCTGCAGGCGTTACAGGTGGTGGTCTCGACTGATGGCAATTTCGAGCGTTACTTGGCGGTCGATCTAAGGCTATTGATCGGCCGCCTGCCAGCCGGGGAGTGGCTGCCCGTGAGCCTGCCGCGCTCGGCCTTTAGCGCCTCGGCTGGGGCCGACTGGCGCACGGTCAATGCGCTGATCGTGCGGGCGGTAGCCGAGCCTGGGCGGCAGACGCTGGTGCTAATTCGCGGTGTCGAGTTCATCGCCACCGAAGCGCGCCCAGGGCTGGTCAGCCTAGCTTTTGACGATGGTCGGAGCGACACCTACACGCGGGCCTTGCCGCTAATGCAGGCGCTGGGGCTAGTCGGCACCGCCTATATCGTCCCCTCGCAACTCGGCCAGGAAGGCTTCATGACCGAGCAGCAGGTCGAGGCCTTACACCAGGCGGGTTGGGCGATCGCCGGCCACAACGAGCGCGACCTGACACAGCTCGAGCCCTCCTTGGTGGCCCTGGAGTTAGCCGCCACCTTTGGCTTTTTGACTAGCCGCGGCTACCGTGGCGCCGCCCACTACGCCTATCCGGGTGGCGGTCACAATCGTTGGGTACGCGAGCTGGTAGCCCACTACTTCACGACGGGACGCACCATCGATGCCCACGCTCAACCGCTGGTAGGAATCGACCCCTACCGCCTCAGCTCGCTCTCAGTCTACGCCCTCCACAGCCCCGATAGCTTAAAGGAGTTGATCAGGCGGGTGGTAGAGGACGGTGACTGGTTGATTGTGACCTTTCACCTGCTGAGCGATGGCCCGCCCAAGGTGGACACCGAGTATCCGCTAGCCTGGTTTGAAGAGCTGTTACACTACCTGGTCGATAATCAGGTCGCGGTGTTGACCGTTCCCGAAGCGTGGGAACGCCTCACCGCTGGGCCATAAGCAGGTTGCCGGCAAGCGCCTCGCGGAAGGTTTGCAGGGAGCGGTCTGAACTCTCGATACGCCAATCTTGCTCTTTGTCTTGGTTAAACCAGACGATCGCTTCCAGCCGCGGGAAGGCGGTCGAAGCCAGCATCTCCCTGACCCAGGCGGCCTTATCCCCACCCTGTTCGGTCGAGGCTATCTCAGTGATCCATAGCGGCTGTGGGCCAAGCTGAGCGATACGCTCGTAGGGTGCGGCAAAGATCTCCTCAAAAGAGCGCCAGTAGCTCCAGGGACGAGACGTACCCCAGTTGTAGCCGGAGAGCGCCAGGATATCGACATAAGCCTCGCCGGGGTAGTAGCGCTCTAAGCTATTTTCGGGCGTGCGCGGCTGGTCGGTGAGATTCGGCGACCAGACCCACTTGACGTTATTCGCCCCCTGTTCACGGAAGATCGTCACCATGCGCCGCCAGGCAGTGACCAGCGCAGGCGCGTCACCGTTCCAGGGCGTCCAGTCGCCGTTCATCTCAGGGAAGGGGCGCAGATAGATGACCTCACCGTAAGCGGCGGCGCCACGCGCCCAGGAGCGCAGATAATCATCGTAATCACCGGCGGCGATGGCCGTGACCGGCTGCCGGTGCGGCTCCCAGGAGATCAGCGGGCGGCGGCCCTGCTGCGCCGCCATCACCACTAGGCGCTCGTCCCAGTCAGTATCCCAGCACATGAACCAGTGCACGATGTCGAGCTGAAAGTCTAGGGAGCGCTCGAGCGCCTCAACCGGCGCCATCCCAGACCAGACGCCCCGATAGACGAAGGCACCAAACAGCCGGGGTGGTGGGTCGGAGAGGGTTGAGGGCACAAGATCGCGGTGCTGAGCACAGGCCGTAAAGAAGACCGTGACTATCAAGGTTACCACAACCTGCGCGCCGCGCCCTGCCATGTCACCCTTCTCTGCTGGGCGCTTCGACGCTAGGGGCCGGTTGCGCTACTGGCTCCATCTGCCCTAAGCGCCCAGATACAGGACAGACTTCATCGCTTCCCACGACCGCTAAGCAGGTGCTCTTGGAGTTAGGCTACTTGCTCCGCCTACTCTAATCTCGTCACCTCTAAGGAGCACCGGCTTACAGCCGGTGATTCGAGCTAAGTATAGTCAGGTCGTACCGGGGAAGGTTGTGAAATCTCCGACTCCAGCGGGCCGTCGTAGCGCTGCGCCGACAGCGAGGCGAGCGTGCTAGCTATCCCGACCAGGCATGTCCCGTATACTGACGCCTAAGGAGGTAAGGCATGACTACCGCTGCGAAGACCGCCCCGGCCAGCACCTCGGCTACCGGAGCGGGCCTGATCTGGTTCGAAAACCAACTGGTACCTGAGGCCGAAGCCAAGGTGTCGGTGTTGACCCATGCGCTCCATTACGGGACCAGTGTGTTTGAGGGGATCCGGGCCTACGAGACTGCGCGCGGCGCGGCGGTGTTCCGCCTATCAGAGCACAGCCAGCGCCTCCTCGAGTCGGCCAAGATCATGGGGATGCCGACTGAGCTAACGGTCGCGGAGATCAACCACGCCATCCTCGAGACTATCCGCCAAAACCAGCGCCAGGCCTGTTATATCCGCCCGCTGTTGTGGTACGGCGCCGAATCGCTAGGGGTCAACCCGGGCCGCAACCGTACCCACTTCATGGTGGCCACACTCCCCTGGGGCCTCTACTTGGGCGAAGAGGCGGTCAAGAAAGGCGCCAAGCTGATAACCAGCAGTTGGCGGCGCAGCGCCGGCGATATCATGCCGACCAAGGCCAAGGCCGGCGGCAACTATATCAACTCAGTCTTAGCCAACCAGGAGGCTCGCCAAAGCGGCTTTGATGAGGCCTTGCTGCTCGATAAAGAGGGCTTTGTGGCCGAAGGCTCGGGCGAGAACATCTTCTTCTTGAAAGAGGGCACGCTTTACGCCATCGCCCACTCGGTTAACCTGCGTGGCATCACCCGCGACAGCGTGATTCAGATCGCCAAATGGCTCGGCACGCCGGTAGAGACCACCATGGCCACCCGCGACGAGCTCTACACCGCCGACGAGGTGTTCATGGTCGGCACCGCCGCCGAGGTCACGCCGGTCTCACAGATCGACCGCCGACCCATCGGCAGCGGGCAGGCCGGCGGCTACTCCCTCAAGATGCGCGAGACCTACCTTAACGTCACGGCAGGGCGGGTGCCAGAGTTCGAGCACTGGCTAACCTATGTCAGCGGCTGAGGGGTTACCCCGACCGCCGATGCAGCTTAGCGAGCCCTACCAACCACGCACTATCCGCCTCCTTGAGCTGTGGTACGAGGCGGGCTGGCAGATCAAGGTTTACAGCCTCACCCACGCCAGCAAGACGCCCGACCCGGCACTGGTTGAAGCCAGTAAGGAGGCGGCGCGCGGACTTTTGCCGCAACCCGCCGCAACGCATACCCACTACGGGGTCGGTTTTATCGGCATTCATCAGGGCCACAGCTACGACTTCGTCACCGTAGCCTGGTGGGCTTACGAGACCGAGCTCTACCACCACACCTTGATGCGCCCTGGCAGCCAGAGCTACGGGCTTATGCCGGTCACTGCTGCCGAGCTCTCCAGTGACGTCTGGGACATCAAGCTACTGGCCTTCGAGCGCGACGCCTGGGTCGAGGAGGTGCTCTACCACCCGGATGAAGGGGCGCTAACACGCTACCTGGCACGGGTCCTGAGCGACACGCTCTAGCATGACCCCGCTCGCCTTGACACTCATCCTAGTGTCGGCAGCAATGCACGCCAGTTGGAACCTGTTAGCCAAGCGTGCCAAGGGCGGTGCAGCCTTCGTCTGGCTGACGGCCTGCTGGGCGGCGTTACTCTACGCGCCGCTAGTGATAGCTTATAGCCTCTGGCAGCGCCCTACTCTTAGCGGATGGCAGCTCCTCTTCCTGATCGGGACGATAGTGCTGCACACCGGCTACTTCGTGAGCCTGCAACGTGGCTACCAGCACGGCGACCTATCGCTGGTCTACCCATTAGCACGAGGTAGCGGGCCGCTGCTGGCCACCCTAGGGGCGGTAATACTGCTTGGCGAACGCCCTAGCTGGCTGGCGCTGACCGGGCTGCTGCTGATCGCGGGCAACGTATTTCTTCTGACCGGTGGACTAAACTCTACGGCAGGGCGCTGGGCCGTGCGCTACGGGCTACTGACCGGCCTGTTCATTGCCAGCTATACCCTGTGGGATAAGGTAGCGGTCAGCGCGCTGCTGATCCCGCCACTCCTTTACGACTGGGCCTCTAATGTAGGCCGCAGCATCCTGCTAGCACCATTGGCGCTACGCCGCCGTCAGGAGGTGCAGGCGCTGTGGCGCAGCCATCGCCGCGAGGTGTTGGGGGTGGCCGTGCTCAGCCCGCTGTCGTACCTGCTGATCCTCTTTGTCATGACCTC
>JAGXSJ010000137.1 GCA_018333895.1 Truepera sp.
TCAGCTCTTGCAGGTTGACGCGGGTGCTCTGCAAATTGTCACGCATACCGTTATACAGATTGCTGCCGTCGATGAAGATAGCGACGCGTTCTAACATATGGCTCCCTTGATGCGATACTCTGATAGCGATAGCCCTCGTGGCCTGTAAGCCCTGCTACCTCCTCCGCTGTAGGCCTACGGTAGTAGTCTACTGCTTGCCTGGGCAGATGTGAAGCGTATACTGCTGGCATGCCAGTCGAGTCCTTTCAGTTAGATCACACCCAGGTCGTGGCGCCGTATGTTCGGTTAGCCGGGCGCTACCTTACGGCTCACGGCGACGAGATCCGCAAGTTTGACCTGCGCCTGGTGCAACCCAACCGGCAGGAGCTGCCTACCGCCGCGCTGCACACCCTCGAGCACCTGTTCGCCGGCTATCTGCGTGACAGTTTAGCTGACAAGGTGATCGACGTCAGCCCGATGGGCTGCCGGACCGGCTTTTACCTCACGGCCCTCGGTGAGCCGAGTGAGGAGGTGGTGAGGGAGGCTCTGCTCCAGGCGCTGCGATCGGTAGTGGCGCACAGCGGAGCTATTCCCGGCTGCAGCGAGCGCGAATGCGGCAACTACCGTGACCACTCACTGCCGGGAGCACAGGCCTGGGCGCGCGAAGTTTTGCAGCGTGAGATCATCGTGCAAGAGACTGTCTGGCTGTGAAGGTGACATTTCTCATCGAATTACTACCAAGCCATTAGCTCTCTCATGAAAGTCGGACTATAATGCAGCTCATGGAGCGTAGACCGCAGATCTTGATCGTTGAAGACGAAAAGGAGATCGCCAAGTTTATCGACTTGGAGCTCCAGGCTGAGAACTACGAGACGGTCGTCACCTATGACGGCGTTACCGGCCTGTCGAAGTTTCGCGAGCTTAATCCGGATCTGGTGGTGCTCGATCTGATGCTGCCGGTGCTCGATGGCCTCGAGGTGGCCCGCCGGATTCGCAAGACCTCCAATACCCCGATTATCATCCTCACCGCTAAGGACTCGGTCGATGACAAGGTGACCGGCCTCGACTCCGGCGCGGACGATTATCTGGTCAAGCCGTTTTCCATTGAGGAGCTGTTGGCCCGCGTGCGGGCGCATCTGCGCCGCGTCAACCCGGCGGTGACCGGTGAAGTGCGGGTGGCGGACTTGGTCATGAACCTAGATGGGCGCGAGGTATTTCGCTATGGGCGGCGCATCGAGCTATCGGCCAAGGAGTTTGAGCTGCTCGAGCTGTTCGCCCGCAACCCCGGTAAGGTTTTCAACCGCTTCGAGATCGAAGAGAAGGTGTGGCCCGAGTACACCGGCGGCAGCAATGTAGTAGACGTCTATGTCGGCTACCTGCGGCGCAAGCTGGAAGGCGAGGGTGAGCGCCGCCTGATTCATACCGTTAGAGGAGTCGGGTACGTCCTGCGTGAAGAGTAAGGGGCGCTAGCGCCATGCCGCTCCGGGCCAGACTGACGATCTTCTTCTCAGCCTTCCTAGCGGTGGTGCTAGCGGTGGTGGCCATTGCTGTTTATACCCTAACTGAACGCTCGCTCATTAGCTCGCTAGAGGAGCGTGCTCTGGAGGCGCTGAGCGAGTTTAAGGTGGGCAACTACGGCCGCGGCCTACAGCTGTTGCCTGGAGACGCCTACTTTGAGCCGGTTATCTATTTTCCGCCCTTTAGCCCGCCCTTGGAACACGGTCAACCCTATCGCCAAGGGCTGAGGGTAACCCAGGATTTCCGTCCTAACCCTACCGATGATCAGGTCTTTACGCTGCTATCAGATCGTGACTTCGCTACCGTGATCGATGATGGGGTGGTAACGAGCCGCGTCACACTGCCAAACGGGCGCACGCTGCTGGTGATGGCCAGCCGGGCTGACATTAATATCGGCGGCATCCTCTATCCGGGGATGGTGCTGGTAGGGCTGCCGGCCGATACCGTTCAGGCCACCCTGGCGCAACTGGGTTTGGACCTGGTGCGCACAGTGCTTTTTGCGCTAGCGCTCTCAGCTCTGGGCGTCTGGCTCTTGTCGCGGCAGGCTCTGGCGCCGGTCAAGCGCGTGACCGCGGTGGCTCGCGTGATTAGCGGCCGCGATCTCTCGCAGCGGGTGACGGTGCCTCAGACTCGCGACGAGATGAGCGAGCTGGCTGACACGCTAAATAACATGCTTGACCGCTTGCAGGAGTCGTTTGAGACCCAGCGGCGCTTTACCGCTGACGCCAGCCACGAACTGCGTACACCTGTAACGGCGATTGTCGGACACACCAACTACTTGCTCCGCCGGACCAAGCCGACCCCCGAGCAGGTCGACTCGCTCACAGTCATCAAGCGGGAGGCCGAGCGGATGGCCAAGCTAGTCAATGACTTGCTCGAGCTAGCTCGAGCCGATGCTGGATTCTCGGTCGAAAGGCAGCCGGTTAATGTGGTCGAGGTGGCTGAAGCGGTGCATATGGACCTGGCCCTATCGGCCGGAAACGTCGACATCCGGGTCTCCTCGGCGCAGCCGGTGATCGAGGTGCTAGGCGACGCTAGCCGCCTCAAGCAGGTCTTGCTCAACCTGGTTCAGAACGCCATCAATGCTGGGGCCCAGCAGGTAGCGGTGTCGCTGGCACAGGAGCGCGACGCAGTGCGGATCGAGGTGCTCGATAACGGTCCGGGGATTCCCGCCGAAGCCATCCCGCACCTTTTTGATCGTTTCTTCCGCATCGACGGCGCCCGCAGTGGTCGCGGCAACGGCAGCGGCTTGGGCCTAGCGATCGTCAAGTGGATCGTGCAGCAGCATCAAGGTGAGGTGCTGGTCGAATCCAAGCTGGGCGAGGGAACGGTCTTTACCGTCACTCTTCCTGCTCATAGCAGCAAGCAGACCGAGGCTCGAGCCCTAACCCGCCCGCGCACCGATCGCCTCCCCGCCTAGGGTAGACTAGCCGCTGGAGGTTAGTGATGACGGTATTCGTACTGGTCGGTATCGTGGTGATTGTTGCTGGTTTAGCCTTGCTGGTGCAAGGGATCCAGGGGCAGCAGCGAAAAGCGCAGAGCTTAGGCGGCCTGCTGATGGTTGCTGGGGCGGCGGTAGCGGTCTTGGCGTCAGCCTTTGTGGTGGTGCCGGCAGGTAACGTCGGCGTGGTCTTTAACATCTTTGGCGGCGTGCAGAGCCGCCCACTCGGGGAAGGGCTTCACATCGTGCTCCCGGTGCTGCAACAGGTGACGCTGTACGATGTGCGCCAGCAAGAGCTGACGCTGGCTGCCGCCACTGGCGACAAGATCAACGCCCGCTCAGCCGAAGGCCTGGAGATCGACGTCGATGTCACAGTGCTCTTTCAGGTAATCCGCGATAGCGCTCCCAAGCTGCACCAGGATATTGGGCCGCTGTACGAAGCGATTCGCATCCGACCCGAGGTGCGCTCGCAGATCCGCGACGGCATTTCCGAGTATCGCGCCGCCGATCTGATCAGCGTCAAGCGGGCCGAATTGCAGCAGCGGATTCAGAACAACCTAGTAGAGTCGCTACAGCGCGATAATATTCGCGTCTTGAACGTGCTGCTGCGCGATGTGCGGATTCCCGAGACGATCACTCAGGCGATTGAAGAGAAACAGGCCGCCGAGCAGCAGGTCGAGGTGGAAGAGAACCGCCGCCGCCAGGCGGAGATCGCCGCGCAGCGCCGGGTGATCGAAGCCGAAGGGGAGCGCGACGCCCAGATCGCTCGAGCCGAAGGCGAGGCGCAAGCCTTAGCGTTGCGCGGCGAGGCGCTGCGCGCCAACCCGGAGATCATTCAGCTCGAAGTGGCCCAGCGCTTGGCGCCCTCGATCCAGACCATCATGCTGCCGACCGATGGCAACTTCCTGCTCGATGTGCGCGGCCTGATTGGGAGGTAGCGCTTACGCCAAGCGGACCCCCTCGCTGCTTACGATCTCCCCGATGATGTACCCCTCGAGCTGCGCGGTGACTGAAGCGGCATCCTCGGGCCCGACTACCAGCAGGAAGCCCGCCCCCATATTGAACACCTCGAACATCTCCGCCTGAGAGACCGCGCCCCGCGCGGCGATCAGCTCAAAGATGGCGGGTACGGGCCAGCTGCCGAGGTCAATGGCAGCGCCCAGCCCGGCGGGAAGAATGCGCGGTAGATTGCCGGAGATGCCGCCGCCGGTGATGTGCGCCATCCCCTTAATAACCCCTGGCCCTAACAGCGGCGTTACTGCGGGGAGGTAACAGCGGTGCGGCATCAGCAGCGCCTCGCCGACGGTATGGCCCTCGAACGGCTCGTTTAGAGCTGAGCCGAGTACCGCCCTGGCTAGGCTGTAGCCGTTGGTCTGCAAGCCGCCAGACATCAGCGCAATGAGTTGGTCGCCAACACTGATGCCGCTGCCGTCAATTATGGCGCGGCGCTCCACTACCCCGACGATAGTACCTACCAGGTCGAACTCGTCTGGGGCATATACGCCCGGCATCTCGGCGGTCTCGCCGCCTAAGAGCGCCATGCCGTGGGTGCGGCAGGCCTCGGCTACCCCGGTCACAATCTGGGCGACGATCTGGGGCTGTAGCCGCGCCGCAGCCAGATAGTCGAGAAAAAATAGCGGGCGCGCTCCTTGCACTAAGATATCGTTGATGCAGTGGTGGACGATATCGTAGCCGATGCTGTGGTAGCGCCCCAGGGCGGCGGCGAGTTTGGTCTTGGTGCCCACGCCGTCGGTAGAGGCGACCAGCACCGGCTCCGCCAAACTCTGTAGCGCTGTGGCAGCGTACAGCCCACCGAAGGCGCCTATCCCGGCTAATACCTCCGGAGTGTAGGTGCTTTTGACTGCCTGCGTGATTAGCGCTAGGGCTTCTGCCTTGGCTCTGAGGTCAACCCCGGCACTCTGATAACGAGGTTCTTGGTTCATGAGGTGATTGTACCGAGGGATGCTTACTAACATCCCTTCAGCGTAATAAAAACTTCACACGCAAAGATATTGTGATGAAAATCACTACGTTATGATGACGCTATGCCGCCTATCCTTCAGGTGCTGCTGCCGCTGCCGCTACCACCCTTTGACTTTTTACCCACCCACGGCGCGGCGCTCCCTGCGGTGGGTCAGCGCATCGTAGTGCCGTGGCAACAGAGCCTCCGGATCGGCCTAGTAGTCGGTATCGCTCAAGAGCGGGGGCGGCTAGCCGGTGAGCTGAGAGAGGCCATCGGCACCCTCGACGCCGGACCGTTTCTTAACTCGGCAGCACTAGCGACGCTCCAGCGAGTGGCAGACTACACCCTCGCCCCGGCCGGGACCGTGTTGGCCGACCTGCTGCCAACCGGTTTGAGCGAAACTTTGAGCCACGAGGTGCGGGCGCTGCTGGGGGTAACGGGGGTGCCGATCGGCAGGGAGTGGTTCCCAGCGGTAGGGCTTAAACCTGGACAGCTCGAGCTCTACCGGCGCCAAGGCTTGATCGAAGAGCGGGTAAGCGTGCTGCAGCCGACTGCAACACGGCTTACCGCCTGCCGTGACGTGGACGCTGCTCTGAGCCCTAAGCAGCGCAAAGCGCTGGAGGCGCTGCAAGCCCTAGGGCTAGCGATCAGCGCGGCGGCGGTAGCCCGGGAGGCCGAGGTCTCTGAGGGGGTGGTACGGGCCCTGATAAAAAAGGGCTACGCCCGCTACTTACCGGTCGAGGCCGAGCCGCCCGCTTTGCCTAGCTATTGGGGCGCTGCACTGGAGTCTGTGCTCCCTATCCCACCTGAGGTGATCTGCCTCAGCGGCGGCCGCCGCCGCGAGCGCTTGGCGGCACTGGTACCAAGCTTATTAGCGACCATCGCAGCTGGCGGCTCGGTACTGGTGTTAGTGCCGGAGCAGGCGCTGATCGCTGAAACTGCCGGTGGCCTAGCTGCACCGTTGCCGGTGGCGGTGCTCAGCGGTGAGCTGAACGATGCGCAGCGCCGGCGCCTGTGGCTCGAGCTGCCTAGTTACGGGCCGGTGGTGCTGGTTGGTACCTATCTAGCCCTGCTAGCGCCACTTAGGAACTTGCGGCAGGTGGTGGTGCTAGAAGCGGCCAGCCCAAGCTACAAGCTCGCTGCGGGATGTCGCGTCTTCGTCCCGACGGCGGCGCGCTTGCTGGCTGAGGCCAGCGGCGCAGCCCTGCTCGAGAGCGACGCGCTAGCTAGTGCCGAAATGTGGCTACGCGGTAACGGCCGCTGTCATCAACTGCCGCGGACAGAGCCTCGTCTCCACGTGATAGATCTCAATCGTCAGGCCAACTGGCCGCTCAGCGCCGACCTGATCAAGCTGCTTAAGCAGGTAGCGGAGCGGGGGCGCCAGGCAGTGCTGTTAGCCCCGCGCCGCGGCTTTTCAGCCGGGCTGAGCTGCCAAGACTGCGGCTACTTGGCGATCTGCCCGCACTGCGATTTGCCGCTGCGCTACCACCGCGATGGTTACCGCTTACGGTGCCACCAGTGCGGCTTTAGCGCCGAACTGCCGCCGCACTGCCCGCAGTGCAACGGTCACCGGCTGCACCCAGCCCGCGCCGCCGGGACGCAATGGATTCAGGGTGCGGTCCAGGAGCTTCTGCCCGGATTTAACTGCTGGCGCTTCGACAGCGACCAGCGCGACAACCTGCGCAGCCTCCATAACGGCCAGCCCGGTGTGGTAGTGGGCACTTCCGCCCTGCTGCGCCAGCCGCCGCTACCTAACGTTTCGCTAATTGCGATTACGCTACTCGATACACTGCTCTACCTGGGCGACTACCGCGGCGAAGAGGAGAGCCTCCGGTTGCTCTTTAACCTGGTTGAGCTGACCGAATCGCGCCGCCCGCTGACGGTAATCCAAACCTTTCAAGCTGATCACCCGCTATTGCGGGCGCTCCAAAAGCCGGCGTTGCTTGATGCTTTTATGGACGAGCTGCTGGCGCGTCGCCGCCGCTTGGGCTATCCGCCGTTTACCCGGCTAGCTAAGATACAGGTGGCGGCGAAGGAGCGGGCTGCCGCCGAGCGCGTGGCAAACTGGCTGGCTTCGGCGCTGAGGACGTTAGGTGCTGAGCTAAGCGAGCTGTTGGGCCCGGCCCCAGCGCTGCGCCTGAAAGGGCTTTACACCGTTCAACTGCTAGTGCGCACTGCTGACGACGACCGGTTAAGAACGTTGCTGGCGGCGGCGCGGGAGTATCGCGGTGAGGCGCGGGTGCGCATAGAATAGTTTTTTCACGCACAAATAGTATCGTGACTATTTTCACTTTATAACAATCTGATTACCAACCTGCCAAGCGCTGTGGCGTATCATAGACACAGCTTATGATTAAGAACCGCCGCGCCACCTTTGACTACGAGCTACTCGAAGCCTTCGAGGCCGGACTGGTTTTGACCGGCAGCGAGGTCAAATCGCTAAGGCAGGGGGGAGCGACGCTGACCGAGGCCTTTGCCCGCATCAAGGGGGACGAAGTCTGGCTGGAGGGGATGCACATAGCGCCCTACAAGGATGCTAGCTACAACAACCATGAGCCGCTGCGCAGCCGCAAGCTGCTGCTGAACCGGCGCGAGATCGCCGAGATTAAGCGGGGGCTTACGCGCCAAGGGTTGACCCTCATCCCGACTCGCCTCTACTTTAAGGAGGGTTGGGCTAAGCTAACCGTGGCGCTGGCTCGCGGCAAAAAGCTTCACGACAAACGCCAGGCGGTAGCCAAGAAAGAGGCTGAGCGGGAGATGGAGCGAGTGCGCCGATGATGCGTGTCCTGGTGTTTACTCTGCTGCTGTCGCTAGGCGTAGGTATGGCGCAGCAGCGGCTAGTAGTCAACGGGGTAGAGGTACCCGGACTTACCACCACGCTGGTAGCCGGTAGCTCCTACGCTGCCGCCGAACCGCTGGCTCGAGCCCTGGGCGCTAGCTTCAGCTTCGACCCGATTAACCAGCTAGCCCTGTTTCAGTTAGCCGGGCGGGTGGTGCTGCTAAGCGTTTTTAGCGATGCCCGCAGCGCTGCGGCCGCCACTGAGGCTATCCTCATCGATGGGCGCCGGCTCGCTAGCTCGGGCGGGATTCTAATTGAAGGGGTCGTCTTTGCCCCGGTACGGTCGCTGGCCGTGGCTTTTGGCGGGAGCGCCGCTGTGGTGCAAGAGCAAAACGCCGTCACGGTGGTGCTGCCGCGAGCCAGGCTGGAGCGCGCCGAGTTAGGCCCAGCGCCCGGCGGCCGCTACGAGCGCTTTGTGTTTGAGTTCAGCGGGCTGCCTCCGATCGACACGCGCGAGCTGCCCGCGCTGAATACCGTGCAGTTCCGCTTCGACCGCAGCGACCTAATCGCCGAGCGGCGTTTCAGTGGCCGCTACTTCGTCGAGGCGGTGCTAGTTCCTAACGCTGGGCGCATCGACTTCCGCCTCACTCTGACGCCCGATAGCCGCTATGAGTGGTTCCTGACGCCAACTCCACAGGGCGTCAGCATCGTGATCGATATCTTCAGCGCTACGATGGCTGCTGCTCCGGTAACTACCGACCGCCCTCGGCTCAGCGTCGTGCTAGACCCAGGGCCAGGTACCCTGATGCTGGCCCAGCAGTTGGCAGCCAGTCTGGAAACCGATGGTTATCCGGTACGCCTGACCCGCGACAGCGAGGTGGAGGTTCCGCTGGAGGCGCGCGCTAGTGCCGGCATTGGGGCTGGGGTGTTCATCTCATTACAGGCAAGCACCTTGCCACCCGGCCAGTATCGGGCCTATTATCTGGCAGAGGCGGCTGACTTAGAGGTGCTTAACGCGGCCATCCGCCAAAATGCCGAAGCCGCTGCGCGCAGCGAAGCTACCGATAGCCTGCGCCGCCGCCTCCTACTCGGCCTGGCCCCGGATCTAAGCGCCGGGCCACAGCTCGCCCAAGTGATGACTGCCGCACTGAGTCAGGCTGGCAACTTCGCACCGCTAACGGTCGAAGGCGCTCCCCTCTTAATTCTCACCGGCGCCGCCGGGCGCGGGGTGGTGCTCGAGCTGAGCAGCAGCGATCTAGCTAACGCGGCGGTGCGCCAACGCCTGGTTGATGGGCTAAGCCAGGCGTTAGAGCAGTTTGCTGCAAGGTAAGCAGTGCCTCGGCCCTTACAGCTTCGCCACTATCGCTATACCGCTCTCACTTCGTTCGGGCCTCACTTCGTTCGGGCCGGCGCCGCGCTGCGTGCGGCTTACCACCCGGTTACCTTTATTGGCCTGTTAATCCTGTTGGTCGGGGTGGTGAACCTCTGCTCCGTGCCGCCGCGCCAGCGCGTTGAACGCGCCACCGTTACGCTAGAGACGATCGCCTTAGCGGACGAGCCACCTGTGGAGCTAGAGGTTGTGTTGGTCGGCGATGCCGGGGCGACAAATACCCGCTTGGTAGAGCTGCCCGCCTCACCGGACGCCGCACTAAGGCTAACGGGCCTATTAGCAGCGCTGCGGGAGGTCATGCGGGAAGACGGCCGGTGGCCGCCAGAACTCCCCGCTCCCCAACTCTTCTTGCTCGAGCGCCGCGGGGTTACAGTGGCAGTACTCAACTTTTCGCTAGCTCAGCGGCCCACGGTCACCATCTCCCAGGAGCACCAGCTTTACGCCTCGCTAGCAGCCACTCTGCAACGGCACGGGGTAGGGGAGATGCGGATTTTGATTAACGGCCACCCCAGCCCGGTGTTTATCAATCATCTGGCTCTCAGGCGCAGCCTGGACTGAATCGCCTCACTCTGAGATCAGGTCGCGGATTTTTCACGCCCTCACCCCCAGGCGGGTTCGGCAGCGGTTCGAGCGATTATCGCTCGTGTTCTTCCATAAGCGCAGTAGATGTAGTACTATGACACCAAGGTTGGAGAGACTCAATGGCCGGACAGACCTTTACCCCCACCCGTTCCCCAGCTATGCCGCTGGGCGTGCGCATCTTGCACCTTGAGGCAGAGAACGACCTGCGGGTGGCCCAATACATCAACGAGGGGCTGTTGCCTTCGGTGCTAGAGCACCTCGCCGAGCACTTAAGGATGAGTGTGAGCGACCTGCTCGCCTTAGCCGGCATCAAGAGCAGCACCTACTTCGAGCGCAAGCGCCGGCGTCGGCCACTCTCTCCCGAGGAGTCTAGCCGCGTGTATCGCCTCGCCAAGGTGGTCGAGGCCACCGAAGCCTACTTCGAAGGCGATCGGGAGGCCGCCAGGCGCTGGCTATTAAATAAGAAGATGGCTCTAGGCGGCGAGGCTCCGCTCGAGTTTGCCCGCACGCCCGAAGGCAGCGACTACCTGATCAGGCTGCTCGGCCGCATGGCGCACGGTATCCCCTCCTGAGCCTCACTGCCTACCGCATCAGCAAGGCCACCTACCAGACCACCAGCATGACGGGCATGGGGGCTTTTCTGCACGGGGCTCGCTGGAACGCGCCTGGGCAGTATGTGGTCTACGCTAGCGGCAACCTGAGCTTAGCCATGCTTGAAGTGTTGGTACACCTAGATGACGCTGAAGCGCTTTGGGCCGTGCCACACGTCTACCACTCCCTGCGCTGGCCAGAAAGGATCATCGCCACACTTGACCGCAGCGCCCTACCCAAAGGGTGGAACGACCGCCCCGAGACTTTAGTCAGCCAAGCGGTTGGCAATGAGTGGCTGGAACGTCAAGCGAGCGCTGTACTGGCAGTGCCGAGCGTGGTCACCCCGCCTGAGCTACGCTTCCAGCCGCTCTATATGAACTACCCAATCAACCCTCGGCACCCAGATTTTGCTGCAGTAGCGGTGGGCCAGGTTTACGGGCTCGAGTGGGACACGCGCTTGCGCTAGCTCATTACCCCTGTTCCTCACAGCGGTTTTCACAAATACTGAGTCGCCTTAGCGCAGGTATCATCTCTGCAAAGGCGTCCTGCGAGTAAACCGCAGGATAGAGAACGATTCGCAGTCCTGCGAGCACCCGCAGGATCAAACCAGATGATACCTGCTATCAGTCGGTAGTCTCAACTACCGTGGTGCCGCCCAGGCGGTCGCCCCAGCGCCGTCCCTCTTTGTCGGTAGCCACCAGGATGATCTCAATCAGAGCAATAACCGGTGCAGCGACCCACAAGAGCGCCAGCGCGATCCAGCCGATAACCGGAATTAGCACCAGGACTAGGCTGATAAGGCCCAGCGCCAACATCCAGTTGCGTTTAATGGAGGTAGTTATATCCATCGGCTGACCATCCAGGCGGATCGGCTTGAGCTTCATCAGCGTCTTGCCGACCGAGCGGCCCCGCAGGTACTCGTAGTCGAGGCCGTCGCGCAGGAGGATATAGAGGCCGCCGATGATGCCACCGACCCAGGGGATGAGACCAACCACCCCGGCAATAGCACCGTCGATGATGGCGGCAATGAAGCGCTTGCCCAGATCGGCCTTGGCTGTCTGGGCCACGGGCTGGGGAGAGGGTTCCATAGTTGCCTCCTATTGACAACGTGCAGCGCTAGTGTAGCACACTCTTACGGATACATCCGCGTCAACATGCGCGGGAAGGGGATGACTTCGCGCAGGTGGGTCACGCCGGTCAGCCAGGCCAGGGTGCGCTCGAGCCCCAAGCCGAAGCCCGAGTGGGGGACGCTGCCGTACTTGCGCAGGTCGAGGTACCAGGCGAACGCCTCCTCGGGCAGCTGGTGTTCGACTAAGCGCTGTTTTAAGAACGCATAGTCGTGGATACGCTGGCTCCCGCCGATGATCTCGCCAAAGCCCTCGGGGGCGATCACGTCGGCGCACTTTACGCGAGAGGGGTCGTGGTCATAGGGCTGCATATAGAACGCCTTGGTCTTAGCCGGCCAGGAGTGGATAAAGAGAGGCCGATCAAAGGCGTTGCCGAGGATGGTCTCGTGTGGTGCGCCAAAGTCGTCGCCCCAGCTTAGCGGCTCGCCGTGCTCGGCCAGGAGCGCTAGGGCCTCGTCGTAGCTAAGCCGCGGATAGTTACCCTGGGCGCTGGGCAGGAGCTTACTAACCTCGCGCCCCAGGAGCGCCAGCTCCTGCGCGCGCTTATCTAGCACGCGGCTCACCAGGTAGACTAGCAGCTCCTCTTGTAGCTGCATACTCTCTTCGTGCTCCAGGTAAGCGACCTCCGGCTCGATCATCCAGAACTCCAGCAGGTGCTTGCGGGTCTTGGACTTCTCGGCGCGGAAGGTCGGGCCAAAGGTGTAGACCTTGCCATAAGCCAGCGCCCCAGCTTCGGCATAAAGCTGGCCGGACTGCGACAGGTAGGCGGTGTCCTCGCCAAACAGATCGATCTCGAAGAGGTTAGTGGTCCCTTCCACCGCGGTGGGCATAAACAGCGGCGCATCGAAGCGCAAAAAGCCGCGCTCGGCAAAGAAATCGTGAATGGCCCGCTCGAGCTCATCGCGGATGCGCATAATCGCCCACGGCCCACGGTGGCGCAGATAGAGGTGGCGGCGCTCCATGAGAAAGTCCACCCCGTGCTCTTTGGGAGTAATCGGGTACTCGTCCTGCGCCGCATCCTGCGGCGCAAGCGCGCAGGACGCAGGATGCGGCGGGGCGACAACCCTGACCCCAGTTACCGCCAACTCGACCCCGGAGGGCGAGCGCTCATCGGCACGGACCGTGCCTGTTACCACCACACTGGTCTCTTGCGTCAGCGACCGTGCGGTAGCAAAGACCGCTTCAGCTACCTCGCTCTTGACCACCACCCCCTGAACGAAGCCGGTGCCGTCGCGCAGTTGCAAGAAGGCGATCTTGCCGCTGCTGCGCGAGCCGGTCAGCCAGCCCTTAAGCTCTACCGTTTCGCCGATATGCCTGGATAACGCTTCGATATAGACGTGTGGCATAAGAGAGTCTATCAAGCTACCGCCGCAGGGCCAGCTCGAAGGCTTCTGCCGCGCCGCACGCCTCGACATCGCCCACCACGGTCGGGTAGCGCGTCAGCAGCTCAGGCTCACTGTTAGCCATCACCACCGGATGACCGACTCGCTCGAGCATGGGCAGGTCGCCGCGGCTATCACCGACCGCCATGATGTTAGCTAGGTCGATCTTGAGGTGCTTGGCCAAGTGCTCCACTGCCGTCCCCTTAGAGACTCCCGCTTGCGTGATGCTGATAAAGTAGGTGTCCTTTAGTACCGGCGAGCTGGCGCGGCTGATCTGCATGTTGTTAAGCTTAAGCGCTTCTACGATGCTAAGTTGAGCGGAGGTTACCACCCACTGCGCACGCACTATCGGCTCACTGGCTAAGACGCTTTTGAGGTCGCGCACCACGGCGCTCATAGCGATCATCTGGGCGTGCGCTTCGCTTAAGGGGGTCTTGCGCTCGACGAACATCTCACCAGGAGTGTAGAGCTCGAGCACCAGATTGCGCTCGCGCGAGAAGGCGATGACCTGCTCGGTTACCGCCCCAGGCAAGGCATGAACCGAAAGCGGCCGACCGTCAGGGTAGCTAATTACCGCTCCGCTATGGAAGATATGGGGGTTGTTCGGCCCTAAGCGCTGTGCCACCTTCTGAGCGCCACCGCCACAGGGACGGCCGGTGCAGACCGCCGCCTTGACACCCGCCGCCTTAGCCTTTTCAACCGCCTGCCAGACACACTCCCGGACCAAGCCGCTGCTGCCGATCATGGTGCCGTCTAGATCCACGATAACGAGTGGAATCATGCTATAACTTTCAAGCGCAGCTCCGCTAACTGCGCCGAGGTGAGTGCTCTGGGTGCCCCGGTGAGCGGATCTACGCCGCGCTGATTCTTGGGAAAAGCGATGACCTCGCGCAGGCTGCTGGCCCCGGCCAAGAGCATCACCAGGCGATCCAGCCCCCAGGCGATGCCGCCGTGGGGTGGAGCGCCGTAGGCAAGCGCCTCCAAAAAGAAGCCGAAGCGCTCCTTAGCCTCAGCCTCGCTAAAGCCTAGCGCCTCAAACATCTTGAGCTGCACGTCGTAGCGATGGATACGGAGCGAACCACCGCCGATCTCGTTGCCGTTTAAGACCAGGTCGTAAGCCCAGGCCCGCACCGCGCCGGGATCGCTATCCAACTTGGCCAGGTCCTGGTCGTGCGGGCGGGTAAAGGGGTGGTGCATGTAGGTGTAGCCGCCCCGCTCTTCGTCGCGCTCGAGCAGGGGGAAATCGACCACCCACAAGAAGACCAGTGCCTGCGCATCATAGAGGGCTAGGTCGCGGCCCAACTTAGTGCGCACCGCCCCGAGCGCCGTACAAGCTATCTGCCAGCGGTCAGCGGCGATTAACAGCAGATCGCCCGGCTGTGGCGCCTGAGCCAGCAGCGCTGCCTGCTCAGCTTCGGATAAGGCCTTGGCAATAGAGCCGCTAAACCCGTCGCCCTCGCGGCGCAACCAGGCCAAGCCCTGGGCGCCGTGCTGCTTAGCGTGGAGCTCGAGCTCTGTCAGCGTTTTGCGGCTGAGCTTGGCCAACGCAGCCGGTATGGGCAACGCCTTGATCGCCCCGCCGGCCTCCAGCACAGCGCTAAAGCTGCGCAGCGCAGTAGCGGCAAAGACCGCACTCAGATCCGTGAGCCGCAGTTCAAAGCGGAGATCGGGCTTGTCCGAGCCGTAACTAGCCATCGCCTCCTGGTAGCTTAGACGCGGGAAAGGGGTAGCTACTTCCCGACCCAGGGCGGTCTGCACCACGTGGGCCATCAAGCCCTCGTTTAAAGCCAGCAGATCGTCTTGGTCAATAAACGACAGCTCCAGGTCGAGCTGGGTAAAGTCGGGCTGGCGATCGGCGCGCAGATCCTCATCGCGGAAGCAGCGGGCAAGCTGAAAATAACGGTCAAATCCGGCCATCATCAGGAGCTGCTTGAATAGTTGCGGCGACTGCGGCAAAGCGTAAAAGGCACCGGGCTGCACCCGTGAAGGGACGACATAATCGCGGGCGCCTTCCGGCGTGGACAGCGTCAGCAGCGGTGTTTCGACCTGAATAAAGCCCTGGGCGTCGAGGTAATCCCAGATCGCTTTGCTAATAGTGTGCCGCAAGCGAATGGGGTAGGCCGCCTCGGGGCGGCGCAGGTCTAGGTAGCGATGTTGCAAACGCAACTCTTCGCTGATCTCGCGGGCATCGACCGAGCCGTCGATCAAAAAGGGCGGCGTCTTGGACTCGGCTAGGATGACCAGATTGCTGGCCAGCAGTTCGACCTCGCCGGTGGCCAGGCGGGCGGTGCGCTGGCCCTCTGGGCGGAGGCGTACCGTCCCGGTGATCTCTAGCACGTACTCAGCCTTAGCCCGCCCGGCTTCGGCAAAGACGGGTGCCGTGTCCGGCACCGCGACTACCTGGATTAACCCGGCCCGGTCGCGCAGGTCGAGGAAAATTAGCCCGCCTAAGTCTCGGCGACGATTGACCCAACCCTGTAGGGTCACCGTCTGTCCGGCGTGCTGGGCACGTAGTTCACCGCAGTAGTGTGTTCGCTTCATGATCCCTCGCTTGATGGCCGCGTAAGAATGCTGCTAGCTCGCCTTCGGGAACCTCAAACTGCGCTCCCGAGGCCAGCTCCTTGATCTGATAGCTCCCGTGCGCCCGCTCGCGGCTGCCGCGCAGTGCGGCCAAGACAGCGCCAGCTCGGTCCGCTTCCTTAAGCCCTTTGCCGGGGTTGCGCGGCGCATAGGCGTGGAGCACGACACCGTGCCGACGGAGCGTAAAGGCCGCTTTGGCCACCTCGCCGACCGCCTCTTCGTCCATGGGGATCAGGTAGAGCAGCGGACGGACAGACCCAGTTGGCAGCGCCCCCTCTTGCTGCAAGGCATCGAGCAAGCGCTCGAGGCCAAAGGCCCAGCCGACCCCCGGCGTGGGCGGACCGCCGAGCTGCTCAACTAAGCCGTCGTAGCGGCCGCCGCCGCACAGCGCCGACTGCGCCCCGATAGCGCCGTGGTGAAACTCGAAAGCGGTGCGGCGGTAGTAGTCCAGGCCGCGCACCATGTTGGGCTCGAGCTCAAAGGGGAGCTGCCAATCCGACAGGTAGGCCTGGACCTGGGCGAAGTGAACCTTGGCTGCCTCACCCAGAAAATCCAGCGGGCGCTTTAAGCTGGCAACAACCGCCTGATCTTCGGCACTCTTACTGTCTAGCACGCGCATCGGATTAAGGCGCAAGCGCTCGCGGCTGGCTTCGGAGAGCCTATCCGCCAGGGGTGTCAGCGCCTCACGTAGATAGTGGTTATAGGCCTGGCGGTCCTCGGGGTCGCCAACCGAGCCGAGTTTGACAACCAGCCCGCGCAAACCCAGCTCGCTAAATATCTGATACAACAGGGTGATAGCCTCAGCGTCCAGCAGCGGCGCGTCCAGCCCCAGTAGCTCGCAGTTGACCTGATGAAACTGCCGAAAGCGCCCGCGCTGCGGCTTCTCGGCGCGAAAGACCGGGCCGATGCTCCAGAGCTTGATGGGGGAGGGCCAGACATACAGACCGTGCTCGATAAAGGCGCGCAGCACACCGGCGGTAAACTCGGGCCGGAGGGTAAGCGAGCGAGCGCCGGCATCAAAGAAGGTGTACATCTCCTTTTGCACCACCAAGTCGGCCGACTCGCCGACCGACTTGGTAAAGACTTCGCTGTATTCAAAGATGGGCGGAGTAAGCTGCACCGCTCCTGCTCGCTCGAGCACCTGTTTGGCGACCGCGGCGATCCTGGCCCACTGGGCGTGCGCTTCGGGGAGCGTGTCGTGCGTCCCTTTGACCCGAGCGAAGCGAGAGTGATTCTTGGCGGCTTGGAGCTTCATACCGGCTCAGTCTAACCCGCCGGCCTAGTCAACGAGAGCTGTCGAGCCCAGCTTCTAGCGATTGCTAGGTAGCGCGTTGCTCCTTACGCCATCGACTACTACCAGCGCAAAGCCAACTCCCACGCCGTTTGGCGCACCGACCACAATGCGGTTAGGACTCCACTCCCGCACGTCGGGGATGCGAAAGCCGCCCTGCCCTGAGCTGTCGGCGCCTATGACCACATAGCTGGTTTCGCCCGGAGCGCCAAAATAGCGGCCTTGTAGGACGATTACATCCTGCCTAACCGTCACCGAAACAAGGGTCGGAAGGATGTTGTCTTGCACGGTTGTGGTGGGGGCACAGGCCGCCAGCAAGAGCAGCGCCAAGCCCAATAGAACGAGATGCCTTAGAAGCTTCACGATAGCCTCCTTACTACGCACCATATTACCCTCAGCGCGGCACGTCAATGGCATCCTGCAAATATCTGCAGTCCTGCAAGTATCTGCAGTCCTGCAAGTATCTGCAGGATTACCACTCATCCACTACCGCCTTCAGCGCGCGGTCATCGGCCTTGGCATAGTTGCGGGCCATATCCAGGGTGGCATGTCCCAGGTGATCGGCCACCTTGGTTATGTCGCCGGTCTGGCGCTGCAACAGGGTGCCGGCAGCATGGCGCAGGGCGTGGAGCCCTTGAAACCTAACGCCAGCGGCGCGGCAGGTGCGGGCTAGCCGTTCGCGGGCGCTGAGGCGCGAGCGGAAGGGGAGAACCCACCCATCCTGCAACTTGTGTGCAGGACCACCCACCCCCAGGTCCTGCCCCTGCGAGTGAACCGCAGGGGCACACGCAGGATGGGGGGGACGGACTAGCTGACCAAGTGCCTCGGAAAGCGTCTTAGACAGGTTAACGGTGCGCTTTTTGTCACCTTTACCGTGCAGGACGACGAGTTTACGGTTTACTAGATCAACCTCCGACCAGCGCAGCGCTAACATCTCGCTGATCCGTAGACCAGCGTGCGCCCCCAACAGGATCAAAGCGCGGGTGACGGGGTCGGCTACCGCCAGCAGGCGCGTAACTTCAAGCTGGCTGTAAGCGCCCTGGCGCTCCCACGGGGCGGTTTTGTCCTTGGCAGCTTTAGCGTCAGCAAACGGTTCGGCTTCAGTAGCGCCGGCCCAGCGCAGCGCCTTGTAAAGGGCCTTACCGGCGGCGATCTTGACACGCACCGTGGCGGGCTTGCGGCCGCGGCACTCCATGGTGCGGAGCCAGACCGCGGCGGCGTCGCGACCAGGGCGTAATAGGTTTTCTCCCTGCCAAGCAGCCAGCAGATCCTTAACCCCACGGCGATAGGCCTTATAGGTGTTGACCGATACCAGCGCGCCCGACTCGCCGTGCAACGTTAGGTGCGCTTCAGTTAGCTGCCATAAGGTTTCAAAGTCGCGCTCGTTGGCAGCTCTAACGGCCAAGCGGCGGAGGTCGGCGGTGCTGAGGCTAGCAAGAAAGCGGGCGCGGCCTACCTGGTCCCCTGCAGATACTTGCAGGGCTGCAGATACTTGCAGGCTGGCAATGGCTAATTCTAATGGGTCTGCCATCACCCTACGATAACACGTCTTATCGTAGGGTAGACGCTGTCCTGAGCAACGCGAAGGAGGCGCATCCTGCGGCGCAAGCGCGCAGGACCGCAACCCGGTCAACGCTCGGCCTGCAATCCTGCGAGCAGTCGCAGGATTGCCGCCGCAGGATCAGCGCTGGTCGCCGATATGCCGTCCCTAACAGCTTTTCTGCAACGACGCGCTATAATGCGTTTTAAGGGGCCTCCGGCACGAATTAAGGGGTAAGGGTGCGGGGGCAGTGGCGGGTAGAAACTCTTGTTGGGCTATCTTAAGGTGCCGTTAAGGAACGATGGCTAATGTACGGCCATGCTCGCCAATGCCAATTACGTCACCCAGACGGAGCCGGTCTCAATCTATGCCGGCGCGCTCGTTCACGACATCGGCAAACTCTTTTTCACCAGGCGCATACTGCGCGGCGCCACTCCGCTTAACGCTGAGGAGCGCGCCATCATCTGGCAACATCCGGCGCTGGGCGCGGAGCTAGCCCCGAACTTTGGTCTGGTCGACTATATCGACATCATTGCACAACACCACGAGCGCTTCGATGGCAGCGGCTACCCCTGGGGCCTGCGTGGTTCACAGATAAGTTTGGCTGCGCGGGTGGTCGCCGTAGCCGATGCGCTCGAAGTGATGACCACCGGCCGACCTTACCAACCCGCCAAGCCGCTGCACACCGCCATCGATGAGCTAGAGTCGCTCTCCGGCGCACAGTTCTGCCCACAGGTCATAGAGGGTGTAGCGGGTGGCCGGTACGAGTTTAGTTGCGGATTTAGCTACGGCATGTCTGCAAATGCCGCCAGCAGCGCCGTGCTCACCTCGATGCCGCGATAGTAGTTAACAAGGTCGAACTTCTCGTTGGGCGAGTGAACCTTATCTGACTCCAAACCCAAACCGACCATCACCACCTGGGCACCGAGCAGCTCTTGAAAGGTGCTGACCACCGGGATGGTGCCACCGGTGCGGGCAAACACTGCCGGGCGACCGAACACGGTAGCTAGGGCTCGAGCTGCCACCTGCACCGCCGGCGCCTCGAGCGGTCCTGCGGCGCAAGCGCGCAGGACCGCCGGTAGCGCGCCGTGCAGCTCGGTGACGGTGACTTCGACCCCTGGCGGAGCTAGGCGCTTAAGGTGCGCGGCGAGTTTGGCCGTAATATCGTGCGGGTCTTGGTTCGGCACCAGGCGGCAGGAGATCTTTGCCCGCGCCTCAGCCGCGATGACGGTCTTGGCCCCGTCCCCTTGAAAGCCGCCGCCGATGCCGTTGCAGTCTAGCGTCGGGCGCGCCCACAGGCGCTCGAGCAACGAATAACCGGCCTCGCCAGGAGTGGCTGCCAGCCCGGCTTCGCGTTTGAAGTGCGCCTCGTCAAACGGAACCTGGCGGAAGGCTTCGCGCTCGGTATCGGTAAGCTCGAGCACAGCGTCATAAAAACCCGGCACCGTGACGCGCCCCTGCTCGTTATGCAGCTGCGCAATGATCTTGGCCAGCGCGTTAATAGCGTTGGGTGCGCCGCCGCCATAAGCTCCGGAGTGCAGGTCGCGCCCGGCGCCGCGCACTAGCACTTCGACATAGGCCAGACCTCTAAGGCCGTAGGTGATAGTGGGAGTATCTGGAGCCACCATCGCCCCATCCGAGATAAGTACGATATCGGCAGCCAACTGCTCGCGGTGAGCCTCGATCAAGGGGGTGAGGTTAGGGCTGCCGATCTCCTCTTCCCCTTCGATCAAAAAGGTAAGGTTGACCGGCAGTGTGCCGGTAGTAGCTAAGAGCGCCTCGACCCCCTTGATATGCGCGTAGAGCTGCCCCTTGTCATCCGACGCACCCCGCGCCACAATCAAGCCGTTCTCGACCACCGGCTCGAAGGGCGGCGAGATCCACAAGTCGAGCGGCTCTGGCGGCTGCACATCGTAGTGGCCGTAGATGAGTACGGTCGGAGCGCTATCGGAGACGCGATAGTGGGCCACCACCACCGGATGGCGCGGTGTCTCGAACAGTTGCACCTCAAACCTCAGCTCGGCCAGCTTGCCGACTACGAACTCAGCGGCGCGGCGCACCTCGCCTTGTCGGGTCGGGTCGGTGCTGACCGAAGGGATCCGCAAAAGATCGAGCAGTTCGCTAAGGTGGCGCTGCTGGTTGGCTGTTAGATAGTCCTTAAGCATGAGCGAGTATATCAGCCGCCCTCCCCCTCTCCCCTTTCTTCACCCTTAGGCGCCATCAGCGCTGCGGTAAGTTTGAGCATCCGCTCGTTGAGGCGCGACTGCAGATAGTCGATCCGCCCTTCAAGCTGATCTTGCAGGTCGTCAAGCCGATTGCGCAGGCGGATGATCTCCTCTACCCCCGCCAGGTTGACGCCTAGCTCTTGCGTTAGGCGGCGGATCTCGCGCAGACGCTCGATATCGCGCTGCGAGTAGAGCCGGGTCTTGCCGGCGCTGCGGCTGGGCTCAATCAGCCCTTTGCGCTCGTAGAGGCGCAGCGTCTGGGGGTGCATGTCCACAAGCTCCGCCGCCACGCTAATGACGTAAAGCGGGCGGTCCTTGGCGATCACTTCGTCCTCGGCGCGCTGCCCTTCGGCAGGCTCAGGGCGGCGTTTGTCAGACTCAGCCATAGCAGACTCCTTAAGTGAGCGCGTCGCGCAACTTGCGCCATAACCCTTGCCAGACGGCAATCTTGAGCTTAATTAGCAGGTCTCCCCCAGCCAATCCGCCACCGGAGATACGGACTACCTGGCCATCCTTGACCTGGGCGGGGATCTTAACGCTCAGCCCGAGCACCCGGCTCTCGGTCCCGCGCGCGGCTTCGAGTGCGGTAATCGGCAGCTCCGTAATGAGATCCTGACCATCAAAGCGAACACCGGCCGGGAGCCGTACCTGTACCGTAACGAAAGCGTCCCCGGGCGGACTACCCGGGCCACCGAGCCCCCTTAGGCGCAGCTTGGCACCGGGCCTAATCCCGCTAGGGATGGTGACTTCTACTGCCGCTCCACTGCGCACTACACCCTGGCCGTTGCAGATCGGACACGCCGGGCTAGCCCCTCGGCACTGCGGACAGACGCTCGGCCCCGGCAGGTAGACACGGCGCACCGCTCCGGCTCGAGCCTCCTCGGGGCTAATATCGAGGCTTACCGTGCGCTCCTCGCCAGGGAGCAGTGAGCGGCGCCAAGCCGCCGCCATTAGACCAAACAGGGTGTCAAAAACCATATTGCCGGTACGGGGCATGCCCATCTGACCTAAGTCGATGCGGATGTCGGCTTCCTGAAAAACGGTCTGCCAATCGACCCGGCTGAAATCGGGCCGGGCCGGGCTATCGCCGTAACGGTCGTAGCGTGCCCTCAGCTCAGGATCGCGCAACGTGGCATAGGCTTCCGAGATAGCCTTGAACCGCTCCTCGGCAGCCTTATCGCCCGCATTGCGATCAGGGTGGTACTGCATGGCCAAGCGGCGATAGGCGGCCTTGATCTCGTCTGAGCTAGCCTGCCGAGAGACCCCCAACAGCCCATACGGGTCGCGTGCCGTTGTCACAGCTTGCACTATACATTACCTGAGCCTGATCATGTTAATACTATTAGCATCATCTGACTAAGGTGGCCTAAGGCGTTGCAATGAAGCGGGGCGGTGCTATTGTAGGGGCTGAAAGGAGTCTCATGCGTCTACTAGTCATCATGCTAACCCTCAGCCTCGCGCTAGCGAGCGCTCAGGAAGGGGTTGAGGAGAACCAGGTAGTGTTACGCGTTGGCGAAGCGGTCATCACTAGAGCCGAATTCGATCAGCGCTTTACCGTGTTTGTAACTAACATCGCCGCGCAACAAGGCTTGCCGCTGAACGCTGAAACCCTGCCGCTGCTTAATACGCTGCGACCCATCTATTTAGATCAACTAGTAACTGAGCAGGCGCTGCTACGCGAAGCTCAGCGGCGTCACCTCACGGTGCCAGCGGGGTATGTCGAAGGGCAGCTAGCCGGTATTCGCGCCAACTTTGCTTCGGACGAGGCCTATCAGGAGGCCCTGGCACGCGCGGGTTTTGCCAGCGAAGCGCTGCTAGCCACGCTAATCAGCGAGGCAAGTTTGCTGGATCAAGTTATCACTGCATTGCAGAACGAGCTTGATATTAAAGATCACCACCTTCAGCTCTGGTACGACAACAATCGGGCCCAGCTCGAGCAACCGGCTCAAGCCTGCGCACGCCACATCTTGGTGGCTGACGAGGGCACGGCCAATGCGCTCAAAGCTGAATTGCAGGCCGGTGCTGACTTCGCTGCACTGGCCCAGGCTAACAGCTTGGACGGTGGCAGCGCCCCTCAGGGTGGCGACCTCGGCTGTTTTCCGCGCGGGGCGATGGTGGCACCGTTTGAAGAGGTGGCCTTTACCGCGCCGCTAGACGTCGTCAGCGCACCAGTGAGGAGCCAGTTTGGCTACCACTTGATCCTGCCCTACAACCGCACCCCGGCCTACTTGCCTCCGCTGTCCGAGGTTGAGGCCCGAGTGCGCGCTGCGGTTGAGCAGGAGGTGCTAGCCGCGCTACTCCGCGCCTACCGCGAAGGCCCAGAGATCGAAGTCTTTGCAGAGCGAATCACTGAAGAGAAAATAGAGTAAAAAAGCCGTATTTCGGTAGTCAGTAGGGGCGACCACGTGGTCGCCCATTTTCACCCTACGGGCAGGTCTCCCCTACTTATACTCCGCTAGCTGGAAAGTAGGTGGTAGGCGGTGGGCAGTCTAGAAACAAGAAACCGCTTACCGCTGAACCGCCTGAATAGTGATGTTGTCAATCTCTATGTGTGATATTTCACAATACATCTGATTGTGCAATTTCTGTTTAATAAATCTGACCTTTTTCACCGACCTCTGCTACACTTAAGCCAAGAACTTGCTCCCCTAGAAAGGACCACTTATGACCTTCAAGCAAAGTCGGCTACTCATCTCCCTAGCGGCACTAACCGTGGCGTTAACGGCCTGTACCATCACCTTCATCCCAGGCGACATCACCCTACGCGGCACCGTGCGCTTTGGCATCGAGGTTGGCGATATTATCACCCGCTTCGAACCTACCCGTGGCGTCGGGGCCCGTTATCGCCCCGGCGACTCCATCTCCTTTGTGATCCGCACCACCAACGACGGCTACATCACCCTCACTTCGATCAGCCCTGACGGCACCGTCGACGTTTTTCAGCGCAACATCTTCGTGCGTGGCGGAATAGACAATATCGTCCCCACTCGCGGCAGGTTCATCGTCAGCTCACGCGGAGGCCGCGACTACGGCGTCAATCGCGTCCGGGCCCTCTTTACGCCCGAACCCACCCGCGGGCGAGTCACCTACCGCGGCGTCTGGAGTGATAGCGACTGGACACAGAGCATCAGAGTAGAGCTCGAGCCCTTCCCGGTCACCGCACGCGACGTGCGTGAAACCAGCTTCGTCATTGTCCGGCGGCGCTAAGTAGGCGACCGATGCGGTAGACTAAGGATAGGAGGTCTACTTGGCAGGTCATAGTAAATGGGCTCAAATCAAACGCAAAAAGGCTGCCAACGACAAACAGCGCGGGGCCATCATCAGCAAGCATATCCGCGCCATTCAGGCTGCTGTGCGCTCCGGTGGCAGCGGCGACCCAGCGGCCAATCTAGCCTTAAAGAATACGCTGGCTGCGGCCAAATCTGACAGCGTCCCGCAGGACAACATCGACCGCGCTATCGAGCGGGCGGTCGGCGGCAACGAAGGGGGCGGCTTTGACGAGGTAGTCTACGAAGGCTACGCGCCGGCCGGAGTGGCTCTGCTTGTCGAGGCTTTGACCGACAACCGCCATCGAACCGCAGCCGAGGTTCGTCACGTCTTCACTAAGTACGGCGGCAACATGTCGGGTAGCACCGCCTGGCAGTTCGACAGTAGAGGGGTTTTCGTGCTGCGCGACACTAGCGAGCGGGTTCAGGAGCTAGCCATCGGACTTGGGATTGATGATCTCGAACTCGATGGCAGCACACTGACCTTGTACACTGATCCCGGCTCGCTCTATACAGTGCTAGAAGGGCTACAGGAGGCGGGGCTCGAGCCCGAGGTAAGCCAATTGACCAAATTGCCGCAAACTGTCACAGCATTAAGTCCTGCGGACTCCGCCAAGGTGCTGCGCTTAATCGAAGCGCTGGAAGAGCTTGACGACGTACAAAACGTCTATAGCACTGCGGAGTTTGCTGAAGTAGTTGAGGCTAGCTGACTTTATGCACATCCCCACCCTCTCCTGGAGCAATCTTCCCAAAGTCAACACAGCGCAAATGGAGCATCTCATCACGCTGGCCACCGGCAAGTACGGCCTTGATATGCGGGTGCTGATCGAGCACATCGGCAGGAGTACGGCAGACCTATGCCAGCACCTGGTCCCTGAGGGGCCGGTGCTGGTGGTTGCCGGCCGAGGGGGTAACGGTGGGGCGGGCCTGGCTGCCGCCCGGTTGCTGGCTGGGCTCGGTCGCGCCGTCTGGGTAGCCCCCATTCACGAGGCTGAAAACTACTCCGGCATCCCCAAGGAGCAGCTCGAGGCGCTTAAGCACTACCCCAGCGTGCGGATCAAGAGCAGTATCCCCAAGATGAAGTTCGCCTGTGCCCTGGATGCCGCTGTAGGCACCAACTTAGAGGGTCCACCGCGAGGCCGCACACTTGACGCACTAACCGTGCTAAACGCCATGGACACCTGCACCGTGGTCTCCCTCGACATTCCTACCGGGCTAACTGCTAACGATGGCACTACGCCCGGTCAGGTGGTGCAAGCCGACGCCACACTCTGCATCGGGCTACTCAAACCGGGTCTACAACACCGTGCTGTGGGCGATCTTTACCTAGCCGACGCGGTCATCCCCCCCTCGTTGCTAGCCGAAATCGGCCTTCAACCCTTCACACTGCCCGCCTGGGTCTGCCGGGTGCTACCCTAGCGCGGCATAATCGAAAAATTAAACGCCTGAATACCCAACCGATCCTCAACCCGTACCCGGTGCGGGTCAGTGTTGCTGCCACGAAATAGTTGAATGACTAGAGCGTAGTCACCGGGCGGAGCGTCAGGGCGTAGTCGCACGCGCACAGCCGTTTCTACCCCGCGCTGCCAGACCTCGCCAGGCTTGGCTACTTGGAACACCTGGTTCTGACTCTCAGCGCTGCGAAAGAGGCGGTGCGCCGCCTGGGGGTAGCCCCGGGCGGTATCGCGCTCGACCACGTTGAGGAAAGCCACGGCTATCGGGACCACCTCCTCGCTGACCAGGCAGAAGATAAGGGTGATCTCGATCTCATCTCCCGGACGGTAGTAAGGCGCCAGGTCGGTTGTGGCTTCCAGGCGCTGCGCCCATGCTAGCGGGAACGATATCAGAGCGAGTACGGACACCAGGTAAAGAGCCTTCACCGTACCCAGGATAGTACCAGATGCTGCTGAGCATGGCAGTAATAGGTAGGTTATAGAATTGGATCATGGCCAAACTCCGCCCAGACAGCCTACTTGAGCTCACCTTCTTATCCGACCCTCAACTCAGTCCTGACGGGCGTTCCCTCGTCGCGGTCAGCACCATCATCGAGCCGGGCAAAGGTGAAGGAAGTAGTTACCAGCCCCCCCGCTATCACAGCCGCCTGGTGCTGTATCAGACTGATGGGTCCGGTCACCAGGTCTTTACACAGGGGACAAGCGACAGCAAGCCGCGCTTCAGTCCTGACGGCAGCAAGCTGGCCTTCTTAGCTAAGCGCAGCGACGACAAGCAGCCCCAGCTCTATCTAATGTCACTTAGCGGCGGCGAAGCCGAGCGCCTGACCCAGCTAAAATCGGGGGTTTCGTCGTTTGTTTGGCATCCTGATAGCCAGCAGTTAGCCTTTATCTCCCGCGGTGACTGGGAAGACCGGGCGGCCCAAGAAGAGCGGGCGCGAGTTATCGAGCGGATGCACTACAAGTCGGACGGGCGCGGCTTTCGGCCGAGCGAAATCGCTCAGGTCTATCTTATCTCGCTAGGCGATAAGGCGCCAAGGCGGCTCAGCAGCTTTGCTGCCAATCCGAGTGAGCTAGCCTTTCACCCTGACGGCCAGTCGCTCTATGTCTGCGCAGCGACTTGCCCAGCCGACGAGGATCGCTGGCATAGCGGGCTGTGGCAACTTCCGGCCACAGGCGGCGAGGCAGCCCTGATGATAGACAGCAGCCAGATGGTAAGTGATGTAGCGCCCTCACCAGACGGCGCCGGGCTAGCTCTGATGGCGCCCGCCGAACCCGGCAACTTGGCCAGCCCGGTAGGCTTGTGGCTCTGGCAGGGTGGCCGCTTAAGTCTGCTAACCGGCGAGCTCGACGCGCAGCCCGGCATCGGCGGTGACAGCCGCTACGGCGACTCCCCCAACCGGCCCGCCTGGTCGGAGGACAGCCGCAGCCTAGTCATCAACGTCAATCGGGCTGGACGAAGCGCGCTTAGCCGTGTGTCGCTAGCGAGCGGCAACATCCGGGCGCTGCACAGCGGCGACCGAGCGGTGACGGCGTTTAGCTATGCCGCCGGACGCCTGGCGTTCCTAGCCGAGACACCGAGTCGGCCTGGCGAGCTGTTCACCCTGGGGCGCGGGCGCGAAACGCAGCTCAGTCAGGTCAACACCGACTTTGTAGCGCGCTACCGCCTGGCCGAGGCTACCGAGCACACCACCCGTGCCGAGCGCGGCCCTCGACTGACTTACTGGACCCTAGCGCCGCGCAAGCCTCGTAAGGATAAGGCGCTGGTGTTGCAGGTTCACGGCGGGCCTCATACCAACTACGGCTACGGCTTTTACTTCGAGTTTCAACTGCTCGCAGCACGCGGCTATACCGTGGCCTACGGCAACCCGCGCGGCAGC
Source organism: Truepera sp. (assembly GCA_018333895.1). Classification (GTDB taxonomy): domain Bacteria; phylum Deinococcota; class Deinococci; order Deinococcales; family Trueperaceae; genus JAGXSJ01. The sequence continues at coordinate 26,986 of JAGXSJ010000137.1, forward strand.
ACCAGCTACGGCAGCGGCTTCGCCCAGAGCATCCTGGGCGGCTATGGCACCATAGACTCCGCCGACGTGCTGGCCATAGCCGACTCGGCCCGCGCAAGCCACACCGACTCCGAGGCTCCCATCCATCTAGCGGGTGGCAGCTACGGCGGCTTCATGACCAACTGGCTGATCACTCAGACCGCAGTCTTCCGCTCAGCAGTGACGCAGCGTTCGATCTGTAACTGGCTGAGCTTTTATGGTACCTCCGATATCGGCTACCGCTTTAGCGAATATGAAGTGGGCGGTAATCCCTGGGCTGATACCGACAAGCTCTGGGCGCAGAGTCCACTTAAACACGTTGCCAACGTCACCACTCCGCTCTTGATTATCCACTCCGAGGAAGACCACCGCTGCCCAATCGAGCAGGCCGAGCAGTTCTATATCGCCCTTAAGCGGATCGGCAAGGCCGAGGTCCGCTTCATCCGCTTCCCCGATGAGTGCCACGAGCTATCGCGCTCGGGGCGGCCTGATAGACGAATAGAGCGTCTCAAGGCAATTGTGGACTGGTTCGAAACTCATCCCTGACACCGCTTAGGCTATTCGGTCGGGTTTGCGTTCCTCCCTGACTAATCAACCTGAGAGCAGTCAGATTCCTGACACCAATTGGATTTGGCCTAAATTACCGGCTGCTACCGAGGAGTAGGCCGCGCTGCAGGTGGCGCTGCAGGTAGAGGAATAGGAGTACGGCCGGCAGCGTGGCCGTCAACGTCGCTGCCATCACCTGTTGCCACTCGACAACGTATCGCCCGCCGACAGCAGAGAAGATCGCTATGGGCAAGGTATAGTTCTCAACCGAACGCAAGAGCGTCAGCGCCAACACGAATTCGTTCCACACCCAGATGAAGGTGAAGAGGGAGGTGACGGCGATAGCGGGGAGCGCCAGTGGCAAGAAGATGTAGCGGATGCTCTGCAAGCGGTTAGCGCCGTCGACCAGAGCAGCCTCCTCAAGCTCCGTGGGCAGGGCCTCGAAGTAGCGATAGAGCATCCAGGTAGCAAAGGCGATATTGAAAGCAGCGTAGACCAGGATGATCGCCAGTAAGGTATCGAGGAGGTTGAACTGCACCATCGCCCGGAAGATGCCCACCACCAGCACGAAAGGTGAGAGCATCTGGGTGACAAGGAGATACTGCTGAAAAACCCCTTTGCCCCAAAACGCGTAGCGGGCCATGGCGTAGGCTGCAAACACACTCACCGCCAACACCAGCAAGCTTGCCAAGGCAGTCACTATCAGGCTCGTGAGCAGCGCGTTCCCAATGTTTAGCGCGTCCCACATGGCGGTGAAGTTCTCCCAGGCAAACCTGCTCGGCAACCACCGCGGTGGGAAAGAAAAGACTTCGGCCCTAGGTTTTAGAGCGGTAGAGAGCATGACAGCAAAGGGGAAGAGGATTACCAGGGCCAAAGGGGCAAGCAGGAGCCAGTAGATGAAGCTGCGCTTAAGCACGAGACTCCCCCCGTCGGGTTAGCAAGGCGAAAAGGACGCTAATGGCCAGCAGGATGGCGAACATGATCAGTGACAGCGTCGCCGCCACGTCGAGGTCGCCAAAGCGAAAGGCGAGCTTATAGAGATAGGTGACCAGGATATCGGTGGTATTGGCCGGCCCGCCCTCGGTAAGCACCCAAATGATGGGAAAGGAGTTGAAGACGTAGATGACGTTGAGGATCACCGCCAGGTTAAAAAACGGCTTAAGCAGCGGCAAGGTGATGTAACGAAAAAGCGGCAGGCCGGTGGCGCCATCGACCCTGGCAGCATCGTAGATTTCGCCGGGCACGGAGGACAAACCCCCTAAAAACACCGTTACCGTAAAGGGGATCGAGACTAGAATGCCGATCCCGATAGCTATTGGAAATGAGGTCTGGGCAGTAGCCAACCATACAATCGGAGCGTTGATGAGGCCCAGGTCCATGAGTGTCGCGTTCAGTAGTCCGTGCTGGCCGCTCAGCGCCCAACGCCAGACGATGGCCGTCATAGCGAGCGACACAGCCCAGGGCAAGAGGATGATGGTGCGAGCAATGCCGCGGCCAATAAATGGCTCGTTCAAGATCAGCGCAACCGGTAGCGACAGGAGTACTGTGCCAACAACGATGCCGAAGGTCCAGACCAGCGTTCGGTAAAGGCTGGGAGCGAAGAGGGGATCACGCAAAAGATCGCTGAAGTTCTGCAAGCCGACGAACTGCTGGAGCATCCCAAAGCGATTGACCTCGTGAAGTGACATCCGCACCAGGTCGTAGACCGGATACCCTAGCGCAAAAAGGGTGAGCGCTAGGCTGGGGGCTAGCAGGAGATACGGGATAAGGCGGTTTAATTTGAAAAGTCGCATGATACTTAGGAGCCGGCGGCAAGGATGGTCTTACCGCCGGACAACCGGTGCTATCTACCGAGGATACGGTTAATCTGCTCTGCTGCTTCGTTGAGTGCCTGTTCCGGCGGTGCCTGCTCTAGGTAGACGAGTTGCAGCGCCCGAACTGTAATGTCAGCAATCCTCTCCCACTCGGGGACGATCGGCGCGAAGCGAGCATGGGGAAGCAGGTCGACAATTGTGCCAAGCCTCGGGTGTTCGGCAAAGTAGAGATCTTCGGCGACCGCCTTAAGGACCGGCAACATCCCCTCGCCCTGGGTGAAACGGAAGCGATACTCGGGCTGAAAGGCGAACTCCAGGAACTGCCAAGCCGCCTCTTTGGCCCGCGAAGTGCTGAACATCATAATCGTGTCTGTCACCCCCATGGTGGCCGGGCGCTCTTTGAAGGGGAGGGCTGCAACGCCGTAGTTAAGGTCAGGCGCCTCTGCAGCGAGATGGCCGATAAACCAGGGGCCAGTAATCATCATCCCGAGGCGCCCTGCTTTGAAGAGCTCCTGCAGATCTTCGCGACCGTAGGCCGTCGGGCCTGGCTGGGTGAGACCGTCCCGGATCAGCTGGCGGTAAAACTCGGCAGCCGCTACCGCCTCCGGGCTGTTAATACCGCTCTGTCCGTCGTCGGTAAGGATATCCCCGCCAAAGGTCCAGAGGGCGTAGTACCAGTAGACGTCGGCTTCGATCTCCCCACCCTGCAAGCCAAAGCCAAACGCATCGGTCTCTTCTACGATGCGCCGGGCGGCTTCCCGAAGCTCATCCCAGCTTACCGGCGGCTCCGTGATGCCTGCCGCTTCGAAAAGATCCTTGTTGTAGTAAAAGGCTCTAACGGACGCCGCCACCGGTAGGCCATAGGTCTTGCCGTCCAGGATAGACGGGGTAAGGAAAGCCTCGATGAACTGGCCTCTAAAAGCGTCGGTCATAAAGGCGTCTAGCGGCTCGGCCAGACCCTCTGCGACAAACTCGGCCAGCCAGCGGGTGCCGATGATCGAGATATCGGGCGCCCGCCCGCCCGCGATATCGGTGGTCAATCGCATGAAGAGAAGATCCCAGGGAACCACTTCGATGCGCACCTCGATATCCGGATGTGCGCGTTGAAAGTCCGCTGCAACGTCCTGAAAGAAGGGGCCGGTGAGGCCGCTGTATTCGGCAATCACCACTCTGAGCGAGGTTTGGGCCGCAGCGAGCCCCCACACCAGCAAAAACAGAACTACTAAAAGCCGCTTCATGGTGTCTCCCTTTCCAGTATGGACGATATAACGATTGGTAGCGGAGCTGTCTCAGTCAGGCGCTTTGGACAACGCCACCTGCGACAACTTTCGGGCAACGCCTACTATCCCGTGACCTCCTCTCCGGCTTCTTGAGCCAGAAGCCAGCGCGACTTCAGCTATCCAGCAGGCCTCACCACCTCAAGGTGCCTCTTGACCATAACTGAACCTTAGGTTTAAGGATAGCGAACTTTTCTTGAAATGTCAAGGTCACAAGTTGAACTTTTTTGATAATATATGATAGGATAGGGTGGATTGTAAAGGAGTGCTGCTATGGACAGTAGCCTTGACGCCGCTGAGTTCACTTTTCAACCGCCTATGCCCAGGGCTCTAAACGGATGAGAACCCTCTTGGTTGTCAGTGGTGGCGATGCTCCCGGGGTGAATGCCGCGCTCTACCATTACACGCGGGCTGCGGCTCTTAACGGCGATGAGGTTTTCGGCGCCATCGGGGCGTTCGAGGGTCTCCTGCAAGAGCAGCTCAAACCGCTCAGCCCACAGGAGCTGGATCCAGTGGTCGGTCAGGGTGGCAGCTATCTCCCTTCGAGTCGCGAACCGGTGCTTAAAGAGGCGTCCAACTGCGAGCGGCTAAAAGGCGTTCTGGAGCGACACTGCATCGACAACCTAGTGCTTTTCGGCGGTGACGGCACCTTAAGCAACCTGGCTGCCATCCTACAAAGCCTTAATATCGCCTGCCTCGGCATTCCAGCGACCATCGACAACGACGTGCCGGGCAGCGAGCTAACCCTCGGCTTCGCGTCGGCGTGCAGCATGGCCCAGCAAATGATCGACGGATTACGGGCCACAGCTCGAGCCCTCCCCGGGCGCGCCTTTGCCGTCGAAGTGCTCGGGGGCCACACCGGCTTCCTGGCACTCGATATTGCCTATGCCGCAGGAGCGGACGCTGTGCTCATCCCCGAATATGCTTATGACCTAGGGCGCATAGCCAAGCGCCTCCAAGACGCGGCCAGAACTTATCGCTACGGTCTGGTCATCTATTCGGAGGGGATTGGCGACAGCCAGCGCTTTACCCAAGCCATGCACGCACACGGGCTTCACGTGCGCAGCAGCAAACTCGGGCACGCCCAGCGGGGCGCACCGCCGGTCCACCAGGATCGCAAACTTGCCGCCGATATGGCGCTGCTGGCCTATCACACCCTCCAGCAGGGGGCACGCCAGGGCACAGTGTTAGTGCAACAGGGCAAGGTGCGCTTTCTCAGAACCACCGTCGCAACACTGCCCCGCCGCCTCCCCGAGCGCTCGCTTTATGAGCGCGTTAACGGGCTGCCAGCGGCACCCAGGGAGAACACCCGATGAGCGAATACCCCAACCACACCTATCAGGAGATCATGAGTCAACCCCAGTCCTGGCACGAGGCCCTGCAACGCTTCGAAGCCGCCAAGGAGGAGTTAGCTGCGTTATGGCAGCGCGAGCAGCTTGAGCGCGTCATCTTCACCGGCTGCGGCTCGACCTATTACCTGTCGCTGATGGGTGCACGCCTCTTTCAGCGTCTCACGGCTGTCCCCACCCAGGCTTATCCGGCCTCCGAACTAGTGCTCTTCCCTGACTCGGTCTATCTCAAGGCATCGCGAACGCTGCTAGTAGCGGTCTCGCGCTCCGGCAGCACCACCGAAACGGTCGCCGCGCTCAAGCTCTTTAAGGAGCTAAACCTCGGTCCAACCTTGACCCTAGGCTGTTACCGCGACAGCCCCTTAGCCCAGCAAGCAGACGTAGCCCTGATTGTGGACAGTGCTCGCGAGGCCAGCGTGGCGCAGACGCGCTCGTTCAGCAGCATGGCAGTGTTGGCACAGTGCCTAGCTCATTATCTGAGTCCAGAGCGGAGCATCGAACGACTGCTACCGTTGCCCGGAGCCTGCCAGCGGCTACTGGCGACCTACCAGGGGCTGGCTCAAGCCCTGGCTGAAGATGCCACCATCCAGCGTTTCTTCTTCCTGGGCACAGAAGCGCTTTATGGCCTTGCCTGCGAAGCCATGCTCAAGATGAAAGAGATGTCGCTGAGTTACAGTGAGGCCTTTCACACGCTCGAGTTCCGGCACGGCCCCATGTCGATGGTGGATCCGAGCGCCTTAGTGATTGGCCTTGTCTCTGACAGCGCCCTGCTCCCTGAGCAAGCGGTGCTAAAGCAGATGCGCTGGCAAGGTGCCAGAACGCTAAGTATCAGTGAGGACGGCCTAGCTGAAGCGCAGTTCACGGTTGCGCTGCAATCAGGTATCCCTGAAACAGCCAGAGCCATCCTCTATCTGCCCGTTTTGCAGCTCTTGGCCTATTACCGGGCCTTGAGGAACGGCCAGAATCCCGATCAACCCGTTAATCTCGCGGCGGTCGTGACCCTGGATTCGCTGCTGGGCTAGGTGCTGAGCATAAGTGAGGGTTTATCAACCTAAGATTGGAGTCAGAGATCGTGCCAACACTCACCATCGGCAAATGGAACGGGCTGAAAAGGACAAGCAACGAAGCGGGCACTTTTAGTATTGTGGCCTTCGATCAGCGCGATAGCTATCGTCAGATGCTAGCGAGCAAAACCACCTATCGCGAAGCTGTCAAGATCAAGCAGGCGGTCGTTGAAGCGCTCTCGCCCTATGCCAGCGCCTTCTTGCTTGATCCGGAGTACGGTCTAGAGCCGGCTCTCTACCTGCACCGTACCAGCGGATTGATCCTGGCGGTCGAGAAGAGCGGTTACAGTGGGGACGCGACCTACCGCCGCACTGAGCTCTACGCGCACTGGAATGTGGCCAAGATCAAGCTTGCTGGCGCGCAAGCCGTTAAGTTGCTGGTCTACTATCACCCCAAGGCCGGTGCGCTAGCTAACGAGATCGAATCGCTCTCCGCAGACATTGCTGAACAGTGCAGAAACCACGACCTCTGCTACTTCCTTGAGCCGTTAATTTATAGCCTTGACCCGCGGCTGCCCAAAGCAAGCCCGGAGTTTGCCCGCCAGCGCCCTGAGCTAATTTGTGAGACCGCCACCAGGCTGGCGGCTACCGGACCGGATGTGCTTAAGCTCGAGTTCCCGGTAGATGTGACCTTCGATCCTGATCAGTCGCGCTGGCGTGACGCTTGCGCAGCCCTGAGCGAAGCCTCGCCGGTGCCGTGGGTGCTCCTCAGCGCCGGCGTGGAGTTTGAGCTCTTTAAGCAGCAGCTCGAGCTCGCTTGTGCCGCTGGTGCCAGCGGCTTCCTGGCCGGACGGGCGATCTGGCAGGAGGGCGTTAGCATGAGCCCGGAGTCCCGGCAAACTTTTTTGACTAAGACAGCGGTACCGCGCCTCCACCAGCTGACGGAGATCGTTAACGCTCATGCCCGGCCCTGGACGGCTTTCTTTTCCCCGGCACCTTTAGGGGAAGAAAGCGCCTTTGCCAAGTACGGCGCTTACAGCGGTTTTCACAAATAATGAGTCGCCTTAGCGCAGGTATCATCTCTGCAAAGGCGCCCTGGAGAACGATTCGCAGTCCTGCAAGCACCTGCAGGATCAAACCAGATGATACCTGCTATAAGTGAGCAACCGGCTCGCCAAAGGGGTAAGATCGGTTAACCATCATGATCAAAGAAGATCGTCTCCACTATATCCTCAACCAGGTGCGCCAGAGCGGCAAGGGCATCGTGGGCGAGCTGAGCGCTGCGGCCGGGGTCAGCAACATCACGCTCAGACGCGACCTCAAAGAGCTCGCCGAGCAAGGTCTGATCCGCCGCGTTCATGGCGGCGTGGTCTATCCGGCGCAGTCACCGCAAGAGGCGCCGGTCATCCAGCGGATGAAAGAGAACCGAAGCTTCAAAGAGCGGATTGCCAAGGTTGCCTCAGCCCTGATCCAAGACGGCGAGTCTCTCTTCATCGGCTCTGGCTCGACCACGGCCCTGGTCGCTAGGGGGCTGAAGGGGCGGAGTCTAAGCGTTGTCACCAACGCCATTACGGTGGTTAATGAGCTAGCCGGCCAGGAAGGTGTCAACGTGGTGGTCTTGGGCGGCATGCTGCGGGCTTCTGAGCTATCGATGCTCGGCCACATCACCGCACAGGCGCTCAAAGAAGTGCGCGTGAGCAAGGTGATTATTGGGATTCACGCCATCGATTTGCGCGCGGGGCTCACCAACGACTACCTACCGGAGGTCTTGACCGATAGGGCGATTTTAGACCTCGGCTCCCAGGTGGTTCTGGTAGCTGACCATAGCAAGTTTGGCAAGGTCGCTTCGGCCTTCCTGGCCCCGTTAGAGCGACTTTCGACGGTGGTCACCGATGACCAGACCGATGCGGGGATGCTTTCGGCGCTACGCCAGCTAGGCATCACCGTGGTGCTCGCCTAGGGCCGCGTGGTGCGTGATCTACCCAAGAGGCGCAGCGATATGAGCCGGTTATGCGCTATCGGAGTCGATATCGGTGGGACCCATACCAAGCTTGGCGTGGTGGACGCCAGCGGGATTATTCGGCACTTTCGGAAAATCCCTACCGCAGCGCGGGGCGGCTTAGCGGCCTTCCTCGAGCGGATATTCGCGGAGATTCAGCACCAACTAGAGCTTACTGGGCCTAATATCGCGGGCATCGGCGTAGCCATGCACGGCCACCTCGACCAAGAGCGCCGTGGGCCTATCCTCTGTAACAACACGCCAGACCTGCGGGGTATCGATATCAAAGGGCACTTGCAGAGACGCTTTGGCTACCCCGTCGTTATCAATAACGATCTCACGGCGCACGCATTGGCCGAGTACCGCTACGGCAGCGGCCAGGGCTGTAGACGGTTTCTCTGCCTAGCGCTGGGCACGGGCTTAGGGGCTGGGGTGATGGTGGGCGGTGAACCGGTCCGGTTTATCGAAGGCACCCCCGGCGATGTGGGACGCCTAGTGCTCGAGCCGACTGGCCCGGAAGATGCCTACGGCGTGCGTGGATCCGCCGAGGCCCTGTGTGGCGTACCGGGTATCGAGCGCCTGGCTAAAGCCCGTTATGGCATAGCCAAAACCGCCTACGAGGTGATCGAGGCAGCCCGCTTGGGGCATGACCCCATAGCCATAGAGATCATGCAGCAAATTGGCGAGTATGTCGGCCAGATCCTGGCCCTCGTCTGTCCCATCTATCTACCGCAGCGCATCGCTCTTACCGGCGGCACAGCCGAAGCTGGGGAGGTTTTACTGGCAGCCTGCCGTAAGCGTTTCCTAGCCACGCTGGGTGGCTACTATCAACGCCTGGCTGCGCTCGCGCCTGATTACTACCGTGAGCCCGAGATCGTGGTGGGCAAGCTGCGCAGCGAAGCTGGGCTGATTGGCGCGGTAGTCGAGTTGTTCGGATCGCTGGAGTGGGCAACACACCGGTGTTAGCGCTTTTGGAGGTGATATGATCCCCCAGCCCGCGCGTTGTGAGCCTACCAGTCAGGAGTTTACCCTAAGCCCAGAGACGGTTAGCTGTGCCCCCAACTGTCAAGCGATAGCTACCCTGCAACGAGCGTCGGCTATCCGTTGCCGGCCGTAGGGGAGGGTAGGGAGGGCTCCTGCCTCGCACGTATAACCAAGCCTTGGCCCGCCCTTGGTGGCGAGCAGTTAGCTGTGCCGAGTCGCGACTAGCGGTAGAGGTCCTCCCGAGAAAGCGGCACCGCGACCCGTCCGTAAGCGTCCGGTTTGGCCAGCAGCGCTTGATGCACCGCGAGGTGGGCAAAGGCGAACTGATATGCTGCGGCGCTCATGAAAAAGCGCCTCAACCTGGCCTGCTCGAGGCCGGTTTCGCGGGCCGCCGCCTCCCAGTTGGCCTCCAGCTGGCGCCGCCAGCATCGCAAGGTGCGCGCATAGTGCTGGCGCCAGTCCTCGACGTCACACACTTCGAAGCCGGCCTCCTCGGCCGCTTTGAGGCTTTGCCAGAGCGGCACGATTTCGGTGTCCGGAAAGACGTAGCGCTGGTTGAGCTCACCCGAAATAACGCGGCTCAACGCCTTTGGCGACCTCGGCCCGGCCGAGATCGCATGGTTGAGCATCAGCCCGCCGGGTCTGAGCCGCTGCCAGGCGACTTGGAAGTAGACCGGCAGCTTCTCGCCGCCTACGTGCTCGGCCATGCCGACGCTGGCAATTTTGTCGAACTCGCCTGTCAGGTCGCGGTAGTCACAGAGTTCGAGCGCCACCTCCCGACCCAGCCCGGCCAGGTGCACGCGCCTTTGCGCTTCCTCCAACTGCCGCTGCGAGATGGTGATGCCCTTCACCTTGACGCCGTAACGCTCTGCCGCGTAGATGACCAGACCGCCCCAACCGCAGCCGATGTCGAGCAGGCGCTCGCCCGGTTTAAGGCGCAGCTTGCGGCAGATCAGCTCGAGCTTGGCCTCTTGGGCTTCGTCGAGCGTCTCGTGACCGGAAGGGAAGTAGGCGCAGGAGTAGACCATGCGCTTGCCCAGCCACAGCTCATAAAAGCGGTTGGAGAGGTCATAGTGATGCTGGACGGCCTGCCGGTCCCGCGCTTTGGAGTGTTTGGGCCCGCGCAAGTGGGCTGCTGGGAGCTGGGCGCGCGTGCCCGCGTGCCGGCGCAGGATCGCTGCCTCTCGCGCCAGCTGCGCCCAGTCCAGCAGCGAAAGACGCGGTTCGAGCACCTCGAGCACCTCGAACACCGCCTCCGGATCGCCCTCGATGTTGAAGTCGCCGTGCAGATAGGCCTCCGCCACGGAGAGGTCTAGCGGCAGCTCGAGCATCCGTCCGAGCGCCTCACTTTGGGTCAGGACCAACGTCGCTCGCGGCGGCTCCGTGCCGGCGGGAAGGACCGTCTCGTCCCAGAGGCGGATGCGGTATGAGGCCATTGTAATCGAAATCCGGCCGAGCGTGTTGAGGTGGTGTTCGTTTCAGGCCTGCCGAGATTTGGACTACTGATGCGCCAGCCCGCTTAAAAAGCTCTCTGCGCTTTTGGACATTCGCGCTTCGGTGTGCTACACTTGACGGTTGGAGACGGGGGTTGGCGTTTACCTTTATTGCACGCCGGCTCTAGTCTACCCGAAAGCGCAGGTATTTGCATGGCACTAGACCCACAGCACAAGGCAAGCATCATGGCCGAGTACGCCAAAACGCCCGGCGACACCGGCTCGGCGGAAGTTCAGGTAGCGCTGCTCACTGCCCGCATCGAGTCGCTGAGCGGCCATTTACAGCAAAATACCAAGGATCACCACGGGCGGCGCGGCCTGCTTAAGATGGTCGGCAAGCGCAAGCGGCTGTTAAAGTACCTCGAGCAGAGTAATTACGAAGGCTATAAAGCGCTCATCGGTCGCTTGGGCCTGCGGCGCTAAGTAACGTGCGGCAAGACCTCATAGCAGGTATCATCTGGCTTGAGTTGGCGTCAGCCTACGAATCGTTGTTCAGAGCATCTTGGCAGCGATGATACCTGCGCTGAGCCGACTCAGTAGAAAATCGCGGGCCGCTCTCGTTAGCGAGGCGCCGTGCCTCGCTTTTTTGCTCAGCAGTGGAAAGTAAGGAGAAGGTGTGAATATTCCGGTAGGTAAACAGTACAGCACCATGCTAGGCGGTCGCGAGCTGGTCATTGAGACCGGCAAGTACGCCAAGCAGGTCTCAGGCTCGGTAACGGTGCGCTATGGCGACACGATGGTGCTGGTTACCGCCCAGCTGTCAGACGAGGTTAGCCCTGGCGATTTCTTGCCGCTGACAGTAGAGTACGAAGAGCGGCACTACGCCATCGGCAAGATCCCCGGTTCGTTCATGCGCCGTGAAGGGCGCCCCGGCACCCAAGCGACGCTGAACGGCCGCTTAACCGATCGACAGATTAGACCCTTGTTCCCCAAAGGGCTCCGTAACGAGATTCAGGTCATCATCACCGTGCTTAGCGCCGACCGGCAGCACGACCCGGCCACCTTAGGGGCGATTGGCGCCTCCGCTGCGCTGAGCCTAAGCGACATCCCCTGGGATGGACCGACTGCTTGTTTAACAATGGGCTATCGCGACGGCCACTATCTCGTCAACCCGACCCTGACCGAGCTTGAGACCTCGCAGCTCGAGCTAGTTATTGCCGCCAGCAAGGACGCGGTATTGATGGTCGAGGCCGGTGCCGATGAGCTGCCCGAAGAGATAATGGTGGGCGCCATCGAGCTAGCGCACCGCGAGCTGCAGCCGGTCATCGCCTTAATCGAGCAGTTGCGCGCCGAGCTAGGTCAGCCCAAAGCACCTGTTAAACCGCCGGTGGGGCTGCCTGACGACCAGGTAGAGCGCGTCTACCAGGAGGCTCGAGCTGCCGGGCTTTACGAGGTGCTGCTGACCCCCGGCAAGCACGAGCGGAGTGCAGCGCAAAAGGCGTTGCGCGAGGCTATCATTGCGCGGCACGTCCTCGACCCTGAGGCCGAGGGGGCCGCTGAGCACATCAATCAGCTCAAAGAAGCTTTCGCCAAAGCCGTTCAGCGCGAATCGCGGCGCATGGTGCTAGAAAACGGCATCCGCTCGGATGGGCGCCGCCCTGAGCAGATCCGCAACATCTGGATCGAAACCGGCCTCTTGCCTACCGCCCACGGCTCGGCAGTCTTTACCCGCGGCGAGACTCAGGTGTTAGGCGTGACCACGCTGGGCACCCGCAAAGACAACCGCCTGGTGGATGACCTTGGCCTCGAAGAGACCGAGGAGTTCATGCTGCACTACAACTTCCCGCCTTACTCGACCGGCGAGGTCAAGCGGCTGCGCGGAGTAGGGCGGCGCGAGCTGGGCCACGGCAACCTGGCACGTCGGGCGCTGCTGCCTTTACTTCCCGACTTCGAGAGCTTCCCTTACGTCATCCGGGTAGTCGGTGAAACGCTCGAGAGCAACGGCTCGAGCTCCATGGCTACAGTCTGCGCCGGCTGCTTGAGCCTGATGGACGCCGGCGTGCCGATCAAGAAGCCGGTAGCGGGGATCGCTATGGGCCTCATCAAGGAAGGTGAGCGCTACCAGATCCTCTCCGACATACTAGGCTCTGAAGACGCCCTGGGTGACATGGACTTCAAGGTGACGGGCACCCGCGACGGCGTTACCGCGCTACAGATGGACATCAAGATCAAGGGGATCACCCCGGCCATCATGAAGGAGGCGCTGGAGCAAGCGCGGGCAGGTCGGCTACACATTCTGCAGGTGATGGCCGAAGCCTTGCCGGAGCCGCGCGCCGAGCTGTCCAAGAACGCCCCGCGCATCCTCACCGTGCGCATCCCGGTGGACAAGATCGGCACCATCATCGGCCCCGGCGGCAAGCAGATCCGCGAGCTTGAAGCGCTCGGCGCACAGATCGACATCGCCGAAGACGGCTTGGTCAGTATCTACAGCGCCGATGCGGCTGCCGCCGAGCAGGTGCGCTCCGCTATCGAGGGGATGACCAGCAGCGCCGAAGTCGGCATGATCTACGAAGGTACGGTAGCTAAGATCGTGGACTTTGGCGCTTTTATTACCCTGTTCCCTGGCACCGACGGGCTGCTGCATATCTCGCAGATTGCCCAGGGGCGCGTTAACCGCGTCGAAGACCACCTCAAGGTCGGTGACAAGATCAAGGTTAAGGTCAACAAAGTTGACGAGCGCGGCAAGCTCGATTTAATCCGGCCTGAGCTCGAGGGGATCGTGCCACCTCGTAAGCCGCCCGCGCCACGCGGTGATCCTGCGGGTACTCGCAGGACGGAGGAGCGCGGCGGGCGACGTTGATGATCTGCTGGTAGCCTACTCGCGCTAAAAGGCCTGTCAGCAGCGAGAAGCGAGAAAAGAGTAAGCACCACGCTTATCGAGGGAAGTAGCCACTGGGTTGTAGAACCCCTACCACCCACTCTTTCCTCTTTCCTTCGCTATCGCTCAGGACAGCTCCTCGCTACTCTTTGCTCAACTTTAGCTCTGGCTATCCGAACGGGTGGCTAATAGGACACCAACCCCGCCAGGTACCAGGGGTAGACTGTAAAGCATGGCCGCTGGTCCCAGCGGCATGAACTAGGGACAATGGGAGGCTTATGGCAAAATCACACCGGCAATCAGCGCCGCCTAACGGCGGAGCCGAGAAGCAGCTCAAGTTCATCCCTTTAGGGGGGATGGGCGAGATCGGCAAGAACATGTTTGCTTTCGAATACGAAGACGAGATCATGCTAGTCGACGGCGGTCTCGCTTTCCCCAACAGCGACATGTTGGGCGTCGATATCCTGGTGCCCAAGATCGACTGGGTGATCGAGCAGGCCCACCGCATCGTCGGCTGGGTGCTCACGCACGGCCACGAAGACCACATCGGCGGCCTGCCGCACATGATCAAACTGCTGCCTAAGCTCCCCATGTACGGCGCTAAGCTCACTCTGGGACTCTTGCGTAGCAAGTTCGAGGAGTTTAAGCTCACCGAGCAGGACGTAGACCTACGCGAAGTCTCGCCGGACGACCGGATCAAACTCAGCAAGTTCTTTACTGTGGATTTCTTTCGCATGACCCATTCCATCCCCGATAACTCAGGGTTGATCATCCACACCCCGATCGGAAGGATCGTCCATTCAGGCGACTTCAAGCTCGACTACCATCCTGCTGACGGCAAGACCAGCCACCTGCACAAACTTGCTCAGGCGGGTCAAGAAGGGGTACTGGTGCTGATCTCAGACTCCACCAACGCCGAGCGGCCCGGCTACACTCTCAGCGAGCGGGACGTCAAAACGGCGATCGAGCAGATCGTCGCCAAGACGCGCGGACGGGTGATCGTGACCACCTTTAGCTCGCACATCCATCGCCTGCAGAACCTGATCTGGGTGGCCGAAGCGCACGACCGGCGGGTGGTAGTTGAGGGCCGCTCGATGATCAAGACCACCGAGATTGCGCACGAGCTTGGCTACCTCGCCATTAAGCAGCCGCTAGTAGCCATCGACGAGATGGAGAACTTAGCCGACGACAAGGTGCTGTTTCTATGCACCGGCTCGCAGGGTCAGCCGATGTCGGCGCTATCGCGCTTGGCAGCAGGCACCCATGCCAAGATCAAGCTCAAACCCGGCGACACTGTAATCATCTCATCTAGCCCCATCCCCGGCAACGAAGAGTACGTGGGGCGCGTCATCAATCAACTTTACCTGCGCGGTGTAAATGTCTATTATCCGCCGACCTACCTAGTGCATACCTCGGGCCACGCCAGCCACGAAGAGCTGAAGCTGATCTTGGACTTAACCCGCCCGAAGTTTTTCCTCCCCTTCCACGGCGAGCCCCGCCATCAGATCAATCACATCAAACTGGCTGAGGCGATGGGGGCGCCGCCACAGCGGAGCCTAGTAGCGGTCAATGGCGATGTCATCCAGATCAGCCGCAACGAGATGAAGCGCGTTGGGCAGGTTCCGGCCGGGGTGGTCTATCTCGACGGGTTAGGCCGCAGTGGCGACGAGGTGACCGAGCCGATCATCCGCGACCGGCAGATGTTGGCCGAAGAGGGGGTGGTGATCATTATGGCTATCGCCGGACAGCACCCCAGCGTGGAGGTCATCAGCCGCGGCGTGATGCACAACCACCAGGACATCCACGCCGAGATCGAGCGGATGGTTTTAGAGAGCGTTAAGCGCGGCGTGCGCGAAAAGCGCAACCTCAGCGATATCCGCGACGACATCTTCTATCCGGTGCGCCGCTACCTGCGCAAGGCCACCGGCCGCAGCCCGCTGATCATTCCGACCGTGCTCGAGCACTAGGCAGGGCCAAGGTCCGGCGCCATCTACGCGCGGGCGCTGGATCGAAAAGTTGCTCGACGACAACTCTGCGGGATCGTGCTGACCGAGGTGCGCCAAGGGTTGCGGCCTTACGAGGAGAAAGTCGCCCTCGACCTGTTCGAGACGTTGCCCTATCTCGAGACGACCCGTGAGGATTACGAGCGTGCAGGCGAGCTCGTCACCTTCACGATATAGTCCGGGTTTTCTCCTCTGAGCACCTTGAGCACATTGGTCACGGCTGTGGAGTCCATGGCATAGAGCGACTCCTGGGTAAATGCGCCAATATACGGTAGCGAGATAACGCTCTGGTGAGTGACGAGCTGCCTGAGTGTGTCACTACTTGGTGGAATTTCGGGGTAGACATCCAGGGCGGCCCCGGCCAATAGTCCCTCGGCCAACGCTCTGAGTAAGTCCAGTTCATTTACCAGCTTGCCGCGCGCGGTGTTAATCAGATACGCTCCCCGCTTCATCAGCTTGAGGCGGTCATAATTCAAGAAGCTCGTTGCTTCCTCAGTAAGGTTGCAGTGCAGGGTTACGATGTCCGCAGTGGCCAATAACGGCTCAAGCTCCAGGCGCTCGAGCCCTGGCGCAACCGAGGCAGGATCAACATAAGGGTCGTAGTAGCTAAGCTTCACTCCAAAACCACTAAGCTGCGTGGCAACCGCTCTCCCGATCCGGCCCAAGCCGATGATACCGACTTTCCTGCCGTGGAGATTAACACCAATGAACTGCGACCGCCGCCACGCGCCGTTTTTTACATCCTGGTCGGCGGCCGGAATTTTCCGGAGCAAGCTCAAGATCAGGCCCACCGTCAGCTCCGCGACTGCCGTAATCTCTTCCGGCACTGGCGTGGTGGTCACGACAATGCCCAGCTCGGTGGCTGCTCGAAGATCTATTTCCGAGTAGCCAATTCCCCGGCGGGCAATGATCTTAAGGCGCTCGGCAGCTGCAAGCACCCGAAGCGTATAGGGCTCGACACCGGCGATGACGCCGTCCACGTCCCAGATGCCCTCAACGAGCTCCTGCTCGGTTAGGAACCTCCCCGTCCGGTTCACCCTAACTTGAATCCCCTCCGGGATCAACTCCAGCGCTGGTTTGACTACGTCCGGGTCCACCACCCATATGATCGGCTGCTTCATAAGCACCCCGATCATAACCCTTACTATTCAAACTATTCAAGCTGTTCAGCTTGAGAAGCGTTCTCTTAAGTCACGGTTTGTGCTTGCTTTGCCAAGCCAGAGTCTTCTTGGGGTGAGGTAGTATACGCTTGTGGGGTTGTCCCGCAAGCTACAGGCTCTGTTAGGAGAAGGATGAAACTGACCGATAACGAGATCCGCTTACGACTCGCAGCGCATCCGGCCTGGTCGCTGGAAGGGGACAAGCTCCGCCGCAGCGTCAAGTTCAAGACTTTTATCGAGGCGTTCGGGTTTATCAGTCAGGTGGCGCTGTGGGCGGAGAAGCTCAATCACCACCCCGAGCTGTATAACAGTTATAACCGCGTCGTCATCGACCTGACCACCCACGATACCGGCGGTATCACGGCGCGCGACTTCGCGCTGGCTCAAAAGATCGACGCCTTGCTAGGGTAGCTCTCACGGTGCCTCCTCGCCTTCGGGCAGCGCTGCCGGCGGTGCGTCCTGCGGCTTGCGCGCAGGATGCGGTGGGCGCGCTAGCGTGGCCGGTGGCGTCTCCGCCGGTGCGCCGAAGATATAAGCGGCTTGCAAAAGCGCTAGGTCGGAGCGGTCTACTACTCCGTCGCGGTTGATGTCCGCCGGGAGGTTCACCCCGCTGCGCCCAAAGCTCTGCGCCAATAGCCACAGGTCGTAAAAATCCACCACCCCGTCGCGGTTGATATCTTCCGGAACCACCTCTCGCTGCGCCCGCAGGGCGTTTAAGTCATCGGCGGTCGGCGCGCTGGGCGTATCGTGGGTAAAGCGCGGGTTCATGATTCCCCCCTCGCTCGGCGATAGCCCTAGCAAGACACCGACCTCGTGCAGCAGCGCGCGCTCTTTGAAGGGACTCGCCGGATTGAGGCGGACTTCCAGCGTGCGCCGTCCGGCCTCGGTCCGCGCTACGGTCAGCGAGTGGGTGTCAGGCCCGAAGGCAGCGGCGCTGCCGTAGCCGATCAAAGTATCGGCCTCTTCGGCTAGCCTCGCCGTTACCTCTACCCCTTCCGCGCCTCTCCAGGCAGCGAAGGCAGCGGCCACCCGTTCCTCTAAGTCGAGCGGGCCGCCGCGGGGGTCGACGCGATAGGTAAGCGCTAGAGCACTACTAACCAGCAGGAGGATGACCGGCCAGTATCTCATCGGTTCTCCAGCAGTGGCTCGAGCGCTGTTAGAATGGCCTCAGTGTCGCCACCCTCGCCGTCTAGCAATAACGCGCCGGCCTCGTCGAGGCTAAGCAGGCGCTCCTGAGCGTCCACAAAGCCGAGTTCAGTTAGACGCCACAGCCCCTGGTTGAAACCGACAATGGGCGAGTAGTAGGGGGCATCGTAGGCTAACAGCAACACCTCGTCGCCTATTGCCAAGCTGGGCATCCCCACCACGCTGATACTGAGGCCCGTCTCTAGCACACCGCCGTAAAAGGCTAGGCTAAGGGTATCCCCGAGTTCCCCAGCTAGCGGGCGGGTTACCGTCAGGGTCACCACCGTCCAGGGCTCGCCGTCACGGGCCTCTACGGCGACGTTTTCGACCACCCCGAATACAGCTAAGTCGGCTTTCTGTGTCAGCTCCTCCAGAGTCAAGGCGGTAAAGGTAGTGGCTAGCGCCCAGGAGAGACTGAGTACCGCCAGCAATAAGCTAAGCCGCTTCATGGCTGTCTGCGCTCCTCCTCAGGTTCGGTCAGCTCATCGACTAATCTACCCGCAGGAACCCCCTCGCGGAGCTGGCTAAAGGCGTGCCTGCCCCCTTGCGAGAGGAACTCGGTGCAAGCGATTAGCTCCATAGTGCTGGGGGCAAGCGGCTCAAAGGAGAGCTCAAAGACGCCGTGCTCACCGTTTAAGCTGCCGCCCAGGACGGCCACGTCAATGTTGATGGTGCCCCCCTGATGGTGCCAGAACAGCGCTAAGTCATTGCGGATGGGCCGGATACTATCCGGAATCAGTCTAAAGCGGGTAGGATCA
Source organism: Truepera sp. (assembly GCA_018333895.1). Lineage (GTDB taxonomy): Bacteria > Deinococcota > Deinococci > Deinococcales > Trueperaceae > JAGXSJ01. Next base: position 45,394 of record JAGXSJ010000137.1, read on the forward strand.
AAACTGAGCAGGGTGCGCAAAGCCTGCAACTGGCGAGCCTGGGCGACTCTCACACGCAGAGTAAAGGGCTGACGCAGCTCGGTGAGCGGTACGTTCAAGACCAGCGCGGCCGGGGGCGGCTCGGTGACCTGGATGGTGAACTCGCGAAAGGTTCGGGACAGGTTGGCATCAAAGATCTCAATGGTGAAGGTATAACGCCCGACCTGCGTGGGGACGCCGCGTACCGTGCCACCTTGCAAGCTGAGTCCGGGCGGTAGTTCCCCGTCTTTAAGCGCGTAGCGATACGGCGATAACCCGCCAGCGACCTGAATTGTCACGCTGTAAGGCTCGCCAAGGAAAGCGGTCTCAAAACCGGTAGCGCGCAGCTCGAGCGGAGTCCCTGGCGTACTGACCTCACCGCAGGCGATGAGCAGCGCCAGCACCAGCAGCGCCAGCGGATAGGGGCGCATACGCATAGCCGTAGCGTATCAGATGGCGTATTTGAATGATGTACGGCAGGGGTTAAAGCTCAGCTTCTGCGAAGAAGCATGGTAAGCTGACCAAAACCCCCAGCCTGCCTTGGGCAAGGAGCTGCTATGCCGGAGTACACGCTACTAACCGACCCCCTTAATCCGAATCAGGCGCTGGAGCGCGAGTTTCACATGAATCGAGCCGCCAGGCAGCGCTATCAGGTTAAGAGCGCCCTCTTTGGCACCCACGGCAACGTGATCTTTGCTGACTACAGCGCCGCGCAAGAGCTAGCCCATAGCATCAACACCGCCCGCCTTCCGGAGACCGCAGTTAGCGCTGGTGATCTGGCGGCGCTGGGCCTGCTGGACGAGCTCTATCACCTGCTCATAGACGCCTACCGCGAAGAGGTAAACCCCGAAGTGCTGGCTAAAGCCTACCGCCACATTGAGCAGGCGCTCGGCGAGCAGGCGCAAAAGACCCTGCATCAGTTCGCCGCGCAGTTCCCGGCGGCAGCGGTCTACCGGGGTGAACAGGTGTTAGATAACTACCTGGCTGGCCAGACCGCGGGCGTACCCCATCGCCAGATTGTGCTAGAAGAGCTCTTGATGCTCTGGCTCGATAATGAGAATCCGGCCTGCGAGCGCTACCGCGAACTGTTCGACGACAGCTCGCTGCGCGAAGTGACGGCGTATTCGCAGATTATTACGGAGCTTAAACGCTTCTTCGATCAGGAGCCGGGCTTTGGCCCCGATGGCGCCTCGCTCTTTGCGCTGCTGCGCGCCCCAGCCCTTCATAGCCCCACCTCGTTGGCGGGCCAGCTAGAGTATATCCGCGCCTACTGGACACCCATCTTAGGGGCGCGCTTCGAGCGCTTCACGGTGCGCTTGCTGCTATCGCTCGACATTTTCAAAGAGGAGGCGAAGTGGGGCTTGGTCGGCGGCGAACCCGAAACGGTGGTGCTAGACGAAGCCGCTTTGCGCGGACCGGCGCGCCGTGGCCCGGTCGAGTACGAACGTTTCAGCCCCGACCAGTCGTGGATGCCGCGCCTGGTGATGATCGCTAAAAGTACCTATGTCTGGCTTGACCAGCTCTCCAAGCAGTACCAGCGCCCCCTTCACCGGCTCGATCAGATCCCCGACCAGGAGCTCGATCGCCTAGCCGAGTTCGGCTTTAGCGGCCTGTGGCTGATCGGCCTGTGGGAGCGGAGCCCTGCCTCGGCGCGGATCAAGCACCTAATGGGCAATCCCGACGCGGTCGCCTCAGCCTATTCGCTCTACGACTACACCATCGCCCACGACCTGGGCGGCGAGAGTGCCTATCAGAACCTGCGCGACCGCGCTTGGCAGCGCGGCATCCGCCTGGCCTCGGACATGGTGCCAAACCATATGGGGATCGATTCGCGCTGGGTTATTGAGCACCCCGACTGGTTCTTGTCGCTGTCGCACCCGCCCTACCCCGGCTACACCTATAGCGGTCCGGATCTCTCGAGCGACCCCCGCGTCGGCATCTTTATCGAAGATCACTACTACCACCAGAGCGATGCGGCGGTGGTCTTTAAGCGCGTGGATCGCTGGACTGACGAGGCCAGGTACATCTACCACGGCAACGACGGCACCAGCATGCCCTGGAACGACACCGCCCAGCTCAACTACCTCCAGGCGGAGGTGCGCGAGGCGGTAATCCAGACCATCTTAGCGGTAGCCCGCCGGTTCCCGATCATCCGTTTCGATGCGGCTATGACGCTGGCCAAGCAGCACGTCCAGCGGCTCTGGTTCCCCGAGCCGGGGCAGGGCGGGGCCATCCCCTCACGCGCTCAGTACGGCAGTATGTCCCATGAGACGTTCGAGGCGCTGATGCCTAACGAGTTCTGGCGCGAGGTGGTCGACCGCGTAGCAACTGAGGTGCCCGATACGCTGCTGTTAGCTGAGGCGTTCTGGATGCTGGAGGGCTACTTCGTCCGGACGCTGGGGATGCACCGGGTCTACAACAGCGCCTTTATGAACATGCTGAAGCGCGAGGAGAACCAGAAGTACCGCCAAACTATCAAGAACATCATCGAGTTCGAGCCGGAGATAATCAAGCGCTTTGTCAACTTCATGAACAACCCCGACGAGGAGACGGCGGTAGCGCAGTTCGGCCAGGACGGCAAGTACTTCGGTGTGTGCGTGATGATGGTCACGCTACCTGGACTGCCCATGTTCGGCCACGGCCAGCTTGAGGGCTATCACGAGAAGTACGGCATGGAGTACCGTCGCGCCAAGTGGGACGAGGAGCCCAATCAGTGGTTAATCGAACGACACCGGCGCGAGATTGTGCCGCTACTGAAGCGCCGCAGCCAGTTTGCCGAGGTCGAGAACTTCTTGCTATACGACTTCTATCAGGACGGCTATGTCAACGAAAACGTCTTTGCCTACACCAATCGGCACCAGGGCCAGGCCTCGCTGGTGGTCTACAACAATAAGTACGAGGCGGCGCAGGGCTGGCTCCGGCAGTCGCTGCCATACAAAGCTGAATTGTCGGGCGATCCTGCGGATACTCGCAGGACGGGGCGGAGTCAGACCAAGCTGCTGGCCGAGGGGCTAGGGCTAAGTTGGGGCCAGGAGCGCTTTTGCACCATGCGCGAGCACCCGTCCGGCCTGGAGTACCTGCGGCGTAACCGCGAGCTGTTCGAGCAGGGGCTCTACCTAGAGCTTGGCGCCTTCGGCTATCAGGTCTACTGGGAGGTGCGCGAGGTCGTCGATGTCAATGGGCTCTATGCCCAGCTCCACCGCGAGCTAGGCGGGCGCGGCGTGCCGAGCATCGAGATGGCCTTGTCGGACCTTAAGCTGCGGCCACTGCATGAAGCCTGGGCCGGGCTGTTTGCAGTTTCGCTGCTGCAAGGGCTAGCCGAGGGCGATACCGGCGTGCTGGCGCCGCTAGAGGAGGCGCTGGCCTGGTTTTGGCACCAGGCGGCGGCTTACGGCTTTATGGGTGACGCCGAGGTGCTGACGGAGAAATGGGAGCGCATCGCCAATATGCTCGAGCGCTTGGCCGGTGAGGAATGGTCGGGCGATCCTGCGGATACTCGCAGGACGACGCTACAGCCCTATCTGACGCTCGAGCCCAGCGGCTGTGCGGTGCTTCTAGCCGGGGAACTACTCTCCCAACTCGAAGACGTCACACCGGGCTTGGTCGAGAGGGGGCGCTTAGTGCAGGCGCTCTGCCGCGCGTTGGAACGGCTTGGCATGTCGGCTGAGGAGGCGGCGCGCCGCGCCGAGTTACCCACTGCGGTCCGGCGCCATGAGCTTAAGCCTTTGCTGGAAGACCCCTCTGCCGAGGCCGTAGCAGCCTTCTGGCAGCGGTTCCTGGACGACCCCATAGCGGCTAAACTGTTGCTAGTCAACGAGCACCAGGGGGTTCGCTGGTTTAACCGCGAGGCCTACCGCGAGCTAGTCGCCGCGCTAGTGCAGACAGCGGCTCTGGCCGGGGCGGAGAGCGGGGGGCTGCGCACTCTGGCACAGCGGTTTAGGGAGGTCGAGGGGCGCTCGAGCTATCAGCTTAACAAGCTCATCAGCGGCCAGACGTCCTACGGCGATCCTGCGAGTATCCGCAGGACGCAGGATCAGCGTGCGGAGGATACGCTGCAAAGCTCTCGCGATAAACCGCCAGTCAGCGATGAGGTTGAGGAAAAAGTGGAGAGAGAGGAGTAGGTGGTAGGGGCTACACTGCCCACAACCCACTTACTACTTCCTGTCTCCTGCGGATACTCGCAGGATAAAGTGCTGAACGCTTAGCCAACCGCCTCCTGCAGCCGCCGATAGCTGAGGTGCGTCAGCGCTAGCGCCAAGGCGTCGGCCACGTGATGGCTGTCAGGGCTGTGGGGGAGCCTCAGCATGGCCCGCACCATGAAGGTGACTTGCGCCTTGCTGGCCCGGCCCGACCCGACCAGCGCCTGCTTGACCTGCAACGGGCCGTATTCGAAGACCGGCACACCGTGGCGGGCGGCAGCTAGCAGCGCCACCCCGACCGCCTGGCCGACCTTGAAAGCAAGGTCGCGCTGCTGGTGAAAGTACTGCCCTTCAATAACCAGTGCGCCAGGCCGGTGCGCCAGGATAAACGCCTCGGTCGCCTGGTAGAGCGCCAGCAACCGTTCCGCTTGTGGGCTGCGCGGGCTGGTGCGAACTAACGCACTGCCGAGCAGCGTGACCTCCCGGCCCAGTTCGCGCACTGCGCCGAGGCCCAGATTGGCCAAACCGGGGTCGAGGCCAACCACTACTAGCGGAGCAGACATGGCTCTAGCATGACATGCCGGTGCGCTCTAAAGTTTAGGCACCACCACCGGCCCCAGCCCAGGCGGATGCAGCACCTCGGCGGCAGCGCCGTAGACCTGGCGCAGCAGCGCCGAAGTAACCACCTCAGCGGGGGGGCCCTCGGCCACCAGGCGGCCCTGGTTTAGCACCAGCAGCCGGTCGCAGGCCCGAATGGCCAGATTGAGGTCATGCAGCACTACCAACGCCGCGAGGCCGTTCGCCGCTTCGCGGCGGATGAGCGCCACCAACTCGGCTTGATAGCTCAGGTCGAGGTGGTTGGTGGGTTCATCCAGCAGCAGGAGCTTCGGCTCTTGGGCCAGGGCTCGAGCCAACACCACCCGCTGCCGCTCACCGCCGGAAAGGGTAGCGGCTAGGCGGTGGCGGAAGCGCCAGGTGTCGGTGCGGCGCAGCGCCTCTTCAGTTATCGCCTCGTCGCGGCGCGATGGCTGGGAGAGCCAGCCCAGGTGCGGCGTGCGGCCCATGGCGACTAGCTCCAGCGCGGTAAAACCGTCTGGCAGTTCGGCGGCTTGCGGTACTACGGCGGCGATCCGGGCTAGCTCGAGCCTGCTCAGGCTGCCAAGCTCGCGACCCGCTACCATCACCATACCGGCGTCAGGGCTCAGGATACGAGTCAGCAGGCGAATCAAGGTCGACTTCCCTGCCCCGTTCGGCCCTACTACCCCCAACACCTCACCCGCTGCCAGGCTAAAGCTGAGGTCGACTACGACCGGCGTCCGTCCGTAGCGGAAGGTGAGGCCCTGGGCGCAGAGCACTAGCCCTCCCGCCGATGCAGGCTCGAGCGCCGCAGCACCGCCAGAAAGAACGGCCCCCCCACCAGCGCCGTAATCACCCCGACCGGCAGTTCGCTCGGTGCGATTACGGTGCGGGCCAGTAAGTCGGCCAGCACCATAAACACCGCACCGGCCAGGCAGGCCAGCGGGATCAACCGGTAGTGATCAGCTCCGACCCACAGCCGCACCGCGTGCGGCACCATCAACCCGACAAAGCCGATCACCCCCGATACGCTGACCGCAGCGGCGGTAGCCAGGGTGGCCGCCCCAATCAGCAGCAGCTTAAAGGCCTCAACCGGCAAGCCGAGCTGCGCCGCCTGCTCCTCGCCGAGCGCCAGCAGGTTAAGCGCGCGATGGCTGAGCCAGATGACAACGGCTGCCACTAGGACAAACGGTAAGGCCGAAGCGAGTTTGGCCCAGCCGGCAAAGGCGAAGCTGCCCAGCAGCCAGGCCAGCACCCCGGCCGCCTGCTCCCGCGCTGCCAGCATGGTCAGCGAGGTCGCGGCGGTGAGGATCGAGCCCACCACCACCCCCGCCAGGATCAGTGCCACCAGCGGCAGGCCGCCCCCTTGCCTGGCCAGCACGGTCACTAGCAGGGCCGCGGCCAGTGCGCAGATGAAGGCTACCAGCGGCACGCCAAGCTGCGCCAACAGGGGCACCGTAGCCGAAAAGGCCAGCACCAGGCTGGCCCCGAAGCCCGCGCCGCTGGCTACTCCTAGCAGGTAGGGGTCGGCTAGCGGGTTGCGGAACAGCCCCTGATAGGCCACTCCAGCCAGCGCCAGCGAGCCACCCACTAGCGCCGCTAGCAGGACGCGCGGCAGACGCATTTGCCAAATGATGGTATCAAGTGGGCCGCTCAGTTCGCCGGTCAGGCCGCGCCAGACCCCGCCCACCACCTCGCGCAGGGAGATGGGGACAGCGCCTATGCTCGCTGCCAGCCCGATTACCGCTAACAGGATAGCCAACCCTAAGAGCGGCAGGCCTAGCGGCAGGCGGCGCGGCGCGGCCGCAGTAGTCAGCGCGGCAGGGTCAGAAAGCATCAGGATGGAAGAAGCTCGCCAGCAACCTGACCGCCGCGCCCAAGTTGGGACCGGGGCGATTGATGAGATCGACCTGGGCTGACGTTAATTCGATGATCGCTCCCTCCACCACCGCAGTCAGCGTCGCCCAGCCTGGCCGCGCCGCCACGGTGGCAACACTCTCGCCGTAGGGGGCGCTTGCCAGCACGATAATCTCCGGGTCAGCGCTGATGACAAACTCCGGATCGAGCATCGGGAAGTCGCCTAGCTCAGCCGGGACGATGTTCTGCCCCCCCGCCTTAGCGATTAGCACACCGATGAAGCTGCCGGGGCCGACGCTAAAGGGGGTAGCATCGAGCTCGTAATAGACGGTCGGAGGTGTGCGGCCGGCGACCGCCGCCACGACCGCCGCGATCTCTGCCCGCACGCTGGTGGCTAATTGGGCAGCCTCCTCCTGACGATTGACAAGCTGGCCGATAATCTCAAAGAAGGTGAAGGCGTCCTCAAAGCGCTGCGGACTCCCGGCATACACCGTAAGACCGGCCTGGCGCAGCGCCCCGGCTAACTCGCCGAACTCGGAGACCAGCACCAGGTCGGGCTCGAGCGCCACAATCGCCTCTAAGCTGAAACCGAAGAGACCGCCGCCCAGCGTGGGGAGGCCGCTAGTGTTAGGGATGCCGGCGCTAAAGTCGTCGATTCCCACTAATGTCAAACAGCCGTTTAGCGCGCAGACTGTCTCGGTGTGGCTAGGCAGCATGCTGACTACCCGCTGCGGCTCACCGGTCAGCGTCAGCGTGTAGCCCTGCTCGTCGGTCAGCGTTAGCGGGTACGAGCTGGCTAGCGCAGTAGCCAACCACAGGGCCATGATTAGCAGGGTGCGAAAAAGCAACACAGGAAACCTCCTTCGGGTCTCCTGCGAGGGCAACGGGGGCGTTTGTTGCGCCCTAGCCTTGTCCTCGCAAGGGGTGCTGCGGCTTAGTGGCCGGTACTCGGACTTTTACCGTTGCGGGACAGCGCCGGAGTTTCACCGGACTTCCCCGACCGACAAGCCCGCCAGGTTGCTGGCGTAGAGCCAGCATAGGGTTTGCCCGGAGCGTTTGTCAACCGGCTAGGCAGGTCGAGTGGTAGCCTGGCAAGGTGACTCAGCTCCTCGCTCCGTCTAATTTTCCGTCTAACCTAACGTTGTCGGTCGGGCCGCCACAGTTGCACTTCACCCCGCCGCCGCGCTTCAGCACCACCAGCTTTGAAAACTACGCTCCGCAGCACCCATCGCAGAGCGCCGCGCGCGATGCGGTGCGTGAGTTCGCCATCGCCGCGCCTCGACCCTCGGCAACAGGCTCCTGGCTGCGCTGGCGGCCTCGCCACCGGCCGCAACCCGGTAGCGGGCTTTACCTTGATGGCGGCTTTGGCGTCGGCAAGACGCACCTCTTAGCTGCCGCCTATCACGAGAGCAGCAGCGTCAAGAGCTATCTGAGCTTTCAGGAGTTGGTCTACAGCATCGGCGTGTTAGGCATGGCAGGAGCGCAAGAAGCCTTTCGCGACAGCCGCCTGCTCTGCCTCGATGAGTTCGAACTCGACGATCCCGGCAACACCCTGATGGTCAAGACCTTCCTAGCAGCAGCGTTCGCACGTGGTACGGCGGTCATCACCACCTCCAACACCCCGCCTGAAGCACAGGGCCAAGGCCGCTTCAACGCTGAGGAGTTCAGGCGCGAGATTCAGAGTATCGCCGAGCGCTTTACGGTGCTGCGGCTAGCAGGGCCGGACTACCGCCATCGCCTGCAAGCTGGCGCACTGCTGTCCCAGCAGGAGTTTGCCGCGCTGCTGGCGCGTGAGACCCGGCTACCGGTCATCCGCCTGGAATGGCTCGAGCTCTTAGCGCTGTTAAGCCGCTATCACCCCATCCGCTACGGCGAGCTGCTTAGGCCGGCAGGCAGTGTCTATCTGGCCAACCTGACGCCGCTTAAGGATCAGAACAGCGCGCTGCGCTTCGTACACTTCGTTGACAAGCTCTACGACTTAAAACTCGGCCTGCGAATCAGCGGGGATCTGCCTATTAGCGAGCTGTTTGATGCCAGCTACCGCCATAGCGCCTATGCCGCCAAGCACTTCCGCTGCCTCTCGCGTCTGCTCGAGCTACTCGGCGAAGGCCGACAGTAGTCCGCAACTCGGCCATCCTGGGTCTACGATCACATCTCAGGAAAGGGCGCCGGCACGCGCTCCGATATCCGATAACGTGACTTTGGCCGGCACAGCTACTTTAGGGGTAGAGGTCGTTCAGAAAACGGCTACCCTGCTGACAGGGGCAAGATACCTGTCGCGCTCACCGCAAGCCAGCTACTTGCTACGCCGTCCAAGGGATTTTTCGAATGCCCTCTAGTGTTATAATTTTATTATGTGATAGATTTCACGACACTATTTGTGCGTGAAAGTTATGTTTCGCTGCTAACCCGGCTCGAGCTGCGACTCGAGCGTTGGCAATATCAGGGTGAAAGTGCTACCTCGGCCCAGCTCGCTGACCACCTCGATGCGCCCCTGATGCTGCAAAGCGATCTGTTGCGCGACATGGAGGCCGACCCCTGCCCCCTGGCCGCCGGAGTAAAAGCGCTCAAACAGCCTGGGCAGGTCGCGCTCGGCAATTCCAGGGCCCCGATCAACCACCGCCAGGCGGACCGTCTCAGCAGCGGCTGCGAGGCGCATAGCCACAGCAGCAGCGTCGCCGGTAGCCTGCACCGCGTTGCGCACCAGGTTGCGCACCAGTTGGGTCAGGCGTTGCACATCTCCCACCACCGGTGCCGTGGCGGCCACGGCCACCGTTACACCGGGATATTCACGCGCTACCCGCTCCATCACCGCTGCAAGATCGACGATCTCCCAGTTCAGGGCTAGCTCGAGCTCGCCCCGCGCCAGCGTCAGCAGATCCTGGGAGGTATAGAGCAGCTCAACGGCGGCATCGTGGGCGGCGCCGACCCCCACGTCGTCAGGGCGCTGTGCCAACAGCCTCGCGAGATGCGCCGCTACCAGGGTCAGCGGCGCGGCCAGCTCATGGGCAATCTCGGCTAGCGCCGCGCGCTCAGCCTCCTGCCGGGAGCGAATCCCCTCCAGGGCGGTATTCAGAGCATGAGCAACGGACGCTACCTCATCGTCTGGCCCCTGATAGCTAGCCAGGCGCGGCCTGACCGGATCGACGGCACGGGCCTGAGTCGCCAGCGAGGCGAGCGGATCGAGCGCTCGCTGTAGTAAGCCCAGCCCGAGCAGCAGCGCCAGCAGCGCAATGATCGCGCCGCTCAGCAATAGCGCTCTTAGCAGCTCCTGCCTAACCAACAACGCCTCATCCAGGGCGAGGCCGACCCGAATAGTGCCAAGTGTGGCGCCGCCAGGCGAGTTCCAGGGGACGCTCGCCACCAACAGGTGCCGGCCGCCCAGGCTAACAGAGGTCGGCTCGGTAGCGAGCGGCAAAGCTTCGCCGGCCCCAAACGGCAGCACCACCTGGCCCGCCGCACTGACCATCTGCACCACCAGGGCGCCCTGGTTGCCCCCCACTAGCCGGGCGCCCACCTCGACCTCCTGGGTCAGTAGCTTAAGCCGCTGTAGGTCGCGCTGCAGCAGGTCTTCAAGCTGCGCCTGTTGCTGCCTAATAAACAGCAGATAGGCCAAGCCGCCAAACAGGCCCAAGCCGACCAGCAGCAGCACGCTTAACAGCAGGCTCAGGCGCAGGCGGAGCGTCACGAGCTAGCGCACCACGTAGCCCAGGCCCCGCACTGTGCTGATTAGCCCTTCGACCCCGGCGGCGGCGAGCTTCTTGCGCAGATTGGAGATGAAGACCTCAATCGTGTTCGAGCCGGGCAGGTCGCCCTGATAGAGGCGCTCCTCCAGAGTCTCCTTAGAGAAGATCCGCCCGCGCTGCTCTAAGAGCAGCAGCAACACCTTGAACTCCTGAGCAGTCAGAGGGAGCAGCTCACCGCTGGCATAGCACGCCCCCGACTGCGGGTCGAGTGAGAGCGCGCCATGTTCGATCACCTGGAGGTCGGCTTGGCGGCTTCTGAGGCGCACATGTACGCGGGCCAGCAGCTCTGGCACGCTAAACGGCTTAGTGAGGTAGTCGCTGGCGCCGGCGTAGAGCCCTTCGACGCGGCTCTTGACGTCGCTGCGCGCGGTCAGCATCAGGATATTGGCTGGCGCTGCGCGGGTCAGCCACTGCGCCACCTCCAGGCCGTCGATGTCGGGGAGGTTAAGGTCGAGGATCACCAGATCGAAACGCTCGTTCTCGGCCTGTGCCAGCGCGTCGGCGCCGGTGTGGACCGCCACCACCTGATAGCGCGCCTGCCTAAGCTCACTACTCAGCAACTGCGCCAACTTAAGATCGTCCTCTACCACCAGGATCCGGGCGCTCATGGAAGTCTAGCCGGATCGAGGCGCAGGCCGCGGGTAATGCCGGTCGCGCGGTTGGTGAGCCGGGCATGCACGGTCGGCGCGCCCTGGGCTAGGTGCAGCTCGAGCTGATAGCCGCTACTAACAATAGGTAAGCCGCTGCGGGCATCGACCTCAAAAAAGGCGGTGAAGCCCTGCACGCTAAGCAGCACACTGGCCGGCTGAGCGTCAACGGTGGTAGCTACCGCCTGCTCGAGCCGCTCTACGCGCCTGTCCAACACGGCCTGCACCATCGTCCTCTGCCTGGCCTCAGCGGTAAAAGGAAGGCCGCCCCAAGCGTCGGCTGAGAAGGTCAAATGCACCACCTGCACAGCCGCGGGCTGCACCGCCGGGGCGCAGCCCGACAGCACCAGCCACAGCCCTAACAGCCACACAATCCGCGAGGTTAGCCCAGACCGCACGTACCCTCCCCAGGCTTCAGGCGGGTTCAGCCGTCATCGCCATCGTCGTCATCGCCATCGTCGTCGTCGCCATCATCGTCGTCATCATCGCCATCATCGTCGTCCTCTCCTCCCGCGTCATCGTCGCCACCAGGCGGCGCCGCGTCGCGGCCCCGGTCGCCGTCATCGTCCAACAGGTCGTCATCAAAGTCCAGGCGCCCGCTAAAGGTCCCCTCCGGCACGCGCCGCAGCAACAGCCTTAGGTCGGCAGCCTGCACCAGTGCTGCAAGCGGCTGCCAAGTTCCGGCATCGTCCAGCAAAAGCGGCACCCCCGTGGCATCGACCCGCCCCTGGCGCACCTCAACGGTGCCCGTCGGCGCCAGGATCAGCATCACAAAATCCTGGAGGCGCTCGCTCAGCATCAGCTCGAGCCGGCTCTCCACCACCCGCCCATAGCCCAGCACTACCTCACCGCGGCTATCGGTGATGATCAGCTCGCTGCCGACTGGCAGCGACACGGCCAGCGCCGCGCCCGCCAGCAGGCAACAAGCCAACAGTAACCCTAGTACTCGGAACATCAGTAACCTCGTAAGCATTCTACCGCACAGGGCGGACAGTTGCTGTCCACCCTGTGCCGGCAGCTCTCATTTATCCCAGTTAGCGGTCGTCATCATCGTCGTCGTCGTCATCGTTGTCATAGTCATCGTCGTCGTCATCGTCATAGTCATCATCGTCGTCGTCATCGTCATCATCGTTGTGGTAGTCGTCATCTTCGCGCTGAGCCTCGCGTTGGTCGATAAACTTAGCTACGATGGTGGTGACCTCTTCCAGGCTGGGGTCACGCCCCATCGCCTCTGTCAGGAGCGCCAGCGCGGTGGCTTCGTCGATGCCGGCCTCGACCAGATCGATCAAGGCTGCCGCTAAGGTGCTGTACTCCTGCAGGAAGATCCGGTGGTCGATGCCGAAAGCGTCAGCGCGCAGAGCCAGGAAGGCTTGGGCCGCTGCCACTGACAGGCCGGCCTCTGTAAGGTCGATCTTAGCCGCTACGATGGTGGTCGCTTCCCGCAGGCTGGGGTCGGTCGCGATAGTCTGGCGCAGCACTTCCAGGGCTTCGGCTTGGCTCAGCCCGGCCTCCATCAGATCTACCGTTGCCCAGACCAGGGTAGTAAACTCCGCCTGGAACAGCTCCGCGGTTACACCCAGGGCCAGCGCTTCGGCCTCTAGCGCCCACACCGCCGCTTCGATCCCCGCGATATCGACTCGCGCGATATCGTCGGCGTCTTCGCGCCAAACCTCAAACTCCAGGCCGGCCGCCTGTAAGGTGTCGCGCAGCGAGATTAGCTCCGCGCCGCTGATGACCACTACATCGTTGGTCTCGGTAACCATCACCTCGAACGACCCCACCGTGCCATCGCGCTGCGAGATGGTCAGGGTGGCAAAACCGCTAAAGCCCTGCAGCAGGTCGAGATCGAAGTTATCGTAGACCAGTTTGCCGGCGCCGATCAAGCGGCCGGTGTCGTCTGTTAGCGTTAGCTGCCCAAAGGGGAGCTCGAGCGCCAAGGCGAGACTAAGACTAAGACTGATAAGGAGTATGGTTGCCAGCTTCTTCATAACTTACCTCCAAGCAACAGCTTGCAGCGGCTACCTTAAGGTCACCTTAACGGCTTGTTCGGCTATAGTGGCGTCATGACCTACCCAGCTTTTGAGGCCCGTGATCTGATCGGCGCCGTGCTGCTAAAGGACGCTGCACTGCTGAAAGACTGGCGAGCCGCCTCGCAACGCGGCGACGTTCTGGCCGTCACGGTGCAAGGGATCGTGGTCAAGGACGCTGCCCTGGTCGAAGCGATTAAGCGCGCTGCGCTGCATCCTGCGCACATCCTGCAACTCGTGTGCAGGACGCAGGATACGGCCTACCGTTGCGACCCCGCCACCGCCACCGTGTCGGAGCCGTCGTGAAGCTGCCGCTCGGCGACGCCATCGTCACGGTGGGGCTTAGCCTCGGCCCGCCGGTGATCTTTTTGCACGCCTTCCCGCTCGACGGCCGGATGTGGGCGCCGCAGTTGGGGGTTGTCAAGGAGCTAGGCTTCACGCCGCTGACGGTAAACGCACCGGGTTTTGGCGGCTCGAGCCTAGTCGGGCTCTGCGACATGGAGCGCTACGCCGATAACGCTTACGCCGTTTGGCAAGCGCTCGAGCTGACCCCGGCGGTGGTGGTCGGCCTGTCGATGGGCGGCTACGCCGCGCTGCGCCTCGTTGAGCGCCACCCCGAGCTGCTGCGCGGCCTGGTGCTGGCCAACACCAAAGCCGAGGCCGATACCCCGGAAGCTGCCGAGGGGCGGCGGCAGACGGCGCAGCGCGTGCTAAGCGAAGGGAGCACGGTGCTGCGGGAGACGCTGCTGCCGAAGCTGGTCTATGCCCCCAGCCCGGCACTGCGCTCTCAGCTCGAGGCCGCCCTGGCCGAAGCGCCACCCGAGGCGGTCAGCGCTGCGCTCCGGGGGATGGCTATCCGCCCCGACTCGCGCCGGCTGTTGGCAGACATTACCGTCCCGACCCTGGTAATCGGCGCCGAGCACGACCCGCTGACTCCTCCAGCGTTAGCTGCAAGCCTGGCTGAAGCTATTCCAGGGGCTGCTCTAGCGGTTATCCCCGGCGCCGGGCATCTGAGCAACCTTGAGGCGCCGGAAGCGTTCAACGCGGCCTTGCACAGCTTTCTGCAGGGACTGGCCTAAGCCCTTCCCGCTGCAAGATGTCGGCCACGATCCGCGCGCTGCCACCCGCCTCCCCCATCCGTTCGCGGCCTGCGCGAGCAGCGCGCTCGTAGCGCTCGGAGTCGGACCAGAGCGCCCGCAGCGCCGCCGCCAGGGCTACCGGTTCCGCCGGAGCCACGGTTAGGGCCGCGCCCAACAAGCGAGTCTGGTTGCGCAAAAAACCGCGTGAATAATAGGGCGCGACCGGAAACGCCACTACCGGCTTGCCGAGTGCCGCGGCCTGCTCATGGGCGGTGCCGGCAGTGCCGATGACCAGGTCGCAGGCGTGCAGGATGTCGGCAAAGCGCTCGCGCAAAACCGGCACCGCAGTACTGCCGCAGCGCAGCCTGATCCGTCCTGGAGCGAGCACTTCGCGCTGCCACCCTGCTGGCGACGGGAGCGCGTCCAGCTCCAGAGCCCAGGCCACCACCCCCTGTGCTTCCGGCCAGTGAGTCATGGCCTTCAGCATCAGCGCTAGCGCCTCGGCGGCATAGCCCCTGCTCCCCGGCAAGAGCGCCACTACCGGCGGTTTTAGACCCAACGGCCGCGGGATAACGCTCAGCGCGTCGAGCATGGGGTTGCCCAGGCTGGTCACCTGCGGCACCCCCTTGGCTCTGAGGAGCACAGCGGTAGGCTCATCGCGGACGTAGACCTGCCGGACCAGGCGGCGCATCAGGAAGCGCTCGAGCCCGGTGAACTCCTCCATGAACAACCGGTGCGGGGGAGGCCGGCCCTCAGCAGCATGGTAGGCCGAGATCAGCGGCTGCACCTGGTAGCGCCGCTGCGTCCTGACCTGGCTGGCTAGCAGCAGCGCGTACACATCGCCCACTACCAGCAGCAGGTCGGTCTTAAGCCGCCGCAAGTCGCGGAGCTGCCGCCAGGTCATAGCCAGGAAGCCGGCGCGCAGGTCAGCTACTAGTAGCCGCGGATGGTGCAGCAGTAAGCCTCCGCTCGGCATCACCCGGCGCGGCCCCAGAATCGGGATGTTTAGCGGCTCGTAGGCCCGGCCCGCATCTACAATCGGGAAGGCTTGCACCTGCCAAGAGGGAGTAGCCTTAAGCAGCTCGGCGGCCAGCAGCGCGCCGACAGCATCCTCGCCATAACCGTTGGAGAGGATCGTTGTTACCAATTAAAACTCCCACACTCGCAGCACGATCTGCCCCTGGTGCAAGCGGGCGATCTCCGGTAAGGCGGGTCGGCTAGCATGGTCGCCCGCTTGGGCTAAAGCGCCGGCAATGCGCAACTGCGGCGACAGGATCTGCTGCGCCCAGATGAAGGCCTGTTCATTCCCGCCGGCGCCGGCATGCGCCAGGCCGCGTAGCGTTCCGATGACGATGATGTCGTCTTCGGCGATCAGCTCGGCGCCCGAATTGACGTCGCCCAGGACGATGACCGAGCCGCTCGACTCGACGCGCGCCCCGCTACGGACGGTGCGGGTGATGATCACCGTCTCACCGCGCGCGGCGGTCACCGCACCGGGTGGGCGCACCTCCAGCACCTCGCCGCCAGCCTCCTTAACCGCTTGGGCCGCCGCTGCTAGCAGCTCCCAGGGCAACCGCTCGGTGACTTCTAGATGGACTCTGCTGAGCAATTCGCGCTGCTCGGCGACCGCTGCCTGCACCGCCGAGGCAGTATCTTGTGCGTCGAGGCTTAGGACGATACCGCCGCGCGTACCGCGAGTCTTCATGGACTAACTCCCCAATAAGCGGCCATAAAATCGCGGGCGGTAGGCACCGCCACCGTAGCGCTCGAGCCGCCGTGCTCGATAAAGACTACCACGGCCAGCTCAGGATTTTCGATCGGGCCGTAGCCCATAAACCAGGCGTGAAAGTAGCCGTCGCCACGTGGGTTTTGCGCCGTGCCTGTCTTTCCGGCCACGTTGATGGGAAAGACGCGCGGACCCATCACTCGCTGGGCAGGGAAGTCGGTAAATAGCATCCGCAAGCCTTCTTGCAGCGTCCGCCAGTGGCGTCCCGGCACTGCCGTCACCTCGGAAGCCACCGGCTCGTCGCCGATGGCCTTGATCAGTCGTGGCTGCACCCTAGTACCCCCTAGCGCCAGGGTCGAGATGAGCTGCGCCACCTGCAACGGCGTGGCCAGCATATCGCCCTGCCCAATAGCGATATTAAGCGTGTCACCAGGGCGCCAGGGGTGCCCCCTGACCTCGCGCGAGGAGGCGTCGGTAGGCACGCGCCCGGCCTTCTCTTCCGGTAAACCCACTCCGATTCGCTGCCCAAAGCCGAACTCTAATGCGCGCTCGGTAAGGCTACGCACAAACGGCGCCCAGCCCACCGTCCAGCCGGCGGTGCCGGCAATCGCGTTCCAGAAGAAAGTATTACAACTGTCGGCAATAGCCTGTCGGACATCTTGGTTGCCACGAAACCCCGGCGCCCAGTTGCGCCAGGTAATGCCGGCGAAGGTGAATGTTCCAGAGCACGGGAAGCGGCTCCCGGGAGCGATGAATCCCCCCTCTAAGAGCGCCGAGCCGGTGACCAGCTTAAAGGTCGAAGCCGGCTCATAGGCCTCCACCGCCCGATTGAGCAGCGTGAAGTTGACGCTGTCATTAAGCAGCGCCGTAATCTGCTCGGCCGGGCTAGGACGGCGAGTAAAGAGGTTCTGATCAAAGGTGGGCTGGCTGGCCATGGCCAAAATGTCGCCAGTCTGAGGATTAAGGGCGATGATAGCCCCCCGCACTACCGACTCCGGTGGCAAGCCCCGGCTACGCCGGTCAGCGTTTACATAAGGCAGAGCGTTCTTCAGCGCCTCTTCGGCCAGGTGCTGCACGGTCGGATCGATCGTTAAAGTCACATCTTGCCCCGGCCGGGCTGGCAAGATGGTGCGGCGGTTAAGCACCGTCCCGCGGTTATCCACTTCGACGAGCGCAGCTCCGGGCACCCCAAAAAGCACGCTCTGCAGGCCAGCTTCGAGCCCCATCTGACCCACTAGGTCACCCAAGGCATGACCGGGGAAGCGCCACGGATCGGCTTCAGTGGTGTAACCCACCACGTGTGCCGCTAAATTGGTGGGGTAGGTGCGCTCTACCCGCTGGCGCAGGTAGAGGTTAGGTTGGCCGGCGGTAAGCTCCTGGAGCGCCGGGATCAGCTCCTCGCGGATGTTCCAAGCTATGACCGCCGCCCCCTCAAGACGTTCGCGGGCGTTGTTAGGGTCTGGCGGACGCGGGTCGCCCGTTAGTCCCAGCGAGAACCGAATCCGCTCCCAGTTTAGAATCTCCCCGCCGCGATACATCAAGTCCACGGCGATCCGGTTATCGGCCAGCACCGTGCCGTCGCTAGCAAGAATCCGCCCTCTGAGCGGCATTATCCGTTCTTGGCGCAAGAAGTTCTCGGCACTGAGGGCACGAAACTCCTCGGCCAGCGCAAACTGCAAGTACATTAGCCGTCCCACAAAGATCGCCAACACCGTCAAGATCAGGGCTAAGAACAGGCGGAGGCGATAGCTCACAGCAGCTCCTTGCGAAACAGCGAGCTCTTGGCTACCAACGCCTCGCCCCACGGCAGCAGCCAGACGGCCGCCAGCAGGGTGAGGACGGTTTCCGGGAGGGCTATTCGCGTCAAGATACCAACGACATCGCCAGGCTCGTGCAGCCACCAGAGCAGGATTAGAAAAACCAACCACTTGGCAATCTGAGCGAAGCCAACGATCAGCAGGCGCTCGAGCAGTCCCCCGTGGCTGATTAGGGAACGCGCCAACGAGGCCACTAGCGCCGCGCCGGCTAAGCCCAAAGCGTGAAAGCCCAGCGCTCCGTGCCCCATTACGTCCTGCAACAGACCTACACCGTAGCCGAGCACTACCAATTGCCAGGCAGGGAGCCGCCACAGCGTGGTCAGCATGGCCAGCAAGAACAGATCCGGTGTCGGCCAAGGGGCTAGCAACACCGTAAGCGCACCCTGGAGAATCAACAGTGCAAGGTAGAAAAGCAACAGGCGCACCACCTCTTTACTCTACCGCGCAGGGGTGAGATATATTGCATATACCCCCGGCAGCAAGACCGTATCAGGGCTGGTATCCTTAGGCGCTGGGTCGCTAACGACCTGCTTGGGAGGCTTACGGTTAACCAGGCTGACTCTGTCTCTAACACTGTGCCGCGGAGCAGTGCGCGCCACGCCCTGACCCTGATGATCGGCACTCTGGCGAGCCGCATTAGCGGGCTGGTGCGCGCCTCGCTGCTGTTGCAGCTCTTCCCGCAAGCGGCGACCGACGCCTTCAACGTGGCCTGGAAGGTGCCCAACCTGTTTCGCGAACTGCTGGCCGAAGGAGCGCTCACCAACTCTTTTATCCCCATCTACAAGGCGCTGCCGCGTGAGGAGGGCCGTCGGCTGGCCGGGGCGCTCTTTGCAGCCTTAGCGCTACTCAACGCGCTCTTGCTGGGGCTCGCCATCTGGACTGCGCCGTGGCTTGTCGGGCTGCTGTTGCAACCAGACTCGGTGGTGGACT
This sequence comes from Truepera sp., assembly GCA_018333895.1. Lineage (GTDB taxonomy): Bacteria > Deinococcota > Deinococci > Deinococcales > Trueperaceae > JAGXSJ01. Next base: position 63,956 of record JAGXSJ010000137.1, read on the forward strand.
TCGAGCTGGCGGTGCAGCTTACCCGGATCATCTTCCCGGTCTTGGCCGCCATCTCGCTCTCAGCGCTGGCGATGGGGATACTCAACGCCGAAGAGCGCTTCTTTGCGCCCGCCTGGGCGCCGGTGGCGCTAAATCTGGTGGTGATTGCGGTCATGCTCCTCTACCCCGGCCAGGCGCCGATGCTGGCGCTAGGAGTGGTGCTGGGCGGCGTGGCACAGCTCCTGGTACAGCTGCCGGCGCTGCTGCGCGGGCGCTTGCTGCCGGTGTTAAGCGGGCTGTGGCACCCGAGCCTGGGGCTAGTGCTGCTCTTAATGGCCCCCTTTGCCCTGACTACCGGGGCGCGGCAGGTGTTAAACCTGCTGGCTACCAACTTGCTGTCGGGCCTGCCGGGGGGAAGCATCACAGCCTTCGAGAACGCCAATCTGCTCTTTAGCCTGGCGCTGGGGCTCTTTAGCATCTCACCGGCGTTGGCTTATTACTCGCGCCTCAGCGGCGAGGCCAACGCGCCGGAGCGCTTCCTGGCGACACTGACCAGCGGCGTGCGGCTGATCACCTTTTTAACCGTGCCGGCGGGGCTACTGATGTTCTTCTTGGCCGTACCTGCGGTAAACGCCATCTGGAACTTAAGCCCTGCCGCCGGGCAGGAGCAGACCATCCTGTTTACCATCTGGGCGGTAGCGCCGCTCGGCTTGGCGGTCTTCCCGTGGGGGGTTAACAACCTGTTACTCCGCCCCTTTTATATCCGCCAGCAGGTGCGGACGCCGATCGTTATCAGCCTCAGCTTCGTGGCTTTAAACGGCTTGCTCTTCGTGCTGCTGGCGCCGCGCTACGGCCTTACGGGCATGGCCTGGGCCAGCGTGGCGGTGGGCTGGCTGCAACTGCTGGTGCTCCTGTACCGGCTACGGCACGCTGAAGGCTTTTCACCTTTAGCCTTCGCCGCTCACGCCGGACGGGTCTGGGCAGCGGCACTGCCTGCCGCTGGCGCAGCGTGGGCGCTGGTGGCGTGGCTCCCGTGGCCCGTCGGCTGGTTGGGGTGGGCTATGCAGGTAGGGGTCGGTGGCATAGTGGCCGGGCTGATCTTCGCCGGGTTGGCGCTAGCGCTAAAGATTCCGGAGATGGCTGTTAGCGCGCGCTTGTGGCGCCGCTAAAGGGCGACTGTAACCCCTCCTGGGCGGCCAGAAGCGCTTCAGCGGGAGCCCAGGCCAGGGCCCGTACCGCCCGGTAGGCCTTGACGGCCTTGTCGCGCTGTCCCGCTAAGTCGTAAAGCTGCCCCAGGCGCGCCAGCAGGTAGCCGGGCAGGAAGTAGGGGCGGCTGAAGTCGCCGCGGCTGGCAACCTCTAACAGCTCCAATGCTTCGGCAGCGTGCCCGTGGGCCAAGAGCAGGTTAGCTTCGTGATAGCGCGCTTCGGGGCTCCTGATCTCCCGCAGTTGGGCCAAGAGGCTAGTGGGATCTGGCGCTTCGCCCAGGAAGGCATAATCGAGCAGGCTCCGCTCGCGGGCCGCATCGCTAGCCGTTATCTCGGGAGGGGCCGCCAGGTCGGCCCGACCGGCTAGCGCCTCGTGCAGGAAGGGTAGGTGATCGAGGCAGACCAGCACCGTCACGCGCTGCTGAGGCAGCGTCAGCAGCCGCTGCGCCATCACCGCTACCCGCGCCCTTAGCCAGCCGGTGCCGGGGCCGTCCTCGAACAGGCGCTCGCGCAGGTGGTGATAAGCCGCCAGGCGGGGGAGCAGCTCGGCAGTGATCCGCGCCAACGTCAGCGCGGTGTTCAAGGTGGCGCGAAGGTCGTCTAAGGCAGCATCCACCTCGCGGAGCCGAGCTTGCCCTGCTGGGTAGCGGGCTAAGTAGTGCCGAAAGTCGGCTTCGGCGTTAGGATCGGCGGGGGGCTCGGCCAGGCCGTAGACCGGGAGCCGGCGCCCGACTGCCCAGGGGATCACCGTCATGGGCAGCGCGATCTCGGGGGTGTCTTGCCGGGCAGGGGTGCTCAGACTGTCTGGTGCTAGCGCGGTGGTGGCCAGGGCTTCGGGGGCGCTAGCAGCAGTTAGCTCGAGCACGCTCACCGCGTTGTAGCTGGGATAGCGCAGGTGCAGCGCAGCTAGTAATGGTAGCAGGGTCAGCCGCATGCTCCAAGTATGGCCGGTGTAAAGCGAGGGGTACGTGATGAAGGTGGCCTGGCGGGGCGGGCAAGCGCGGCATAATACGCACGCGACGCCGCAAAATCATGGCAGTCTTTAAGCGCCAAGTCTCTAGCCGCTCGGATAGATTGCTCCGCTCGTTCAAGATTGGCGGCGATTTCCTGCGCACTGACCGGAGTCATACCCGTATCCCTTCTCGTTTGGCGTTGCGATAGAGTTGAATACTTCCGTACTCAAATTCATCTGGAGAAACGGGTTTGGCAGAAATGAGTTGCTCTGATTCCAATTGGATGGGATACAGCACTTCGATAACTTGGCGCAGTTCTGAAAAGTAGTCAAAGGGTTTGTTTAGCAGAACAAGCAGATCGATGTCACTCATCGAGTCGGCTTGGTTGCGGGCTACCGACCCATATAAGATCAGTCCTTTGAGTTGAGAGCCATAATGGTTTTCAAGAGCTGTTTTACACTTTTTTACTACTTGGCTTATGGTTGCCATTTGAATCACCGTTCTTCAAGTCGTGTCGCACCGCCTAACTCGTAATTATGCCACAAGAACGGTATAACATGCCAAAAAGAGCTGTTTATACCGCAATGTCTATTTCCGATAATCCAGCGCAGCTCTATTTACCCAGAGCCTCCCTCTAAACTCGATACGGGTGGCCATCAGGGTGGGGGCACCTGGCCCTCAGTATCGAGGAGGCGTAGCGATACTATATCACCGACTACTTCAGGCTCTAGCAGAAAAATCGCCAAGGTCCGGCAAATGCTCCTCTCCGGATAGTCATGAGCGGTCCCTCAGTTGAAAGTTGATCCCGGATCGCGCGCACAGCGCGGCCAGTTCGCCGAGCAGCTTGGGCTCGAGCGGGATGCCCTCGCTTTCGCGCGCAGCGCGGGTGCGCCACTCGATGTCGCCGGGCACCATCACCGGCCGAGCGGGATCGGCGGGGGGCGTGGCCCGCAAGGCGTCAATCAGGCGATCCATATCGGCATGGAACTCGTCCACACTGCGGAACGCCACCGGGTTAAGGGCCAGGAAGAAGTGCCCGGTATCGGTACCGCCCGGGCCCGGCGTGCGGCTGGCGTGGAATGGTGCAGCCGTAGCGCCACTCAGCAGCGCAGAGAGCACCTCGACCATGATACAGATGCCGTACCCCTTGTGAGCGCTCATCTCCGCAGTACCGCCGAGGGGCGTCAGCCCGCCTTCGCCTGTGTCGTAGATGATTACACGCGCTTGCGCCGCATCGGTCACGGGCTGCCCCGCTCCGTCCACCACCCAACCGGGTGGGATCGGCTTGCCAGCGAGCCAGGCTAGATTGACTTTACCGATTGAAGTGGTCGGCGTGGCAATGTCAAACAGCAGCGGCGGGTTGCGCCGTGCGGGTGCCCCGAAGGCGATGGGGTTGGTCGAGAACATCGGCCGCGCCCCACCCGCGGGAACCACGCAGCGAGTGAAGCCGTTCGAGGTGATCAGACTGACCATGCCGCGCCGCGCCGCGCGGGCGGCATAGGCACCAGCCGCGCCGAAGTGGTCTGACCGGCGCACGGCTACGGCGCCCACGCCCACCGACTCGGCCTTGTCGCAGGCAAGGTCAATGGCCTGGAGCGACACGCCGTGCCCCAGCCCGCGGTCGCCATCGATCAGCGCGGTGGCGGATCTCTCGCGCTCTACTATGACCCGCGGGGTGGGGTTAAGCGCCCCGGCCTGCACCAGGCCTTCGTAGTAGAGCAGCATGGCGATGCCGTGTGAGTCGATCCCGTTCAGATCAGCCTCGACCATGACCGTCGCCGACGCCTCGGCGGATTCCGAAGACCACCCCCAGGCACGCAGGACGGCGACGATCTGGTCGTGCAGGGCTTGCGCAGGGAAGCGAGGTTTCTGATTCACCAGGCTCACCTCATGGCGGTCGGGATCCAGGTGGATAGTCCCGGCACGAGGGCGATAAGTAGGAGAGCGACCAGCATGACGGCTAGGAGCGGCAGCGAAGCCCGGATCACCGAGACAGCCGATGTGCGCGCGATGGAGGCCGTCAGATAGAGGCACGTGCCCACCGGCGGTGTGACCAGCCCAAAGGCGAGGGTCACCACCATGACAACTGCGAAATGGATGGGCGAAATGCCGTAGCCGATGGCAACCGGCATGAGGATCGGCCCGAGGATCAGCAGCGCCGGCGTCAGGTCGATGACCATGCCTACCGCCAACAGGAAGCCCACCGCGATGAGCATGAACACCACCGGATTATCGGTAACCTGGCTCATCTGGGCAGCGATGGTCTGCGGCACCTGCTCGCTCGCCATCAGCCAGGCCGAGCCGGTCGCGGCGGCAACGATTAGCATCACCACCGCAGACGTGACGGCGGCATCAGCCGCGGCGCGGTAGAGCTTGCCCGGCGTGAGCTCACGGTAGATGAGCCCTGACACGATCAATGCGTAGGCCACCGCGATGACCGACGATTCGACCACCGTGAACACACCCAAGCGGATGCCGCCCACCACGATGATCGGCAGTCCCAGCGCCCACATGGCATCGCGCAGTGCAGCGCGGATCGCACGTCCTGGCAGGCGCTCGCCGCGCGGCACACCCTCCCGGCAGCTGACCCACCAGGCCGCGAAGATCAGCGCCACGCCGATCAGGAGCCCTGGCAGGATGCCGCCCATGAACATGTCCAGGACCGACGTGCCGGTGATAGCCCCCAGCACGATCATGGGGATCGACGGGGGAATGATAACACCGAGCACCGAAGAGGTCGCCGTTACCGCAGCGGCGGTAGGTGCCGAGTAACCGCGCTCCTTCATCGGGGGGATCATTATCGAGCCGATCATGGAGGCGTCTGCTACCGCCGAACCTGAGAACGAGCCATTGACGATGCTCGCACCCACGTTAGTTATCGCCAGCCCGCCGCGGACCCGGCCGATCAGGGCCATCAGAGCTGCAACGATCCGCCGGGTGATGCCGCCGGCCGCCATGATCGTGGCCGCGAACATGAAGAACGGGATCGCCACCAGGCTGTAGTTATCGGCTCCGACCATGATCTGGTGTGGCAGCAGGATCAGCGGCAAATCGGTCAAGAACCGCACCAGGACCAGGAAGGTCAGTCCTAGCGCGAAGGCCACCGGCATGCCGGTGGCCAACACCAAGAACAGGACGATCAGGAAGGCGCTAAGCATCCTGCGCCTTTTGCCCGCGCAGCGTGCGCACAAACTGGTACAGGCAGACCAGCAACATCAGCCCTGCAGAGATGGGCGCGATGGCGTAGATGTAGCCGAGCGGCAGCCCCATCGCCGGCGTGCGGAGGGCCATCGACCGCTGCACCAACTCTATCGAATACCACCCCCAGACGCTCAGGAAGATCATTATCAGGAGGAGCGCCAACGTCTGCAGCGCTCTTGCGCCACGGGGCGGCAGGGCCTGGACGACAATGTCCATGCCGATGTGCGCACCCCGCGCCAGCCCCACGGTGGCCCCCAGGAAAGTGAGCCAAACGAAGAGGAACCGCGCCATCTCGTCAGCCCAGGTGAGGGCGAAACCGAAAAAGTAACGGCCGATCACGTTCGCTAGCACCACCGCCACCAACACGGCGAGAATCATCACCAACAAAGGCTCTAGCCAGCTCATGCGCAGAAACGCCGCCATGGCGCGTCACTCTCTTCCTTCGCCAAGGTGCGCCACCACTACAGCGCGGCGATGCGTGCGACCAACTCGGTTCCGCCCGGAATTTCGGCGGCAAATCTCTCCCGAACACCCTTGGTCGCGGCCTGAAGCTCGGCGATGTCGGGCCAGGTGATCTGCATCCCGTAGGCCTCGAGCTGCGCGATCACGGCCTTCGAGTCCTCCCCTAACATCCGCCGCTGGACGCGCGCGAACTCGTTCGCAGCATCCTGCAGAGCCTGTTGCTGAGCGACAGGCAGGCCGTCGAAGAGACGCTTGTTTACTGTAATGCCCCCGTAGCTGAAGATATGGTTGGTAATCGCTAGGTGGTCCTGCACCTCGAACCAGCGGTTAGCCAGCACGGTCGGCGGTGGATTGTCCTGGGCGTCGACCACTCGCTGAGCCAGCGCGGTGAAGATTTCGGCGAAGGGCATAGTGACCACGCTGAATCCCAATGCTCGGCCGGTCTCAACGTAGACCGGGTTCTCGGGCATCCGCAGCCGCAGCCCGGCCATGTCGGCCAACGAGTTCAGCGGGCGTACCGAGTTCGAAATCGCACGGAAGCCGTTGCCCGTCCAGGCCAGCTTCTTGAGCCCTTCGGCCTCCAACTCGCCGGCGAGATCGTCGCCGATATCGCTATCGAAGACGGCCCAGGCATGGTCGAAGTCACGGAACAGGTAAGGCAGCTCCGGCACCCCCAGTCGTGGCCGTAATAACGACACCAGCCCGCCGGTGATCCCCATCTCGATCGTGCCGAGACGTACGCCCTCAGTTAGCTCCCTTTCGGCACCGAGGGCGGAGTTGTCATGGATCGAAGCGGTCAATGCCCCGTTGCTCAGCTCCTCTAGGCGCGGCACAAAGACTTCGCGCAGAGCGCGGTTCACCGAATGCTCGGTAGCGAAGAAGTTCGCCACCCGCAGCCGCCGTGCGCCCTGGGCGAAGGCCCCGCTGTCCGGGCGCACGACGCCGAACAGGCCAACCGCCGCGGTGGTCTTTGCAGCAAGCTCAAGAAATTCACGCCGATTCATCTTCATCATCTGTCCTCCCTTAGAGGCTGTTTGAAAACGGAGAATACTGGCTAATGGCTCTACGAAGCGGGCGCTGCTACATGGCTTTGCTGCGTTGCAAGCGGTCTGGCAGCGTTAGCATAAGACCATCCTCCTTTTGTTCGCAAGTCGCGTTGTTGACAATTGCCGTGACAATCAGCTTGCCAAATGCTACCTTCAGCAGTTAGCACCACCTTTCTTGGCCCACTCCAAACCCGATCCTCCGGACTACGTTGGCTGACTAACTGGTGCAAGTCATTGACGAGTCGCTGACCATCTAGTAGTATTACAATAATATAACGATGCTCCCGCGTCAAGACTAACAAGGTTTCAAGAGGTAATCTTCATGAGCAACAGCCTGGCAAGTATCACAAAAGGCGGCAAAGATGTGAAATGCGTAGGGTTTGCGCTCGAGCGCCGTAAAGCCCTACAGGTACATCGACTTGCGATAGAATACGGTCCAGTTTTAGTAAAACTACCTTATCTATACTTCCAGGCAACCCATTCCGGCTTCAAGCTGACCAGTGCCGCTCTGGGTGCAAGAACCACCGCCCTTACTAAGGAGGCCGGATGGTCCCCGACTAGCGACAAAGCGACAGGAACCGTATCGCCATGAAGAACCTATTGGAGGCGGCCAGGAAGGGGCTAGACAGCTTCAGCAATTCCGAGCGCAAGGTAGCTGAGGCGGTGCTCGCCGATCCTGAAGCGGTGATCAACAGCAGCATGGCGGCGCTCGCTCAGGCAGCCGGAGTCAGTGAGCCGACGGTGCTACGCTTTTGCCGAGCGATCGGCTACGAGGGCTTTACCGAGTTCAAAGTGCGGCTAGCCCAGAGTTTGGTCACCCGTGGCGCCTATGCCGACTTGGAGGTTAAACCGGGCGACCCTGCTGAGGCCTACTCGCACAAGATCGTCGATGCCACCATCGACATGCTCATGCGGCTCCGGCACCGCCTGGATGCCGCCGCTATCGAAGCGGCCACCGATCTCTTAAGCCGCGCCCACAAGATCGAGTTCTACGGCATGGGTGCCTCAGGGGTGGTAGCTATCGACGCTCAGCATAAGTTCTTCCGTCTAATGGTCCCCTGTGTGGCCTACACCGACTCGCACATGCAGTACATGTCCGCCGCCACTCTAGGGCCTGAGGACGTGGTAGTGGCCATCTCGCACACCGGGCGCACCCGCGAACTGTTAGAGAGCGTGGCGCTGGCTAAGCAGTCGGGTGCCGCGGTCATCGCCATCACCGCCCCGCGCTCGCCGCTGGCCGAGCTGAGCAGCCTGGCGCTGACCGTGAGCATCCCCGAGGACACCGATCTCTATACGCCCATGTTCTCGCGCCTGATGCATCTGGTGGTTATCGACATCCTAGCAGTCGGCCTGGCCCTACGGGGGGGCGAACCGACCCAGTCGCGGTTGCGGCGCATAAAGCGGGCGCTGTACGCTAAGCGCACGCCAAAGGAGCTGTGATGTTCCAGATGCTCGAGCGCGTCTTCATCCGGGTCAACGAGGCCCTGGTCGTGCTGCTGATGATGGCGATGGTCTCTCTGGTGCTGCTTAACGTAGTGACCCGCTACGGCTTCCAGTTCTCGGTCGCCTGGGCCGAGGAGCTGGCGCGATTCTTGATGATCTGGACAGTGTATCTGGGCGCCGGGCTCGCCCTGCGCGCTGGCAACCACGTGGCCTTTGAGTATGTGCAGTCGCTGCTGCCAGCACAGGTCATCCCCTGGGTGCGCGGTCTGATCGCCCTGGTAATCCTGGTGTTTCTGGCGCTCCTTACCTACTATGGCTGGGAGTTCAGCCAACTCATGATGCGCCCGCGGACAGCCATGCTCGGCATCCCCCGCGGCATCGTAGGGCTCGCTATCCCGATCGGGGCAGCCGTGCTGGGCATGCACCTCCTTATGACCTGGCGCCAGTTTGTCCAGGCCGACATTCGTAACGAGCCTAGCGTTCCCGGTCATACCCCGGAGGCACCGCGATGATCGCCGTGCTGTTTGGCTCCTTTGCCATCTTGCTGCTCGCCGGCTTCCCGGTATCGCTTACGATGGGCATGGCCTCGCTGCTTACCATCCTGGCCAGCGGCGAGCTGCGCCCGCTGCTACTCCCGCAGCACCTGTTCAACGGCATCAACTCGTTCCCGCTGATGGCCGTGCCGCTGTTTATCTTAGCCGCCGATCTGATGACGGCGGGCAAGCTTACAGACTCGCTCCTGCGCTTCGCCAAGGCGCTGGTGGGGCACCTGCCCGGCGGCCTGGGCCACGTGAACGTCCTAACCAGCATCCTCTTTGCCGGCAAAAGCGGCAGCGCGCTGGCGGACGCCGCCGGACCCGGCGCAATCATTATGGACATGATGCGGCGAGCCGGCTACCCGCCCTACTACTCCGGCGCGATGACCGCGGCCAGCGCCATCATCGGGCCGATCATTCCGCCCAGCATCGTCATGGTGGTGTACGCCATCGCCGAAGGCCGCGTCAGCGTGAGCAGCATGTTCGCAGCCGGCATCCTCCCCGGCATCCTCTTGGGTGTCGTACTGTTTATCACCAACCATATCATCTCGGTGCGTCATGGCTACCAGTATGCCGCTGCGTTTGGCGGCTGGCGGGCGGTGGGTGTCGGTTTTGTCCAGTCGCTCCCGGGGCTGCTGATGCCCGTAATCATCCTCGGCGGCGTGTTCTCCGGCATCTTCACCGCCACCGAGTCGGCAGCGGTCGCGGTTGCCTACGCGCTGCTGGTAAGCCTCTTGGTGACGCGCGCTCTGAAGCTGCGCGACATCCCGCGGGTATTTCTCAAGAGCGCGCTGATGACCTCGGGCGTGCTGCTGATTGTCAGCATGGCGTCGATCTTTGCCAACCTGCTCACGGTGCTGCAGGTACCGCAGGCCGCGGCGGCCTGGTTGACGGGGCTTACCACCGACCCGACCCAGATTTTAATCCTGCTTGTCGTGTTCGCTCTGATCTGCGGGCTGTTCATCGACACGCTGCCAGCAGTGATCGTGCTGACACCGATCCTCTCGCCTATAGCCTTTCACGCCGGCATCGACCCGCTGCACTTCGGCATCCTGTTTATCGTGGCGATAGTGCTGGGGATGAACACGCCTCCGGTAGGACCGGTCCTATTCGTGGTAGCTACCGTCGGCAAACTGCGGGTCGAGCTGCTGGCGCGGGCAGTCCTGCCCATGCTTCTGGCGCAGCTCGTGGTTCTGGCACTGATGGTCGCGTTCCCCGCCATCAGCCTGTTTATACCGCGCCTGCTGGGGTACGCCAATTGAAAGGAGGAGTAGTTGGGATCATAACAACCTTTAACCCAAGCGAGATGTGGCACCAAGCTAATACCCCTTAGGAAAGGAAAAGAGATTTATGTCCAGGAACCGACTAATCACCTTGTTAGTTGCTCTCGCGCTTATTCTCGGTGGCGCGAACGCTCAACGCGTGCTCAAGTACACCCACTTCCAGCCCGGCACCGAGGACCAGCCCAAGCACGCCGCCGCGCTGGCCTTCAAGGAACATGTTGAGGAACACACGGGTGGCTCGATCCGGGTGGAGATCTTTCCGGCCGGCATGCTCGGCGACGCCGACACCGTACTGCAGGGGCTTCAGCTCGGAACCATTGAGCTCGGCGTGGTGCACGATGGCCCCATCACCGAGTTCTTCCCGCCTATCGAACTAATCAGCACGCCCTTCCTGTTCGAGAGCCATGCGGTCGCCTACCGGGTGTTCGACGGTGAGTTCGGCGAGTATTTCGGCCAGCGCATGCTCGAGGAAGCCGGTATCCGCATGATGGCCTTCGCTGATAACGGCCTCCGCCACTTCACCAACAACGTGCGTCCCATCCGCTCGCCCGAGGATATGCGCGGCCTCACCATCCGGATTATGCCAAGCCCGCTCTTCGAGCGCCTGGTTACGGCCCTTGGCGCCAGCGCCATTACCGTGCCCTGGCTCGAGCTCCCCATCGCGCTGGCACAGGGCGTGGTGGACGGCCAGGAGAACAGCGTTACCAACATCCTGGCAGCCAGCCTCTATCAGTACCAGCGTCACGTGTCACTCAGCGGCCACGTCTATTCCGTTCACCTGTACATGATGAACCCCGGCTTCTACGACAGCCTCACCCCCGACGAGCAGCGCGTGATCGACGAAGCGATCGTGATTGCCCGCGACATCCACCGCCAGATGACCTCGGCACAGGATCTCAACGCCGACGAGATCCTCACCGGTGTGGGTATGGAGGTTGCAGTGCTCACCAGTGAGGAGCTAGCGGCCTTTCGCCAGGTAGCCCAGCCCCCTGTTCTTGAGCACCTGGTCGGCCGCGTTGGGCAGGACTGGATCGACCGCCTCATGCAGGCCGTCGAGGCAGCTCAGTAGGACCAATAACGGAGGTATACCGTGACCCTCGACAGCAACACCCGTGGCCGCCATGTCATCGTCGTGGGTCACGGCTATCATGATTACGCCGTCGAAACAGCCATTCTGCGGCCCTACGGCGTGGAGCAGATTCACGCCGTTGATCCCGCCGATCCGGCGTTTGGCGAGCACCTGGCTCGAGCCGAAGCGATTTTGGTGCGCGACACCCCGATCACCGCTGCTCATCTGGCGGCAGCGCCCAAGCTGCGCATCATTGCCCGCTACGGCATCGGCTTAGACAACATCGACTTAGCCGCAGCAACCGCGCGGCACGTCTTTGTCGCCAACACCCCCGGTTACGGCGTCGATGAGGTCAGCACGCACGCTCTGGCACTGCTGCTGGCCGTAGCGCGCCGGGTGGTGTCGCGGGATAAGGCGGTGCGCCGTGGCGCCTGGGGGATCGCTCAGGCCGAGCCGATCTATCCCATCTCGGGACGGACGCTGGGGGTAGTGGGGTACGGGCAGATCGCTCGAGCCTTGGTGCGCAAGATGCAGGCCTTTAGCCCCCGGCGCACGCTGGTCTACGACCCGTACCTGCCGGACACGCCAGCCGGAATCGAGCACGTCGATCTGGCTACCCTCTGCCGCGAGGCCGAAATTATCTCGCTGCATGCCCCGCTGACCCCGGAGACTCGGCATCTTATCGGTCATAACGAACTAGCCCTGATGCAGCCGCGCACCATCTTAGTCAACACCGGCCGCGGTGCCCTGATCGATGAAGCGGCCCTGGTAGAGGCACTCCGCGCCGGGCGGCTGTACGGCGCCGGCCTCGACGTGTTCGCAACCGAGCCGCCGCCACAGGATCATCCGCTGTTTAGCCTCTCCAACGTGGTCGTCACTGACCACACCGCCTGGTACTCGGAGGCCTCGGTGCGCGAGCTGCAAGAGCGCGCCAGCCAGGAGGTAGCGCGCGTCTTAGCGGGTGGGGTGCCCCAGGCCTGGGTCAACCGCTGGGAATGAAGGTGGCCTTGATCTGATAACTTAGGAGGAATCGCCCATGAGCTATCGTTCACCACCAGAGAAAATAGGGCGAACTTCAGCGAAGCGCCGAGCGAAGGCGTACAAGGCTTCGCCCTGAGGGGCCTCAGCCCAAAGGGTTCGCCCCTACTTGAATACTTGAATACTTGAATACTTGACTACTTGACTACTGATTTCCGAGGAGGCGTAATGTATCCCAAAACCGTTATCGAGCAGTTCCACACCGTCACCACCGCCTCGGTCGCCGACGCGATCGATCAGGTCGTTGGGGTACGCGGCTATATGCAGCACAGCATTAAGCCTCGCATCAACGACCAGAAGGTGGTGGGTCCGGCCGTCACCGTTAAGGAAGGACCGACTACTGAGAAGCTCCCGCCCCAGCATGCGCTCGAGCTGATCGATAGCGCCGAGGCCGGTTCGGTGGTAGTCATCGGCACCGGCGGCGAGTCCGAAGTAGCCGTCTGGGGCGGGCTGATGACCGCCGGCGCGGTAGCCAACAAGCTAGCCGGCGCCGTGCTTGATGGCGGCGTGCGCGACGTGACCGAGATCCGGCGCGACTACGGCTTCCCAGTCTTTGCCCGCAGCGTCTCGCCCGGCACTACCGTGGGGCGCTTTAAGACCCTGGCCGCCAACGTCCCGGTGGTGTGCGGCGGCATTACAGTCAACCCCGGCGATCTCATCGTGGCCGACCTCGACGGGGTGGCGGTGGTACCCCAAGCGCATGTCGCAGAGGTGCTGAAGCTCGCCCTCATGATCGAGCAGCGGGAGGCCGAACAGGCTAGGCTCATCCGCGAGACCGGTTCGCTGCGCGAGGGCCTAGCCAAGTACGGGCGCATCTGATGGCCGAGATTATTAGCCTCGGTGAGCCCATGATCGAGTTCAACCAGCTCCGGGAGGGAGGGCGCGAGGTGTACCTCCCCGGCTTCGGCGGCGACACCTCTAATATGGCCGTGGCAGCGGCGCGCCAGGGGGCCAGCGTGGGCTATCTCACCCGCCTCGGGCAGGACGCTTTCGGCGATATGTTGCTGGCGCTCTGGCGGGCCGAGGGGATCGATACCTCATACGTTATCCGCGACCCCGCCGCGGCGACCGGTATCTACTTCGTAACGCACACGGACGCTGGACATGCCTTCACGTACTTCCGCCAGGGTTCGGCCGCCAGTATGATAAAGCCTGAGGAGCTGCCGACTGAGGCGCTTGCCCAGGCCAAGCTACTGCACCTTTCGGGGATCAGTCAGGCGATCAGCACCAGCGCTTGCGACGCGGTCTTTTACGCTATCGACATAGCGCGGACCAGCGGCGCCAAGGTCTCTTATGACCCCAATGTGCGGCTTAAGCTCTGGCCCCTGTCCAGAGCCCGCGCCATCGTTTTGGAGACGATTGCGCAGTGCGACTTCTGCCTGCCCAACCTCGACGAAGCCAGCCTGCTCACCGGGCTTAAGGAGCCCCAGGCCATCATAGACGCGCTGCTAAACCGCGGCGCCAAGGTGGTGGCGCTCAAGCTCGGCGCCGCAGGGGCGCTCGTGGCAGACTCCAACCAGCGCCACGCCATCCCCGGCCTCAGGGTGGCTACCGTTGATGCCACTGGCGCCGGTGATACCTTCGACGGGGCGTTCTTGACAGAGCTCCTGCGCGGCGCCCCGCTGGCCGAGGCCGGGCGCTACGCCAACGCCGCCGCCGCCCTCTCCACCCAGGGCTACGGCGCAGTAGCGCCCATCCCGCGCCGCACCGAGGTCGAGGCTTTTTTGGCCAGCCAAGCATAGCCTCCGGCAACCAGAACGAAGGCCGTTAACCCTCCAACGACAGCAGGAACGGGTCCTCAAGAGCCAAGCAGACCCAGCGCAAGAAGCGCGCCGCCGCCGCCCCATCGATCAAGCGGTGGTCGTAGGTTACGGCCAGCGGCATCATCAAACGCGCCTCAAACTGGCCCGTCTCGGTGTTCCAGACCGGCTCTAGGCTGCTGCGGGCGACGCCCAGGATAGCTACATCCGGCGGGTTAACAATGGGCGTAAAGCCGGTGCCGCCGATGCCGCCCAGGTTTGAGATGTTGAAGTTACCACCCTGCATCTCCTCCGGTGAAAGCTTGCGCTCGCGGGCCTTAGCAGCCAGTTCACCCAGCTCCACAGCGAGCTGTAGCAGGTTCTTCTGATCGGCCTGCCTGATGACCGGGACCAGTAACCCATGTTCGGTATCGACCGCCACCCCGATATTGATGTACTGCTTGTAGATGATCTCGTTATTGGCTACGTCGACGCTGGCATTAAAGTCAGGGAACTTGCGCAGCGCCCCGGCCACGACCTTAACCAAGATGGCGGTAGGAGTGAGCTTGGCCCCCAGCGCTTCGGCCTTTTTCTGGTAGCGCTGGCGCAGCGCCTCTAGCTCGGTCGTGTCGGCCTTATCGAAGTGGGTGACCATCGGCACGCTGCTCCAGGCCTGAGTCATGGACCGCACAGTCACCTTGCGGATGCCGCTCATGGGCCGCCGCTCGGTAGCGCCGTACTTGCCAAAGTCGGGGAGCGCGGGGACGGCTGGCGCGGTGGGGGAAGCCGGTGCGCCGCCGGCGGTATGACGCAGCACGTCTTCAGTTGAGATGCGCCCGAGGATACCGGTCCCCGGCACAGTGCGAAGATCGACGCCTTGTTCGCGTGCCAGGCGCCGCACCGAAGGGGCGGCAGGGATCAGGCGGCCGTCATCGGGCTTGGTTGGCGCTGGGCTGGGTGGCGCCGGGGCCGCCGGTGTTGGCTTGGGCGGGGCCGGTTGGCTGGGCTTCGCCTCGGCCTGGGCCTCTTTAGCTTCGACCTGGGGCGCTTTGGCTTCAGCTTCGGCACCGGCCTCTCCCACCACCAGGATCACCTGGCCGACCTTGGCCTGTTCGCCCGCATTAACCTTGATCTCCTTGACCACTCCGCTTACCGCCGAGGGGACTTCGACCACGGCCTTATCGGTCTCTAGCTCGATGACCGGCTGGTCTTGCTCGATACTGTCGCCCACCGCGACCAACACCGCCACTACGGTCCCCGACTCGATCCCCTCGCCGACATCTGGTAGTTTGAACTCTGCCACAAGATCCTCCGTTACTGAAGTCTAAACCTAAGCTGCCCTAAGCCGTATAGGGATTGGGCTTATCGGGGTTAATATCGAACTCGGCCAGCGCCTTAGCTACCACCGTGGGTTTTAAACCCTCCGGGATAAGCGCATGCAGGGCCGCCAGGGCGATGTGCCGCGCATCGACCTCAAAGAAGTCGCGCAGTTCGGCTCGAGCCTCACTGCGGCCAAAGCCGTCGGTGCCAAGGCTGACTAAGGGCCTGGAGAGGTGCCGCGCGAGCGCGTCGGGAAGAATTTTTAGGTAGTCGCTAGCGGCAACGATCACGCCATCGTGACCGTCAAGCGCCTGGCGCACGTAAGGGACTTTAGCTTTGGCCTTGGGGTGGAGGCGATTGTGGCGCTCGACTTGCAGGGCGTCATAATGCAGCGCCTTGTAGCTGGTCACGCTCCAGACGTCAGCGGCGACGCCGTAGCCCTCCAGCAGCTCTTGGGCCTTTAAGACCTCGTTCATGATCGCCCCGGAGCCTAACAGTTGGGCGCGGTACTGGGGCGCCTCTAGCGCCGAAGGCCGGAACTTATAGAGCCCGCTGAGCACGCCGGCTTTCAACTCCTCTAGGCTTAGGTGCGTTGGCAGGGGCGGCATGGGGTAGTTTTCATTGCCTACGGTGATGTAATAGAAGCGATCTTCAAGCAGCTCATACATCCTGTGTAAACCGTCGCGGATGATGATAGCTAGCTCATAAGCGAACGCTGGATCGTAGGCTTGAAGAGTGGGAACAGGATAGGCTAGCACGTGGCTGTGACCGTCCTGGTGCTGCAACCCTTCCCCGGCCAAAGTAGTGCGCCCGGCGGTAGCACCGAGCAAAAAGCCCTTGGTGCGCATGTCGGCAGCGGCCCAGATCAAATCGCCGATGCGCTGGAAGCCGAACATCGAGTAGTAGATGAAAAAGGGGATGGTCGGGATGCCGTGAGTGGCGTAGGCGGTCCCTGCCGCAATGAACGACGACATAGCGCCCGCCTCGGTGATCCCTTCTTCTAAGATCTGCCCGTCCTTGGCCTCTTTGTAGTAGAGCAGGTTCTCGGCATCGACCGGCTCGTAAAGCTGGCCGACATGCGAGTAGATGCCGATCTGGCGGAACAGCGCCTCCATGCCGAAGGTGCGCGCCTCGTCGGGGATGATCGGCACGATCAGCTTGCCAAGCTCCTGGTCGCGCAAGAGTTTGGCCAGAATCCGCACCAAGACCATGGTGGTCGAGACTGCCCGCTCTTCAGTCCCCTGATAGAACTCGGCAAACAGCTCCTCGGCTGGGGTCTTAAGCGGCTTGGCGGTAACGCGCCGCTCAGGCACCGAGCCACCTAGCGCTTGGCGGCGCTCGAGTAGGTAGCGGTACTCCGGGCTATCCTCACTCGGGCGGTAGAACGGGAACTCAAGCAGCTCCTCGTCCTTGATAGGGATATCAAAGCGGTCGCGAAAGGCACGCATCTCCTCTTCGTTGAGCTTTTTTTGCTGATGGGTGATGTTCTTCCCCTCGCCCGACTCGCCCAAACCGTAACCCTTGACGGTGCGGGCCAGGATCACAGTCGGCTGGCCCTGATGCTCCACCGCGGCTTTATAGGCGGCATAAACCTTGTAGGGGTCGTGTCCGCCGCGATTGAGCATATTAAGATCATCATCGCTCCAGCCTGCGATCAGCTCTTTAAGCTCGGGGGTGTTGAAAAACTGCTCACGCAGCTCTGGCGCACCAAAAGCTCCGTAGCGCTGCGACTCGCCATCGATTAACTGCTCAAAGCGCCTAACCAGCACCCCCTGGTGGTCTTTGGCTAGCAGCCGGTCCCAGTAGCGGCCCCACACCACCTTGATGACGTTCCAGCCAGCACCGCGGAAGGTAGCTTCGAGCTCTTGAATGATCTTGCTGTTACCGCGCACCGGGCCGTCTAAACGCTGCAGGTTGCAGTTGATCACCCAGATCAGGTTATCGAGCTGTTCGCGGGCGGCCAGGCCGATGGCGCCAAGTGCTTCCGGTTCGTCGGTCTCGCCGTCGCCCAGAAAGGCCCAGACCCTGCCGCTACCTTTGGGCTTGAGCCCCCGATCTTCTAGGTAGCGATTAAAACGCGCCTGGTAGATCGACATAATCGGGCCTAAGCCCATCGAGACGGTGGGAAACTCCCAGAAGTCGGGCATCAGCCAGGGGTGGGGGTAGCTGGAGAGGCCGCCGCCCGGGGCTAGCTCGCGCCGGAAGTTGCGGAGCTTTTCGACACTGAGCCGCCGCTCAACGAAAGCCCGGGCGTAGATGCCGGGGCTGGCGTGACCCTGGAAGTAGAGCTGGTCGGCATCAACCCCGGCCTCCTGGCCGCGGAAGAAGTGGTTAAAGGCAACGTCGTAGAGCGTAGCGGCCGAGGCGTAGGTGGAGATGTGCCCACCGATGCCATCAGAAAACTTGTTAGCCCGCACCACCATGGCCAGCGCGTTCCAGCGGATGATGCTGCGAATGCGCCGCTCGAGCGCAAAGTCGCCCGGATAGGGCGGCTCTGCCCCCTTGGGAATAGTGTTGATGTACGGTGTATTGGCCGCAAACGGGAGCTTGACGCCGGCGCGGTGGGCCCGAATATCGAGCTGCGCTAAGAGTTCTTGGACGCGCTCGGGCCCGGCTGTCTGCAACACGTAGTCGAGCGAGTCGAGCCACTCGCGCAGCTCGAGCGCTTCTAAGGTGCGGCGCTCATCATCGGCAAGCTGGGTTCGCGCTGGTAGATCGATCATGGGTAATTCCTCCGAAAATCAGCAGGTAATGGTCAACCGCTAAGGGACAATCCCTGCGCCACGCCTAACCCTCTTATCCTACTATCCGCCTTGCCGTGCGTAAGCGGATTGGGCTGCATTTATACGAGGCGCTGACTTGGACTTGACTTTGCCTCATTATCCTGGGGCCGTGGAGACGATGATTTACGCTGCATATCTGCTTATCGCCATAATCAGTATAGCCGGCTGGTTGCTGCTAGCCTATGCCGAATGTCGCGAGGGAGAAGAGGCCGAGGCAAAGCCGCTAGTCAGCGCGGACTGCGCGCTGTTAAGCTACAGCCAGGATTAGGGCAGTGGGAAGTGGGTAGTAGCGGGTGGAAAGTGGAAAAGCCCTCACAACCCACTCTTCCCTCTCTACTATTTCCTCAACTTACCTCTGACCAGCTGACTACCCGACAAGCGGTAGGATGACTGCGGAGGTTCCCATGACTCAACTCGCCGCCTTGCGGGAAAATGTCTTTAAGGACGAGCCGCTGCTCGAGCTCGATGCCAAGATCTTGCGCGCCTATCAGGCGGCCATCGATGCCTACAACGTCGGCAACTGGGACGCTACCGTCACCGCCTGTGCCAAGGCGCTTGAGGGGATTGCCAAAACCAACCTCCCTTACAACGAGCGCGGCGGCACCCTCGGACAGCTGCTAGAAAAGCTCCCCAAGCATGTGAGGCTCGAGCAGCCGATGCTCGACCTAGCCGCTGCGGTTAAGGACTCTAAGTCGCTGGGGGCGCACTTTGATCTTGAGCGCGACATCAACACCGACATCGCCAGGGCCACGCTCGAGCTGCTGGAAGCCTTCGTGACCTACACCTATCTCTTCAAGGTCAGGGTGCATCACCTCATCCGCCTGCTCGAAACTCGCGAAACCGCGACCCCGGCTAAAACGCCAGAGGCACCGCGCCCTGCCCCGGCAGTCGCCGAGCCCAAGCCCGCTAGCAGCGACTTTGACGCCTTTGACCTACGCAGCAACCCGTTTGACAAAGAGGATAGTTGGCGATAACCTAGGCCAGCTTGTCCATGGTAAAGACTCGCGCCAGCAGGCCAGAGAGCGACGGCATGAGCATGGCCCGCACTGCGGCGTTGCGCAGGCCGGGATAGCGCCAGCGGCGCCCGAGGCACATATTGAACTCGGCACGGCGGATGGCGGTGCGCGCAGCCCATTGTCGCTGCTGCTGATAGGTTGCCAGGTCGACACCCGCCTCACCCCGGAGCAGGCGCGGCAGGAGTTCGGCCAAGTGAGCGGCGTCGAGCCAGCCCAAGTTCATCCCTTGGCCACCGATCGGCGAAACGACATGGGCCGCGTCACCGGCCAGGATCACCCGGCCTGCCACAAACTGTCCGGCCAGATAGCGCTGCACGCCAAAGGCGCTGACCATAGCTGCAGTCGACGCCACGGCAATACCCAGCCGTGCCGCTAGGAGCCCGGCCAAATCGGCGGCGGTAGCCCCTTTGAGGTAATGTTCGGTCTTGACCACCCAGCGCCGCAGACCCCCGGGTAAGGGGAACGACTCGACCACCCCGGCATCACACAGGTAGATAGCAGCGTCGTCCCCTAAACTGCTGTCGTCAGGCACATCACCCATCAGATAAGTGTCGGGATAGCTTCCGCCGCGCCAGGAGATAGCGAGCTGTTGGCGCACCAGGCTCCGTTTGCCGTCGCAAGCTACCAGATAGCGCCCGCGCAGCTGCCTGTGACCGCCCTGTTGATATACCGCTGTGACACCCGCACTGTCCTGCTCGATCGCGGTTACACTGGCCCCAAGCCGCAGCGCTTCGGGCTGGAGCTGGTACAGGCACCGCGCCAGCAACTCCTCGGTCTGCTCCTGCGGCAGTGTCAGCACGTAGCGGTAGGGCTCCGGCAAGGCCGTAAAGTCGAGCGTTCCCAACAGCTTAGTGTTAGCAAAGGCCTGGCCACGCCTAACTTTGATGCCGCGAGCCAGCAGCTCCTCAGCCAGGCCAAGTCTCGCGAAGTGCCGCAGCGCAGGCGGATGGATACCGATCGAGCGCGAACCGGTGTTGATGGTCTGGCGCTGCTCTAACACCGCCAAGGAAACACTTGCCTGAGCCAGCGTGCAACCCACAAAGAGGCCGACCGGCCCGCCGCCGACGATCAGCACTTCGACCTCAGCAACGCTCATGATTGGTGGACCAACAGCAAGCGGTAGGGAAAGAGCTTTTTAACACGCCAGCCCGGCGGCGCCAAGCATGACAGCTCGGGAGCAGTAAAGCTGCGCCGGATCGAGCGCAGCCCATCAACTGTAATAAAGGAGCTTAGGAAGAACGGTCCGGTCAGCGCAAAAGCCAAAAAAGCCAGATCGCCGCGTTCGATATCGTTGTGAATGACCAGCTTGCGGCTCAAGGCGACACTGTCACGACAGAGTGCAATCAGCTCCCGCTCGGGTAGATGGTGGAGCAGGTGATTGGAGAGGACCACGTCAAACAGTTCACCGGCGCTAATGAGGTCGCCGGCTGAGGCTTGCAGAAAGCGCACCTCGTCCTGCCTGCGCGAGTTGACAAAGGTCAGCGCTCGGGGATCGGTATCGATGCCGGTCAGCTCGAGCTTAAGGCCGTCGCGCTTAGCCCACCGCGCTAAGCTTCGCAGCACGTCGCCTCCGCCAAAGCCGATGTCGAGCAGGCGGCAGGCCCGGCCTTGCGCCAGCGGCGCTATCCAGCGGGCATAAATGCGGGCCCAACCAGATATCGCGCGATTGACCGCACTGAAGCCGGCATAGGTATTGTTAAGGCGCCTGGTGTCGCAGCCGGGGTCGTCCATCAGCTCGGTTACCTGGGGGGCCCGGCGGGAGAGCAAGAGGGGCATCTCAGACCGCCTGAAACAGTCCGCTCTCAACCGTCAGGCCCGGTCCGAAAGCCATAGCGCAGACCCGCTCGCCCGCCTGAGCCTGCTGCACGACCTCACGCAGTACAAACAGGATCGTAGCGCTCGACATGTTGCCGTAGCGGCGCAACACCTCCCGCGACGGCGCCAACTGCTCCGCGCTGAGCCTCAGCCCTTGTTGCGCTTTATCCAGAATTGCACGTCCCCCGGGGTGTACAGCCCAGTGTTGTACCTCCTCCCGCGCCACCCCGGCCCCTTCTAGCAGTGGGGTCACGGCCTGTTCGAGGTGCGCCTCCAGAATATCGGGCACGTAGCTAGAGAGCACCATCTCAAAGCCCTGATCGCCGATGGTCCAGGTCATGGCGGCTGCTCCTACGGGCGTCAGGGCGCTGTGCCAGCGGGTAACTTTAAGCGCCGGACCCTCCGGCTCACGAGCGCTAACGACAGCCGCCGCCGCGCCATCCGCGAAGACCGAGGCCGCTACCAAGGCGTCTGGGACCTCGCTCAATTGCAGATGCAGGCTGCACAGCTCCAGACACACCACTAGCACTACCGCCGCCGGATCGGCCCGGCAGAAGGCAGCGGCCATCCTCAGCGCCGGAAGGGCCGCGTAGCAGCCCATGTAGCCCAGGTGATAACGTTCCACGCCTGGCCGCAACGCTAATTGTTTGATGATGTCGTAGTCCGGCCCCGGAGCATAGAAGCCAGTGCAGGAGACCGTCACCAGATGGGTAATCTCAGCCGGGGAGAAGCTCGAGCCCACTAGCGCCTTCTTTGCCAGTGCCGGGTAGATTAGCCTGGCATGCTCGGTATAGAGGTCGTTGCGCGCCTTGGTACCCGGCGAGCGGAGCCCTTGCCGCGGCTCGAAAAACAGCCCACCGGGATGGCCTTCCTGAAAGTCGGGGATGACGCTATAGCGCGTGTCGATCGCCGAGTGGCGATAGATCTGCTGAATTACCCGCTGGGTAAAGCGCTGCTCGCTAAGCCGACTCATCACCTCACGGGCTCTGGCCTGGCTGTAGGCGGTCTCGGGCAGCAGCGTCTCTAGATGATGAACGTAGACGGCCATGATTAAGCCTACGACGATGGTAGCTAATGAACACTGGGCGGGAACACCAAGCTGTAATTCGCAGCACGGCGCCTCATCTACACCCCCGTCTAGTGCAACAGACGGTTGCCGCTGAAGAGCGCTAAGGCTATGCCGGTTTTACGGGCTGTCCGGCACCCTTCCTTAAGGCCCGGATGCCAAGGAACGCGCTCAACCCTAGCGCGACCACAGTCAGTGACGAGAGCAGTTTGAGCCCAACGACATAGACCAAACCGAGCGCACCGATAGCCATTAAGACTATACCAATGATGGGTTTGCCCTTGATTTTGCCTGCTACCATGCCGGTGCCGATCCAAGCTGCCGCAGTCAAGCCGGCTGTCATCAGTCCGGCCATCAGGAGCTTAGCCACTGATACTGCTCCCCATCCGCCAGCCTCAGCGATCTCGCCCATGGCGTATAAAATGAGGCCGCTGAGGACCCCGAACCCGCCGATAATTCCCAAAACCAGCGAATACATCTTCATTTTGTTCCTTCCTTTCTGGGTTACCCGCAGCCGGACTGAAAGTTCCGGCGCACTACGGGGGGTGGCTGACTAGACAGCGCTCGAGCGCCCGGCCAAGGCGCAGTGGGTCAGCGTTAGCGCAGGATCTATCTCGGCGTTTAGTCATATTAAAAAGATAATGTAGTCTTAACTAAAAGTCAAGTCGGGGTCTGGAAGGGGCTTGACCGTGCCATGCGCAAATGTTACACTCAGCATTATCACCAGGGGTGCCTTCTGGCTGAGAGGGCTTAGGCCCAACCCTCGCGAACCTGATCCGGATAATGCTGGCGTAGGGAGCGTGATTGCAAAAGGCAGTTAGTTCGGGCCTCCTGCGGTGAGAAGGGAGGTTCTTGTTTTGGATAGAACACGGGCAGCGCCAGCGGTGGCCCTTAGTATCGCCGGTTCGGACTCGGGCGGCGGCGCGGGTATCCAGGCCGACCTTAAGACCTTTGCCGCGCATAGGGTTTTCGGCACCAGCGCGGTCACCCTGATCACCGCGCAAAACACCCGGCGGGTCAGCCACGTTCATGTGCTCGAGCCCGCCCTGGTGGTGGCCCAGCTAAAGCGGGTGCTAGAGGATTTCCCCGTGAAAGCCGCCAAGACGGGGGCACTGGGCACCGCCGCAGTGATCAGCGCCCTGGCCCCAGCCCTCCAAGGGGCGGGGTTGCCGCTGGTAATTGACCCGGTCATGATCGCCAAGAGCGGCGACCTGCTTTTGGAGTTGGAGGCGATCACAGTCTTGCGAGAGGAACTCCTGCCGCTGGCGGCACTCGTCACGCCCAACGTGCGCGAGGCCGAACAGCTCTTTGGGCTTGAACCGGGCCAGATCAGAACCTCAGACGACCTGCAGCG
This sequence comes from Truepera sp., assembly GCA_018333895.1. GTDB lineage: Bacteria > Deinococcota > Deinococci > Deinococcales > Trueperaceae > JAGXSJ01. The sequence goes on from JAGXSJ010000137.1 coordinate 87,267, forward strand.
CCTTGCCGAGAGCTCTTTTGCGATTCCCGTGCTACTCAAGGGCGGACACCTCGAGGGCTCAGAGGTCACCGACTACCTGGTGGTGGACGGACAGGTGGAAGCCTTCCGCGATAAACGCATCCAGACCCGTCACCTGCACGGCACCGGCTGCACCCTCTCGGCGGCCATCACAGCCCGGCTGGCTTTGGGAGAGCCACTGCCCACAGCTGTCAGAGGAGCCCGCCGCTACCTGCAGGCAGCGATTGAGCAGGCGCCAGGGCTGGGGCAGGGACATGGCCCACTGGAGTTCTTCCCAGGTACCTAAACATGTTAAAGCGACCGGTAGACTACTCGCTTTATGTCATTACCGACCGGCGCACGGCCGGGGAGCGGCCCATCCCCCTGGTTGTTGAAGCCGCCATCAGGGGTGGCGCCAGCGTGGTTCAGCTGCGCGAAAAGGGGGCCACAACCCGCGAGATGCTGGCGCTCGGTCGCGCGCTGCTTAAACTCACGCGCCAGGCCGGCCTCCCCCTGCTGGTCAACGACCGGATAGATGTGGCGCTGGCGCTTGACGCCGAGGGTGTCCACGTCGGCCACGACGATATGCCTGCCGGGCTAGCTAGAGGGCTGATCGGGCCTGATCGGATCCTGGGGGTCTCGGCCGAGACCGTGGAGCAAGCCCAAGAGGCTGAGGCGGCAGGCGCCGACTACCTGGGTGTGGGCGATATCTTCGGCACGCCTTCCAAGCCCGACGCTGGCCCGCCCATCGGACTGGCCCGCTTTGCTGAGATCATTCGTAGCGTCTCGATCCCGGTGGTGGGCATTGGCGGGATCACGCTGGAGAACGCCGCTGCGGTAATCGGGGCGGGCGCTGTCGGGGTGGCGGTCATCTCGGCGGTCGTCGGCGCCGCCGATCCCGAAGCGGCGGCGCGGCGGCTACGCCAGATCGTAGAGGAAAGGGAAGGAGCTTATGGATAACTTCGGTGAACGCGCGGCTGTGGCTTTCGAGCGGCTGCGCCAGCAAAAGCCCTTACTGCACCACATCACCAATCTGGTGGTGATGAATGACACCGCCAACCTAACCTTACATTTGGGCGCTCTGCCGGTGATGGCCCATGCGCTTGAGGAGGTCGAGGAGATGGTCCGATTAGCCGGTGCCCTGGTCCTCAACCCCGGCACCCTGGACCCCAACTGGATCGCGTCTATGCTGCTGGCTGGCCAGGCTGCTCAAGCGCGCAACATTCCTATAGTCCTAGACCCGGTCGGCGCTGGCGCTACCAGGCTGCGCACCGAGACCAACCGGCAGCTCTTGCAGGAACTAAAGATCGCTATCGTGCGCGGCAATGCCGGTGAGATCGGCGCGCTTGCTGGTGCCGGTGGCGAGGTAAAAGGTGTCGAGAGCGTGGGCGGCCCCGAGGATGTGGCGGGTGTGGCGCGGCAAGCGGCGCGGGCCTGGGGAAGCGTAGTGGCCGTCACCGGCCAACGCGATATCGTCTCAGACGGCCAGCGGCTGCTGGTGGTGGACAACGGGCACAGCTGGCTAACGAGCCTTACCGGCACCGGCTGCATGGCCACCACCACTGTGGCCGCGTTTGCCGCGGTGGAGCAAGACGCGCTTCTCGCAGCAGCCGGCGCTTTGGCCACCTTCGGCCTGGCCGCCGAGCTGGCAGCCGTTCATGCGGCAGGCCCGGCAAGCTTTAAGGCTGTGCTGTTCGACCAGCTCTACCACCTGACGCCGGCACAGGTTAAAGCTGGGGCGCGCATCAGCCGGCTCGAGCGGAGCTGAGGTGCGCGTAAGCGATATTGGCGAGTTTGCGCTCATCGACCGGCTGGCTAAGATCGTAAGCAGCGAGCATCCGAGCGTCCTGGTCGGCATCGGTGATGATACCGCAGTGCTGGAGGGCGGCGGCGAGATGCTGCTGCTGGCCACGGTGGATGCCCAGGTCGAGACGGTGCACTTTCTCCGCGAGGCCATCACCCCGCAGCAGCTAGGTCGGCGTGCCCTGGCCGTGAATCTTAGCGATATTGCGGCGATGGGCGGGCGTGGATCGGTGGCGCTGGTTTCGCTGGTCTTGCCCCGCGAGACGGAGGTGGCCTGGCTAGAGCACCTCTACCAGGGCCTGCGCGAGGAGGCCGAGCGCTGGGGCGTGGTGGTGGTCGGCGGCAACATGGCCAGGGCCCCGGAGCATGCCGTTATCGACGTGTGCGTCCTTGGCTGGATAAGCCGCGACGAACTGCTCCTCCGTGCGGGGGCGCGCCCAGGAGACCTGGTCCTGGTCACCGGCACGCTGGGCGAAGCGGCGGCAGGCCTGCGCCTGCTGCAGCGCGCCGACCAGGCGCCTGCGAGCACGGTGCTGCTGGCGCGCCTCCTAACGCCGACGCCCCGACTGCCTGAAGCCGCTGTGATCGCCAAAAGCAAGCGGGCGACAGCGATGATCGACCTAAGCGACGGCCTCTCGAGCGACCTCCTGCATATCTGCCAGGAGAGTCGGGTGGGCGTTCGCCTCTGGGCCGAGCGGCTGCCGGTCACTGCCGCTGTGCAAGAGGTGGCTCACCAGTGCGGTGAAACAGCCCTGGACCTGGCGCTGGGGGGCGGTGAAGATTTCGAACTTTGCTTTACAGCGCCCGCCGATACTGCCGAGACGCTCGCCCGGACCGTATACGACGAAACGGGCACACCGGTGACGATCATCGGCGAGGTCTTGCCGCAAGCAGCAGGGCACACCCTGGTGCTGCCGGGTGGCGAGGAGACCGTGCTTAAGGCCAAAGGTTGGGAGCATTTCAAGAGAAACCTGTAGGAGTTGCCCATGTACTATCGTTCACGCCAGGTATGACAAGGTCATCAGTCTCTCAGCTCTTTTCTTTTAAGCTGACAGACTGACAGCGGTTTTCACAAATACTGAGTCGCCTTAGCGCAGGTATCATCTCTGCAAAGGCGCCCTGGAGAACGATTCGCAGTCCTGCGAGCACCCGCAGGATCAAACCAGATGATACCT
>JAGXSJ010000138.1 GCA_018333895.1 Truepera sp.
GCGTAGGGGCTCGGCAGTTCTACGGTCACTTTGTCGGTCATCACCTCGACCAGCGGCTGGTCGGCCTGCACCGCTTCGCCCTCGGCCACCAGCCACTTGACGATCTCACCCTCCACCACCGACTCGGCGAGTTCAGGTAGCAACACCTCTTTCATGATCCTCCCCTAGTAATCGAGCACTTTCTGTACCGCCCGCAGGATACGGTTCACCCCCGGCAGGTAGTCGCGGTCTTGCGCGTAAGGGTAAGGGGTATCGAAGCCGCTGACCCGCAGGGGCGGGGCCTCGAGCGCATCGAGTACCTCCTCGCTGATGGTGGCGGCCACCTCGCTCATGAAGCTAGCATGCTTGGGCGCTTCGTTGATCAGCACCACCCGCCCGCACTGTGCCACGGCTTCGAGCACCGCCTCTGAATCCCACGGCATCAGCGAGCGCAGGTCGATTACGGTAGCCTCAATCCCCTGCTGGTGCAAGGCCTCGGCAGCCTTGAGGGTCTCGCTCATGGTGCCGCCGTAAGAGATCATGACTAGATCGCCCCCCTGGCGGCGCGTCACCGCTTGGCCCAGCGGGATGGTAGCGTCACCGTCGGGGAGGGTCTCCTTGACGGCGCGGTACAAGCGCTTGGGCTCGAGCACCACCACCGGGTCGTCGTCGCGGATGGCGGTCTTGAGCAACCCCCGAGCGTCCCCTGGAGTCGCGGGATAGACCACCTTGAGCCCTGGCGTGTGGACAAAGTGGGCCTCCGGGCTCTGCGAGTGATGGTGCCCGCCCTTGACCCCGCCGCCCGCCGGCATCCGCACCACCAGCGGCGCAGCAAACTGCCCGCCGGAGCGGTAGCGCAGCTTGGCTGCCTGCGACACCAGCTGATCGAAACCTGGATAGACGTAGTCGGCAAACTGAATCTCGGCCACCGGGCGCAGGCCGTACACCGCCATCCCCACCGCCGCGCCGATGATGGCGGCTTCGGACAGCGGTGTGTCGATCACGCGGTCGGGGCCGTACTTGTCGAACAGCTTGTCGGTAGCCAAAAACACCCCGCCGCGCTTACCGACGTCCTGGCCAAGCACCACCACCCGCTCATCACGGGCCATCTCCTCATCGAGGGTGCGAGCGATGGCCTGAACCATAGTTACGGTCGCCATGGAGCTACAGCTCCGCGCGCTGCGCCACAAGATGCGGCAGCGGCTCGGCATAGACGTCGTCAAACAGCCAGTCGGTCGGCACCGGCCCCGCCTGCTCAGCTTCCTTGGCCGCCTGGGCCAGTTGCTCGCTAAGCTCGGCACGCAGCTCGCTCTCCCAGCTCTCGCTATAGAGGCCACGCCGCTCCAGGAAGCGGGCCAAGCGCTTCAGGGGATCGCGGCGGCGCCAGGCCTCGACCTCTTCGCGCGGGCGGTAGCGCGCATCGTCATCGGCCGACGAGTGCGGGCCGTAGCGATAGACTTGCAGCTCGACCAAGGCCGGGCCGTGGCCGGCCCTGGCCCGTGCGATCGCCTCGTGCAGCACGAAGTAGCTGGCCAGCACGTCCATGCCGTCTACGAGGTAGCCGGGCATACCGTAAGCCACCGCCTTGGCAGCGATGGTCTCAGCGGCGGTCTGCTTGTGGTAGTCCACGCTGATGGCGTAGCGGTTATTTTGGCAAACGAAGACGATAGGAGCACCCTGCACACCGGCAAAGTTGATAGCAGCGTGGAAGTCCCCTTCGGAGGTCGCCCCCTCGCCAAAACTAGCTATCACCACCTGCTCGCTGCCGGTGAGTTTAATACTGATGGCGGTGCCGACCGCTGGCGCTAAGTGCGAGGCGATGGGCGAGGCCACAGCGAAGAGATTGATAGCCTTGGAGCCGAAGTGTGCGGGCATCTGCCGCCCCTTGTTCGGATCGGCCTTAGTCGCCATCGACTGCGCCACAATCTCCCTGGCCGGTATGCCTAGGGCCAGCACCAGTGCCGAATCCCGATAGTACGGAAAGAGCCAATCTACACCCACAGTTACCGCCTGGGCCAACGCCACCTGGGCAGCCTCGTGCCCAGCGGCTGGGGCGATAAAGCTGACCTTGCCCAGGCGCTGCAGGGTGCTCAAGCGCTCATCGAGCAGGCGCGAGGCCAGCATGTCGCGGTAGAATCGTTGTAGCAGCTCATCAGGAAGCTTAAGGGCAAAAGGCGCCAGCCACTCACCACCTTCGCCGATCAAGCTGATCGGCTTGGGGGTAAAGGGCTGAAAGCGCTGTGAATCCGTTAACACGGCACACCTCCAGCGATTATGAGAAAACCCCGGCGGTCTCCGGGGTCGAGGCATAGCAGCCCATGGCTAACGCCAAGCCTAGCACCAGCAACGGCTCTTGTAGCATCATAGGTCACCTCAACTATCTCATCGGGTGAGTTAACGCACTAGGCGCAAACTCTATTTGACCCCCAAAGTTTAGCACCCGCGTTCTCGGCTTTGGTTGCCCCGCCGCACGCCAGGTATAACGCCCCGGAGGCCGCTGTGGTAGGCTACCGGCTGTAAGGAGGCAGGAAGTGGACAACAACAGACTACTCGGATACATCCTGATCGCCATAGGTGTGCTGGCGTTACTCGCCAGCCTAGGGGCTGGCGCTAGTTGGCTCTGGGTGGCAGTAGCTGGAGCCGGCTTCCTGCTCGCCTACGCCCGGCAGAAGCTCTACGGCCTGTTAGTGGTCGGCGGCATCCTGGCCGGAGCGGCACTCGGCATCCTTTTGAGCGTTACCTGGTGGGGTAGCAGCGCTTTCTTGCTGAGCCTGGCGGCTGGCTTACTGCTAGTCGACCGAGTCGAGCCCAAGGCCGTCCGCTGGCCCCTTTACGCCGCCGCCGTCTTAGCGGCCTTGGGGCTACTGGTCTGGCTGTTCGAACGCAATATACTCACCTCGTGGTGGTTTGCCCTGCTGCTGATTGTGGCCGGCGCCGCACTGCTGCTGCGCGGACGCAGGGAGTCCGGTTGGGTCAGCGTCTCGCCACCGGCCGCTACCGTGCCGTCAGCGCCCAAACACGTGGTAGAGCCCACAGCACCCCACGCGCAGCACGCGCCGCCGGGCGATCAGGTCGTCACCATCACACCTCCCGAAGAGGCCGTGACCGAGCCAGAACTTCCGCTCACGAGCGAACAACAGGCGCGCCTGGAACGGCTTACCGCTTGGCGTAAAGCTACCGCCGCCCGCGACGGGATCTCAGCCTATGTCGTCTTGCCGAACGCCACGCTAAGCGAGCTAGCACGGGCCAACCCAAGCAGCCTAGACGAGCTAGCCAAGATCAAGGGGATCGGGCCCGTCAAGCTCGAGCGCTACGGCAGTGAGCTGCTCTCAGTGTTAGCAGGCACGGCTACGAGCTAGCCGCGGTATGGAGCAGGCCACGCCCCGCCTGTTGCCGCTGATTTTGGCCGTGGGAGTGATCGCTGTCAGTCTGGCAGCGATTTTCATCCGCCTAGCCGATGCGCCGGGGGTGGTGGTGGCCGCTTACCGGATGCTGTTGGCTAGCCTGATCCTGCTCCCCTGGTCGATCCCTGCCCTTACCCGCACCCCGCTGACCCGCCATAACGCCCTTTACGCCATCTTGGCCGGGGTATTTTTGGCTGCCCACTTTGCTACCTGGATCACGTCGCTCAGCTACACCTCGGTGGCCGCCAGCGTAGCCTTGGTCTCCACTCATCCGTTATGGGTAGCGCTCTTTAGCTGGCTGTTCTTGAAAGCTGCCCCGGCGCTGGCCGTCATCTTTGGGGTCTTGCTGACGGTGTTAGGCGCTGCCATGATCGGCTTTAGCGACCTAGGCGGCGGCGGTGCGCCGCCGCTCGGCAATGGGCTAGCGGTATTAGGCGCGCTGGCCGCCGCAGGCTATTTGCTACTGGGCCGGGCCGCCCAACGGCGCGGCTTAAACCTACCAGCCTATGTCGGAGTAGCTTACGGCGTAGCGGCGCTGGCGCTCTTGCCGCTGCCGCTCCTGTTCGGTCTCCCCTACCTTGACTATCCTCGGGAGAGTTTTATCTGGATCGCACTGCTAGCGCTGATACCGCAACTGGTGGGACACACCAGCTTCAACTATGCCCTGCGCTCGCTGAATCCGACCACCGTCGCCACCGTGATCCTGCTCGAGCCGATCGGCGCCGGGCTCTTGGCGATAGCGGCATTTGGCGAGATCCCCTCGGCGCTGACCGTCATCGGCGCGCTGATCTTGGTGGCCGGGGTGATCCTGACCGCGCGGCATAACCGCTCAGCCTGAACTACCTGCTATACTCACGGCGATGAAAGTCCTGGTAGCCAACGACGACGGCATCTTCTCCCCGGGGATTTTAGCCCTAGCTAAGGCCATGCGCGAAGTAGCTGACGAGGTTGTCATCGTAGCTCCCGACGTCGAGCAGTCGGCGGTCGGCCACGCGATAACCATCCGCCGGCCGCTCAGATACAAGCGGACGCGCCTGCAAGGGCTAGAAGGCCTCGAGGCCTACCGTGTGGACGGCACCCCGGCGGACTGCGTAGTGCTAGGGGTGCATAACTCCGGTCGGCCGGACGTGGTGGTCTCGGGTATCAACATCGGCTCGAACCTAGGTTACGACGTCACCCACTCCGGTACGGTGGCCGCTGCCATCGAGGGGACGACCCTGGGCATACCCTCGATCGCCTTTTCGCTGCGCACCAGCGACCGCGAGCTGGACTTTAGTTATGCCGCAGCCTATGCCAAAGAGTTGGTCCCCGCCGTAGCCCGGCGCGGCCTCCCCACCAAGACCTTGCTAAACGTCAACTTCCCGGTAGGTGAAGCCAAAGGTGTCCGCCTGGCACGGCAGTCCACCCATAGCTACCAGGACACCATCGTGACGCGCGAAGACCCTGACGGCAAGCCGTACTACTGGGTGGCCGGCATCCCGACCGGCCCGCGTGAGCCGGACTCCGACTACACCACCGTGCTGGAGGGCTTCGTCGCTGTGACGCCGCTCTATCTGGACTTTACCCACACGCGCTTTTTTGCTGATCTGGCCGAGTTCGTGCCGGGGCTCGAGCGGGCCTGACGTGGCCTGGCTCCCGGAGCTGGAAGCAGCTACCTTAGCCAGCCTGCCCACAGCACACAGTAACCCGGAGCTAGCGCGCTATTATCAGCTGATCCGCGACTACCCCGAACGCGGTGGTAAGCGGCTGCGCGGGCAGCTAGTGTTGCTATCGGCGGCGGCACACGGCGGCGACTGGCAGCAAGCCCTAGCCGTAGCCGCGGCCGTAGAGCTGTTTCAGAACTGGGTCTTGATTCATGACGACATCGAGGACGGCTCCGACGAGCGGCGGGGCCGCCCGGCGCTCCATCACCTAGCCGGGATGCCGGTAGCCATCAACGTCGGCGATGCGCTGCACGTCTATATGTGGCGGCTGCTACACAGCGATGCCTGCCTGGCACTACCGCGTTGGCGCGAGGTTATCCGGGAATTCGAGGCGATGATCTTGCGCACTGCCGAGGGCCAACACCTCGACCTGAACTGGGTAGCGTCCGGGCGCTTCGATGTGAGCGAGACCGAGTACCTTACCATGGTTACGCTCAAGACCGCTTACTACACGGTGATCGGGCCACTTCGCTTAGGCGCGCTCTGCGCCGGTCTGACTCCAGACCCACGGTTTGACGCGCTGGGGCGTCATCTTGGCGTAGCCTTTCAGCTCCGCGATGACGTGTTAAACCTGCTGCCCGAGGTAACAACCGGCAAGGAGTTCGCCGGCGACCTTTATGAAGGGAAACGCACGCTGATTCTGGCCCATCTGCTCTCTTGCACCGACGAGGCCGAGAAGGCTGCTATCATCGCCCGCCTAAACCAACCCCGCAGCGACAAACGGGCTGAGGATGTGCGCTTTATCCTGTCGGCTATCAACCGGCACGGCTCGCTGGCCTACGCCCAACGCCTAGCCGAAGCCGAAGCTGCGCAGGGCCTGGCGCTACTGAGTGAGCTAGCGCCCACCCTGGCAGATTCGGCTGCCGCTGCCGAACTGACGGGGCTGCTTAAGTCGCTGGTGCGGCGCCTGCACTAGCGAGCGCTCGAAAGATCCCTGAGACTCCAGCCTGACCATCGCGAGGAGGTCGAAGGCCAACGACGCGATCCCGGCGCTGGCAGGATACGCCAAAGGCGACGCTTGCCACGGGTCGGTTGCCGGGTATCATCAGCTCATGGCCTGGCTGACCAAGGCGCGCCATTGGGTGTTTCAGCTGATGCGCTGCCCCCTCTGCCGCTGCCGCTTAAGCAGCGCCTTGGGCTGCTGCGCCAGCTGCGCTAGCGAGCTATTTAAACCCATGGCCAACGTCGACCAAGTAGTGCTTGGGGAGTATCAGGGGGCGCTAAAACAGGCTGTACTGGCTCTAAAGTTCAATCACGTCACGCGGCTCAGTCGGCTGTTCGGCCAGGCGCTGGCCCACCAAGTTCGCCAGCAGGGCTGGCAGATCGATCTGGTCTGCGCTGTGCCGCTGCACATCACTCGGCGGTTCGGTCGGGGCTACAACCAGGCGGCCCTGATCGCCAGGGTTGCCGCCCGTGAGCTAGCCGTCCCCTACCGGCCGGTGCTCTACCGCCGGCGGCCCACCCGTCAACAGGCTAAGTTGGGCGCCGCAGCCCGCCGGGCCAACGTTGCTGCGGCCTTCGGCTGCCGAGCCCTTAACGGCGAACAGGTACTGCTTATGGATGACGTGATCACCAGCGGAGCCACTATCACCGAGTGTAGCCTGGCGCTTTTTGAGGCCGGCGCCCGCCGCGTTCAGGTCGCCGCGGTGGCCCTAGCTAAAGCTGAGCGAGAAGTCCCACTATGACGCCGAACAGCACCCCGACCGCCACCTGAGGGTAGGTGTGGCCTAAGAGCGTCTTGAGCACTTGGGGCTGAAAGCCCTCGGTGAAGAGGTGGCTAAGCTCCTCGACCAGCTCGTTGATCAGCTCGGCCTGCACCCCGGCCGCCCGCCTGATGCCGGTCGCGTCGTAGATGACGATGCCGCCTAAGACCGCAGTCAGGGCAAAATAGGGGCTGCCCAGGCCATAGAGCTGGCCGATGGAGGTGGCCAGCGCAGCCACCGCCGCTGAGTGCGACGAGGGCATCCCGCCGGTTTCGAGCATTCGTGCCAGGACCAACCTTCGCTCGGTCACCCAAACCAAAATGACCTTCATCAACTGGACTATCAGCACCGCCACTAAGGAGGGCCACAACGCCTGATTATGCAGCAACTCAGCCACAAGGCTCCCGGCGACGTGCCTGGGCGGCGTCCAGGGTGTTGCGCATCAGCATAGCCACCGTCATGGGTCCAGTACCTCCCGGCATCGGCGTGAGATAAGCGGCCACCGCAGCTACCTCTGGCGCGACGTCTCCCATCAGGCGGCCCTCGACCCGGCTGATGCCGACATCTAGCACGATAGCGCCGGGCTTGACCATGGTGGGCTTAACAAAACCTGCCTTGCCGATGGCCGCTACCAGGATGTCGGCCTGCCTAGCTAAGCCCTCTAGGCCGCGAGTGCGCGAGTGCGCTAGCGTAACGGTGGCGTGGCGGCCCAAGAACAAGGCCGCCGCAGGCTTACCGACCAGATTTGAACGCCCGATGATGACGGCGTGCCGCCCTTCGATAGGCAACTGGTAGTGATCGAGGATGCGGATCAACCCTGCCGGGGTACAAGGGACGAGTGTCGGCTGCCCGCTCCACAGCCGTCCCACGTTCATGGGATGAAAGCCATCGACATCCTTGGCCGGGTCGATAGCCTCCAGGACCGGCTTGCTGTCTAGCTGAGGCGGCAGCGGGAGCTGGAGCAGGACGCCGTCTAGAGCCGGTTCGGCGTTAAGCTGCGCGATCAGCGCCATCAGCTCGGCCTGTGTTGTGGCTTCGGGCAAAGCGTGAAGCTCGGTGGCTAAGCCCAGGCGCTGTGCCAAGCGGTTCTTGCCCCGGACATAGGCGACACTGGCTGGGTCTTCGCCGACCCGGACAAAGGCCAGCTTGGGAATAAACGGTAGCGTGGCCAGTTCAGCGGCAAGCTCCGCTGCTAGCGCCTCGGCTACCTCATGGCCACTTAACAGTACGGCAGACACCAGAGGTCCTCCGAAAAACAGTATTCAAGTATTCGAGTAGTCAAGTATTCAGAAGGGACGACCCCACGCGGCCGCCCTGGTTTCACGCCTGGTGATGAACAAACGTTCATGGACAATTTCTCCGCAACCCGCAGGCGTGTACACCCCTAGCCGGCCGCCGGCAGCTCTAGGGCTTTAACCAGGCGCGCTAGCACACCGTGAACGAAGCGCCCCGACTCCTCACCGCCGAACTTCTTAGCCAGGCGCACCGCCATCTCAATCACCAGCTGGGCGGGGGTCTCTAGATAGCGCAGCTCAGTGAGCGCCAGGCGCAAGATATTCAGATCGGTCTGGGCCATCTGGGAAAAGCTCCAACCTTCGATCACTGCGGCAAGTTGCTGATCGATCTCTTGGCGATGTGCGGCAAAAGCATCCACCAGCTGTCGGCTAAAAATCAGCGACTCGGGATCGAGCCGCTCGCTATAAGCCTCGGCGCTGTCTTCAGGCTCATCGTGCAGGTGTTCCCAGGCTTCTGCCAGGGTGGTCTTACCCTGCTCGGCCACAAACAGGGTCAGAAAAGCCAGCTCGCGAGCCTTACGCCTTGCCACGCACTAGTTCCTCCGGCAGATTAATAGCCTCTACGGTAACGTTGACCGACTCGACCCGCAAGCCGGTCATCGAAGCTACCGCCTCACGAACGGCGCGTTGTGCCTCCCGAGCTACTTTAGGGACTTCAAGCCCATACAGGACGTGGATATTGAGGTCGATCCAGACGCGCTCGTCTTGGCGCTCAATGGCTATCCCTTTGGCGCGGCGCCCGGTAAGGATCTCACCCATCCGCGCCGGGGGAGTAGCCGGGGTTAGCCCCTCTACGCGATCCAGGGCTAGCTGGGCGATGCCGTAGAGCACATCCTGCGAAATGTCGAGATCTTGAACGACGGGGTCGCTCATAGCTGCATCCTCCTGGCAATGAAGTTTGTATACACCGCGCCACGGCGGTAAAAGGCGTTATCCAAGACCTTCAGGTGGAAGGGGATGGTAGTGCTCACGCCATCGATTATCGTCTCCTGTAGAGCGCGCTGCATACGCGCCATAGCTTCGGGGCGGCTGGGCGCCCAGGCGATGATTTTAGCAAGTAGGCTATCGTAGTTGGGCGGGATGCGGTAGCCGGAGTAGACGTGCGAGTCCACGCGGATGCCGGGGCCACCGGGCCAGTGGACGCCGGTAACGGTGCCCGCCGAGGGGCGAAAATCGCGTTCGGAGTCCTCCGCGGTGATACGCACCTCAATGGCATGCCCCTGGGCCCTGATCGCCTCCTGAACAAAGCTGAGGCCCAGCCCAGCGGCCACTTTGAACTGCTCTTGAACCAGATCCACCCCGGTGATCATCTCGCTGACCGGGTGTTCGACCTGAATACGGGTATTCATCTCGAGAAAGTAAAAGTTCTCATCGCGATCAACCAAAAACTCGCAGGTGCCCGCGCCGCGATAGCGGATATGCCGGGCCAGGCGCACACCAGCTTCGGCCAGTCGCGCGCGCAGCTCGAGCGGCAAAGTGCTAGGCGCCTCTTCCAGCATCTTCTGGTTGCGGCGCTGGATCGAGCAGTCGCGGTCGAAAAAGTGGACTACCTCCCCCTGGCCGTCACCGAAGATCTGGATTTCGACATGCCGGGCCTCATCTACATACCTCTCCAGGTACATAGCAGGGTTGCCGAAGGCCGCCCGGGCCTCCTCTTGGGCGCTGGCGAACTGGCGCTCCAAATCGCTCGAGCTATGCACGGCGCGCATGCCGCGCCCGCCTCCCCCCGCCGACGCCTTGAGCATTACCGGATAGCCGATCTTGTCAGCCCATGAGAGCGCCTCTTCGAGCGTTTCGAGCAGCCCGGAGCCGGGGACCACCGGAACGTCTGCGACTACTGCCAAGGCTCTGGCGCTAGCCTTATCACCGATAGCCCGGATGTTATCAGGCCGCGGGCCGATGAACACCAGGTGGTGCTCTTCACACTTCTCAGCGAACTCAGCGTTCTCCGACAAGAAGCCGTAACCGGGGTGAATCGCCTCGGCCCCGGTCACCTTGGCCGCCGAGAGCAGATTGCGCACGTTCAAGTACGAGCCTGCGGCCGGCGCCGGGCCGATACAGATCGACTCATCGGCCAGCAAGACCGGCAGTGAGTTTTCGTCCACCGTGGAGTAGACCGCCACCGTCTTAATACCCAACTCGCGGGCAGCGCGCAAGACCCTCAGCGCGATCTCGCCGCGATTAGCGATCAGAATCTTCTTAAACACAGCTTCAGGCAGCCTTAAGCCGGTTCGATGCGAAACAGCACCTGCCCGTACTCGACAGGCTCTTCGTTGCGGACTAGGATCTCCTTGATGACTCCGGCCACCTCGGCCTCGATCTCGTTCATCAGCTTCATCGCTTCGATGATGCAGAGCACGGTGCCGGGGGTTACCCGGTCACCTACCTTGACGTAGGCAGGGGTCTCCGGCGAAGGCGAGGCGTAAAACGTTCCGACAATGGGAGCGGTTACCGCCACCAGGTGCGAGGTTGCGGGGGCAGGGGGCGGAGCTTCGGCAGCCGTCGCTGGAGCATTAGCTGGGGCAGGCACCGAGGTAGCAGCGGCTAGCGTCGGCGTAGCGACAGGCAGCGGCTGGGCCATTATCACCTGCTGGGCCCCGCGCTTGATGGCGAGCTTGTAGTCGCTGGTTTCAAGCTGTAGCTCGGTAGCATCGCTCCCGACCATGGCCTCAAGCAGTCTCTTGATCTCTTTGGCGTCCATCAAGCACGTCCCAAGTACTCACCGGTACGGGTATCCACGCGAACCTTCTCACCCAGGTCGATAAATAGCGGTACGCTGACCACCGCGCCGGTCTCCAGGGTAGCCGGCTTAGAGCCGCCCGACACGGTATCGCCCTTGACGCCGGGTTGGGTGTCGGTGATAAAGAGCTCGACCACGTTAGGCATAGTCACTTTGAGTGCGCGACCCTGGTAGTAGTCCACCGTAACCTCCATCGACTCCTTGAGGAACTTAGCCGCGGAGCCGATCTGCGCAGCGCTTAGCGTGGGCTGCTCGTAGGTTTCTAAATCCATGAAGGTGTAGTGTTCGCCGTCATTGAAGAGGTACTGCATCTTGCGGTAGTCGATGAAGATATCGTGGAGCTTCTCAGTAGCGTTGAAGCTGCGCTCCACAATGGTCCCAGTCTCCAGATGGCGGAACTTGGCCACCACTTTGGCGCCACCGCGCCCGATCTTCTGATGCTGGTACTCAAGGCACTCCCACAAGCCCCCATCCATCTCTACCTTGGAGCCGTATCTAAGCTCTGTTACGCTAATCATGCTTCCTCCGAACCACTTTGGCTGCTAGCAGCCCGCTTATGGTAGCTAGTGTACCACCTCGACAGGGGTAGGCCGAAAAAGCGCTAGGCCGGTATCCGGGGCAGGGGGTTGAGCTCCAGCACCGAGGGCGCCAGCCCGGCCTGGGCGATTAGCCGACGATAGTCCAGAGGGGTGAGCGGGTGCTTGCCAGACAGCGCGACAAAGGCGGCTTCTAGCAGATTGGTAGGGAGGCTGCGCTCCTGGTAACGAGGGGTGGTAGTAATGAGCAGCTGTACTCCGCGCTCCTGAGCCCAGGCTACGTCGTCGCGGGTGGTGGTGTTGGTCAGGATGATCTTGCCGTCTAAGCGTTCTGGGGCGTGGCGGCGGAGGTAGTGCCAGTCGCCGGCGATCACCTCGGCTTGCGCAAAAAAGCGCCCGCCGACCATACGCCCCGCTCGCTCAGGCTTGCTCCCGGTGGGGTAGAACCAGCGGAACGGTAGGTTTAGCACTACGGGCGCTAGGAGCCGCACCACCAGGCTAAGGGTGCTGACGCTGCGGATCGGGATCGGCAGACCTAGCGCAAAGATCAGGTCGCCTAGCAGGAGCTTGGCGCCGGCTTGCGACAGCGCCTCGGCCATGCCGAAGCGATCTGCCGCCGAGACTATCAGCACCCGCTTGCCGCGCCACTGCAAGCGGGGTTCAAGCGCCTCCACCACGGTTCGCTCGAGCGTCTCCTTAAGCCCCGCCCCGCACACCAGCGGCGTAATAAGAGCGTTCCTGGCCAGCCTAACTGCATCGCGGATATAGTAGCGCCGCCCGCTGACCTGGACAAAGAGGTCCATCCCGCCCAGGCCGAAGGCGTCAACCTTGCCGTCAAGCTCGCGCAGCAACGCCGCAGCAGCCTGCATGTCACCGTCAGTGCCGCGCCGCTCGATCAAGAGCTGTTCGCCAAGCAGCGTAATAACCTGTTTGGTATCGCGCTTGGCCGAGCCTAGCGACACGCTGACGACATGCTTCATGGCACGAGTCTAGCACTCCCGCTAGCCTCTACCAGAGGGGCGTACTCGATGATCACCACCGCGTAGTGCTCATGCTCATAGCGCCCTAGCCCGAGCCAAGTCCGAACGCCGTTGCTATCGGTCTCCCAGCCATAGAGCAGGCCGATGCGGCCCGGTGCTAAGTTGGCGGGCTCGAGCCTATCCTGCCAGTCCGGAGGGCCACGCTCAGCGCGCAGCCCGGTCAGGAGCTGCTCAACCGTAGGCAGCAGGCGCGCCCTCAACTGGTCAGCGGAAAAGGCTGCCGTGCTGAGATAGACGCGATAGAGCCGATCATCTAGGTAGCGCAGGGTAAGTGTGACCTCAACCCCGGCTAGTGTCGAGTTCGCTTGAACCAAGCACAACCAACAGCGGATAGCTGGATCTCGCTGGCTGACGTAGTCTACCTGCTGCATGGAGTAGCCGAAGTAGAGGTCGCGAAAGGCCGGGGCAAGCGCGCGCTCGCGCAGCCCTGCCTCCTCAATACCCGGCAGGCAGGCCTCTAAGGTACTCAGCAACAGCAGCGCCAGCCCCACCCCGCGCCATTTTGGCCAGTAACGCGCGCTCATCAGATAATGCTACTGCGCTCGGCCACCTCTGGCAGTGTCGCTTGTGCCGGTGACAACTTCGCTCTCTCGCAGCGGTAGAGATTGGCATCACCGCAATTGCCGTAGTTCAATGGCCCGTGGCGCGGGCTGAGGGGAAAGCCTTACCGTGTCCCCCCCAGCGCTAGCTAAAGTGGCTTCCCGTGCCGCGAGCGAGCCTGCTGTTCGATCTCCAGGCGGCGGTAGGCAAGGCGGCTTCTTGACTGTCGCCGCAATCAAAAGGCCGCCGGTCTCCCGGCGGCTGAGAGCGGATTACAACGACTAAGCAGACTTGGCTACAGCAACGAGCTGCCTAAAAGCCTCGGGCTGCTGCACCGCCAGATCGGCTAATACCTTCCGGTCGATCTCAACGTTAGCTTTGCGTAGGCCGCTCACGAAGACCGAGTAGCTCAACCCCTCCTGACGCACGGCGGCGTTGATGCGGGCAATCCAGAGGCGGCGGAAGTCGTTTTTCTTATCGCGGCGGTCGCGATATTCGTAATCGGCGGCGTTAAGCAGCGTTTGCTGGGCGACTCTAAAGGACTTGGAGCGCAACCCCCAAAAGCCCTTGGCCCGCTTTAGAACCTTCTGGTGCCTAGCACGCCGTACAGTTCCGGTCTTGGCTCTTGGCATGGCTAGCTTCCGTAGGGCAAGAGCATCCTGATGCGCTTGGCATCGGGCTCAGCAATGATCAGAGCGTTGCGACCGAGGCGGATGCGGCGACCGCTCTTTTTGTAGTTTAGGTGCCGCTTGCCGCTCTTCATCGCCTTGACTTTACCTCGCCCAGTGATCTTGACACGGGCTTTGGTGCCCTTATGGGTCTTTAACTTCGGCATTATTACTCCTTCGCGTTGCCTGGTGGCAACCCTGGCAGTGTAGCATATCATTAACCCCACCTGGCTCCGGCTAGTCTTTGTCGAAGATCACCCTCCCCCTACCTAGTGGGTTAGGTTCTTGCGTACTGGCCGATGCCACCGCTTCGTGATAAAAGCCTGGGTCTTGGGTATAGTATAGAATCTGGCGGCTGAAGTCTTGCCCCGAGCAGGTGAGCCATGAACGTCTTTGCGTTGCGCAACCAGCTGATCGCTAACTTCGCCTCCTATGTCAAGAGCTTCATCCACCTAGGCGACGAGCGGATCGAGCGCTACGTGGCTGAGCGCTTCGAGGCGGGCGACCTGTGGCCGGACCCCTTAGTCCAGCTCAACCCGGCCTTTGCGCCTGGTGGCAGCGTGGATGAGCTAGTCGAGCGAGGGCTATTGCACCCGGCCAGCGCCCGCATCTTCCGGCGTGATAAGCACCAGGATGGGGCAGGGCTGGGCAAGAGCCTCCATCTGCACCAGCACCAGCTTGAAGCCATCGAAATCGCACGTCGGGGGCATAACTACCTGCTGACTACCGGCACCGGCTCGGGCAAGAGCCTGGCCTACCTCATCCCCATCGTCGATCGGGTGCTGCGCGAAGGGACGGGGTTAGGTATCCGGGCCATCATCGTCTATCCCATGAACGCGCTGGCCAACAGCCAGGCGGGTGAGCTAGCCAAGTTCCTGGACTACGGCTTGGATGGGCCAACGCCGGTGAGCTTTAAGCGCTACACCGGCCAGGAGGGCGAGGAGGAGCGCCGCGCGATTATCGCCAAGCCGCCCGACATTTTACTGACCAACTATGTGATGCTCGAGCTGCTGCTGACTCGCCAGCGGGAACGGACTTTGATCGCAGGGATAAAGAAGCTGAGCTTCCTGGTGTTAGATGAGCTGCATACCTACCGGGGCCGACAGGGAGCCGATGTAGCCTTGTTGGTTAGGAGGGTGCGAGAACGCCTCGGCACCAGCGGCCTGCAAGTCGTTGGCACCAGCGCCACGATGAGCTCCAAGGGGGCCTTAGCGGAGCGCCAGGCCGAGGTGGCGGGGCTAGCCAGCAAGCTCTTCGGCGCACCCGTGCGCCCTGAGCATGTGATCGGCGAGACGCTGGTGCGCGGTGCGCCCGAGCTGGACTTTGGCGACCCGGCGGTGCTAGCGGCGCTGCACCAGCAGGTAGCAGAGCCCCAGGCGCTCCTTGGGGCCGACTATAGTGCGTTTATCGCCAGCCCGCTGGCCGCCTGGATCGAGTCAACCTTCGGGGTAGCGACTGAGGGGGCGAGTGGCCGCCTGGTACGCGCCCCACCGCAGCGGCTGTCAGACGCCGCCGGCGCCCTAAGCCGCCTGAGCGGAGTCGCGCCGGAGCAGTGCGAGAATGCTCTCAAAGAGCTGTTGTTAGCGGGCTACCAGCTCACGCACCCCGAGACCGGCCTGCGCATCTTTGCCTTTAAGCTGCACCAGTTCATCGGCCGTGGCGATACCGTCTACGCCTCGCTCGAGCCCGAAGAGAGCCGCCACCTAACGCTCGAGCCGCAGCTATTCGTGCCCGGCTCACGTGACAAATTGCTGCTGCCGCTGGCCTTTTGCCGCGAGTGCGGCCAGCCGTACTACACCGTCTGGCTGCACGAACAAGCTGACCAGGTCACTGTTACGCCGCGCGCCCTGGCCGAAGTGGGCGGCGAGGAGGGCGCCTTAGCCGGGTATCTCTACCTGAGCACCCGCCGCCCTTGGCCGGAGGATGCCACCGAAGCCCACGATCGCCTGCCGGACGATTGGCTAGAGGAGCACCGGGGCGAGCTGCGCATCCGCCATGGCCAGAAAAAGCACCTGCCGCGAGGGGTGCGGCTCGCCCCAGATGGCCGCGAAGACCCCGGCGGACTGCTCGTTCACCTGCTACCAGAGCCCTTTAAGTTCTGTCTGCACTGCGGCGTGGCCTACCCCGGCAAGCAGGGTGAGTTCGGCAAGCTCGGGGTCTTAAGCGCCGAAGGGCGGGCGAGCGCTACCACCATCTTGAGCCTGGCTGCGGTGCTGCTGCTCCGCACGGCGGAGCTGCCCCCGCCGGCCCGCAAGCTATTATCGTTTACCGATAACCGCCAGGACGCCAGTTTGCAGGCCGGGCACCTTAACGACTTCGTAGAGGTCAGCCTGTTGCGCGCCGCGCTCTGCCGAGCCGTGCAGCAGGCTGGCCCTGCCGGGCTCGCCCACGATGAGCTGACGCAACGGGTGTTCGCCGCGCTGGCGCTGGGGCTGAGCGACTACGCCGCTAACCCGGAGGTCAAGTTTGCCGCCCGTATCGAAACCGAGCGGGCGCTGCGCGAAGTCTTGGGCTACCGCCTCTATCGCGACCTCAAGCGCGGCTGGCGCCTGACCGCCCCCAACCTCGAGCAGACCGGTCTGCTCAGGATCGGCTATCAGAGCCTGCGCGAACTGTGCCAGGCGGAGGACGAGTGGCGGCAGCGGCACCCCGCTTTGGCCGCCGCTAGCCCGCAAACGCGCGAGCGGGTAGCCGGGCTGCTGGCCGACGTGCTCCGCTGGAACCTGGCGATCGGCGTCAATTACCTCGAGAGCGAGCATCAGGAGCGGATCAAGCAGCAGGCTTCGCGCCACCTCAAAAATCCCTGGAGCTTTGCCGAGGACGAAACGCTGGCCTACGCGACGGTCGCCTTCGCTCGGAGTAGGCCGCCAGGGGAGCAGGGCCTTGACCTCTACCTGTCGCCGCGGGGTCTCTTTGGCCGCTATCTGCGGCAGGCCAAGAGCTTGCCGGAGTTTGCTGGGCGCCTGCCACTGGATGACGTGCAGCAGATTATCAGCGATCTGCTGAGCGCCCTAATCGTGGCGGGGATTGTCGAGAACGTGGGGGGGAGGGGCGAGCCGGCCTACCGCGTCAACGCTGCGGCCATGCGGTGGCACGCGCTAGACGGTAGCCGGGCCTTTGTTGATCCGCTGCGCACGGTGGTCTCCGAACGGACGAGGCCGGTCAACGCCTTCTTCCGCGACTTTTATCGCACTGCCGCGCTTGAGCTGCGCGGGATAGCGGCCCACGAGCATACCGCGCAGGTGCCAGCCGAGGTGCGGCAGTTGCGCGAGGCGCAGTTTCGCAACTCCGAGCTGCCGATCCTGTACTGCTCGCCGACCATGGAGCTAGGGGTCGATATTAGCGACCTGAACGTGGTCAATCTGCGCAACGTGCCGCCGACCCCGGCCAACTACGCCCAGCGCAGCGGGCGGGCCGGACGGAGCGGCCAGCCGGCGCTGGTCTTTACCTATGCCTCGAACTTAAGCTCGCACGATCAGTACTTCTTTAAGCGCCCGGAGCTGATGGTAGCCGGCGTAGTCACGCCGCCGCGGCTCGAGCTCGCCAACGAAGAGCTGTTGCGCGCCCATGTTCACGCCATCTGGCTGGCCGAAACGGGCGTCGATCTCGGTCGCTCCCTGACCGAGGTGCTAACGCTAGCTGACCCGAGTTACCCCCTGACAGCCCAGCTTCAAGACGAGATCCGGCGCCCCGCCGCCCAGGCTCGGGCCCTCAAGCGAGCCCGGGAGCTGCTTGCCAGCATCGCCAACGAGCTGGCGTCCAGCGACTGGTATCACCCAGAGTGGCTAGTCGAAACGGTGCGCCAGGCACCCAAGCGCCTGGACGCGGCCTGCGAGCGCTGGCGCAACCTCTACCGCGCCGCCGAGGCGCAGCGCACCCGGCAGAACGCGATCATCGGCAACGCCGCCACGCCATCCCATGAACGCGAGCGCGCCAAAGGGCTCCGCGCCGAAGCCGAGCGGCAGCTCGAGCTGTTGCGCAATACCGACCAGGCCGCGCTAAGCGACTTCTACTCGTATCGCTACTTTGGCAGCGAAGGGTTCTTGCCCGGCTACTCGTTCCCACGCTTGCCGCTCAGCGCCTACCTCCCTGGTCGCCGCGGCTGGCACAAGAGTGAAGACTACCTGAGCCGCCCGCGCTTTTTGGCCATCAGCGAGTTCGGCCCCCGCGCGATTATCTACCACGAGGGCATGAAGTTCGAAGCCAACCGGGCGATCCTGCCGCCCGCCAGTATCGATCCCGCTGCCGGCCAGCCGCAGGAGATCGGCATCAAGCTCTGCGGCGCCTGCGGCTATCTCCACCCGGTAGGCGAGGGGCCGGGGGGCGATCTCTGCGAGCGCTGCGGCTCGCCAGAGCTCCGCTCGCTCGTTGCGCTGTTCCGGCTGGAAAACGTCTCCACCCGCCGCCGCGAGCGGATCAGCAGCGATGAAGAGGAGCGCCAGCGCCTGGGCTACGACATCATCACCGGAGTGCGCTTCGAAGACTCAGGAGGCCGGCCAGGCTACGTGCAGGCCACCCTGTACAGCAACGGCGAGGCGCTTGCCACCCTCCAATACGGCCAGACCGCCAATCTGTGGCGCATCAACCTCGGCTGGCTCCGCCGCGAGAGTAAGCACCTGCTCGGCTTCGTGCTCGACCTCGAGCGCGGCTACTGGAAGCGGGATAAGGAGCTTCAGGAGCTTGAGGAGCGCGACGACCAGGACGATCTCTCCACCCGCCTCAAGCGCGTCATCCCGTATGTGCAGGATTACCGTAACGCGCTGTTGTGGGAGCCCGCCACCCAGCTCGAGCCGCCGCTGCTGGCCTCACTGCAGGCCGCGCTGAAAGCTGCTATTCAGCTCGAGTACCAGCTTGAAGACAGCGAGCTGGCCGCCGAACCGCTGCCCGGCCGCGATAACCGGCGGCTCCTGCTCTTCTACGAAGCCGCCGAGGGCGGGGCCGGCGTGCTGCAACAGCTCGTTACCGATCCGCAAGCCATCGCCAGGGTGGCGCGGTGTGCGCTCGAGCTGTGCCACTTCGACCCCGACACACTGGCCGATTTGGAGCACGCTGCGCATGCTCACGAGCGCTGTGAGGCCGCCTGTTACGACTGTCTGCTGAGCTACACCAATCAGCGCGATCACCTGCTGCTCGACCGCCATGCCATCAAGCCCTGGTTGGTGCAACTCATGGGCACCACCACGCAAGCATCGTCTACTCACAAGCCGCGCTTCCAACAGCTCGAGGAGCTCCTGCGCTGGTGTGACAGCGCGCTCGAGCAGCGCTTCCTCCACCTGCTAGCCAAGCAGGACGCTCGCCTGCCGAGCGCGGCGCAGGTACTGATCGAGGGCTGCCGGACCCGCCCCGACTTTCTTTACCAGGAGCAGTTTGTCGCCCTGTATATCGACGGCCCGCCCCACGACTACCCGGAGCGTCAGGAGCGTGACAGGTCGCAGCAGAGCTGTCTGGAGAACCTGGGTTACACCGTGCTGCGCTTTAAGCATACCGACGACTGGCCGGCGCTGCTAACAGAGCATGCCTGGCTGTTTGGGGGTAAGCGATGAGCTACACCGTTGGCAGCCTGGTGCGGGCGCGGGGCCGCGAGTGGGTGGTGCAGCCGGGGAGCGAAGCAGACTTTGTGCTGCTTAAGCCCTTAGGCGGCAGCGACGGTGAGACGACCGGCATCTATCTCCCCCTTGAGACGCTCGAGCCCGCCCAGTTCTCGCTGCCCGACCCGAACGCACTGGGCGACGCCCGCTCGGCTGGTCTCTTGCGCAACGCGGTGAGGCTGAGTTTCCGCTCCGCGGCCGGGCCGTTTCGCTCGTTTGGCCGGATTGCGGTGGAGCCGCGCCCTTACCAACTGGTGCCGCTGCTGCTGGCCCTCAAGCAAGAGGTGGTGCGAATCCTCATTGCGGACGACGTCGGCATCGGCAAGACCATCGAGGCGGCGCTGATTGCGCGCGAGCTGTATGACCGCGGCGAGGTTTCGCGCTTCGCGGTGCTCACGCCGCCGCACCTGGCCGAGCAGTGGCAGCGGGAGCTGCACGACAAGTTCCATTTGAGCGCTACCCTGGTGCTCCCTAGCACCGCCTCACGGCTCGAGCGCGGCGGCGGCTTAGCTGAGTCGCTCTTTGAGCGCTACCCCTTCACCATCGTCTCGACCGACTTTATTAAGGCCGAGCGGCGCCGTTTTGACTTTCTGCGCACCGCGCCGGAGCTACTCATCGTCGACGAGGCGCACACCTGCGCCGACGCCAGCGACGGGCGCGGCGGTCGGCACCAGCGCCACGAGCTCCTGAAGGGCCTCGCCAGCGATCCCGCGCGGCACCTGATCTTGGTTACGGCCACCCCTCACAGCGGCAAGGAAGAAGCCTTCCGCTCGCTCCTGTCACTCCTCAATCGCCGGTTCGCCACCCTACCAGAAGACTTGAGCGGTCGGCACAACGAAAACGTCCGCCGTGAGCTAGCGCAATACTTCGTGCAGCGCAAGCGAGGCGATCTCCGGCACTACCTGGAAGGCACCACCTTTCCCGAACGGGACGACGCCGAAGCGACCTACACCCTGAGCCCCGAGTACAAACGCCTGTTTGAGCGGGTGCTCCGTTATGCCCGCGAGATCGTCCAGACGCCGGAGCGCAGTCATCGCCAACGGGTGCGCTGGTGGTCAGCGTTGGGCCTGTTGCGGGCGCTGGCCTCGAGCCCGGCGGCTGCCGCTGCCACCTTGCGCAACCGCGCCGCCAGCGCCGACACCGCCAGCGCCGAAGAGGCCGACGAGGTAGGGCGCCGAACCGTGCTCGACCTGATGGATGACGAGGCCGCCGAGGGGATCGACGTTACTCCCGGTTCGGATACCGGCGGCGCGGATGACGAGTCCCAGCGCGAGCGCCGCCGCCTCTGGGAGCTGGCCCGCGAGGCCGATGTCATCACCCCCGAGCAGGACAACAAGCTCCAGCGGCTCACCAAGCTGATCAGCCACCTCGTGAAGGAGGGACGCTCGCCGATCGTCTTCTGCCGCTTTATTCACACCGCCGAGTATGTGGCCGCAGCGCTGCTGGCGGCGCTGCCCCAAGGGGTGGAGGTGCAGGCCGTGACCGGCCTGTTGCCGCCTGAAGAGCGCGAGGCGCGCGTCGCAGCCTTAGGCCAGCAGGCGAGGCGGGTGCTGGTCGCCACCGACTGCCTCAGCGAAGGGATCAACTTGCAGCAGCAGTTCGACGCGGTGGTGCATTACGACCTCTCCTGGAACCCCACCCGGCACGAGCAGCGCGAGGGCCGCATCGACCGCTTCGGCCAGGCCAGGGACACGGTGGTGGTGCGAACCATCTACGGTACCGACAACCAGATCGACGGCATTGTGCTCGACGTGCTCATCCGCAAGCACCAGACCATCCGCACCTCGCTCGGTATCAGTGTGCCCGTCCCGGTCGGCTCCGATGAGGTAATCGAGGCGATCTTCGAGGGCCTCCTCCTCAAAGGGCTCGACGCAAAGGCCAGCCAGCAGCAGGCGCTCTTTGCAGACCTCGAGCAGTACATAAGGCCGCGCACCCAGCAGTTCAATCAACTGTGGGACGCCGCTGCCGAGCGCGAGAAGCGCTCGCGCACCATGTTTGCCCAAGAGACCATCAAGGTCTCGGAGGTCGCCGCCGAGCTTAAGGCTGCCCGCGCCGCGGTAGGCTCGAGCGCTCACCTCGCGCAGTTTATGAGCCGCGCCGTGCAGCTCCACGGCGGGGTCGTGAGCCCAGGTAGCGCCGTCACGTTTGACCTCAGCGAAGCCCCCCGGGCGCTGCGCGAAACGCTCGGCGTGACTCGCTTTCGGGGCCGCTTCGAGCTGCCGGTGCCAGATGGCGAGCTGTTAAGCCGCACCCATCCGCTGGTCGAGAAGCTGGCCACTTATCTGGTCGATACCGCCCTCGATCCGCTGCAGGGAGGGGTAGCCAAGCGCGCCGGGGTGATGCGCACCAAGGCCGTTACGATCCGCACCACGCTCCTGCTGGTGCGCCTGCGCTACCACCTGAGCACCACCCGCGGGAGCGAGAGCTGGCAGCTCTTGGCCGAAGAGGTGCTGCCCTTAGCCTTTACCGGCGCGCCCGAGGCCGCCGTCTGGCTACCGCCCGCAAAGGCCGAAGCCTTGTTCGAGGCCGAGCCCGCTGCCAACGTGGCCTTTGAGCAGGCCCACACCTTTATCGCCCGCGTTACCGACGGCTTTGGGCAACTTATGCCCTATCTCCAGGAGATCGCCACTCAGCACAGCAACGCGCTCCTGGCGGCGCACCAGCGCGTGCGCAGCGCTGCCGGGGCTAAGGGCTTGCGCTACGCGGTAGAGCCGCTGCTGCCGCCGGACGTGTTGGGGATCTATGTCTATCTGCCGGTAGCTTGATCAGCATATGTGCGCATATATTTGTACTATGCTAAAGGGCGAGGTGAGATCATGCCGCAACTCCACTTCTACGTTCCGGATGAGGTCGCTCAGCAGCTACGCGCCAAGGCCGAAGCCAAAAACTTGAGTGTGTCGAAGTACATCGCCAGCATCGTCGAGCGCGAGGTTGGGCAAGGTTGGCCAACAGGCTACTTTCGCGAGGTGGCCGG